>JADCJL010000304.1 GCA_020247055.1 Acidobacteriaceae bacterium | reverse complement strand
CTTCGCCCGGGGTCTCGGCGTTGCCGCGAATGGCTACCGGGATGTTCTTGGGCTTGTCGCTGTCTTTGAGAACATGCCAGAAAGGGTAGAGCGGCGGGATCGCTTTTTTGAGCGCCTCGACTTCGGCCCGCAGGCCGTTGGCGTAGCGCAGCACGCGGGGTTCGAGAAAGCGGTCGAGCGCCTTGCCGGTGAAGTAGTAGACGCCGCCGTCGAACTTGATGTCCTCGGACTTGAAGGGGCTCGAGGCGATATCGCGCCAGAAGTAGAAGCGTTCGACCGGCAGGGCGTCGACGAGCGTACTGATCTGCCGGTTGACGTCCTTCAATCCTTCAATGCCGCCGAGTTTGACGTAGTTGCGGTCATCCACGGCCTTCTTGTCGGCGATCACCGTCTGAATCGACCTCTGCAAGGCGAGAGCGGTTTGGCGCAACTCGGCCGGGGAGGCGTTGGGCGGCAGGGCGAACCAGGGCGCAAAGAAGGGGTGGTCTCTCTTTGCGTTCTGCAGAAAGGCCTTCCAGCGGCCGAGCACTTCGGCGTCCAGTTCGGCGGGCAGATCGGCGGGCGGTGTACCGCTGCGGACAGCGACCAGATAGTCAGCGGTCTGCGCCGCGAACACATCGACGACCAGAGCCGTCTGCCGTTCGAGGAAGCGTTTGAGTTCGGCTTGTTTCTCGTCGGCGGCGGCCTTGGCGTCCTGATAGGCTTTGACGACGGCGGGAGCGACGAGGGGATGTTCGCCGACGACGCTGCTCTTAAAGACTCCGAGCAGCGAATAGTAGTCTTTGGTGGGAATCGGGTCGAACTTGTGGTCGTGACACTGGGCGCAGCCAACGGTGAGGCCGAGCATGGCGCGGGTGGTGACGTCGAGGCGGTCGTTGTCGCTCTCGCCGATGGTTTGGAAGCCCAGGGCGGGCAGGTGTTCCTGGTCCGGCAGGAGGTCGGCGGCGATCTGCGCTTTGAGGAAGGTGTCGTAGGGCAGATCCCGGTTCAGGGCCGCGACGACCCAGTCGCGGTAGCGCCAGGCGTTGGGGTAGGGATCGTCGTCGCGCGCGCCCTGCTGGCCGTCGGAGTAGCGGGCGACGTCGAGCCAGTGGCGGGCCCAGCGCTCGCCGTAGTGGGGCGAGGCGAGCAGGCGATCGACGACTTTGGCAAAGGCGCCGGGGGAGCGGTCGGCGAGGAAGGCGGCCATCTCTTCGGGGGTGGGCGGGAGGCCGGTGAGGTCGAAGGTAACACGGCGCAGCAGGGTGCGCCGGTCGGCGGGAGGGGCGGGTGCGAGACCGGCATCCTTCCAACGGGCGGCCAGGAAACGATCAATGGGCGCGCTGGGACCGGCCGGCGGGGTTACCGCTTTGACGGGTTGGAAGGACCAGAACGATTTCGGATCGAGTTGTGGCGCCGGGCCGGCTTTCGGATAGACGGCGCCGGCGGCGATCCAGCTGCGCAGGTCGGCGATTTCGTTTTCTTTGAGCTTGCCCTGCGGGGGCATCTTCCGTTGGGGGTTGCGGTGTTCGACGAGGGCGAGCAGCAGGCTTTCGTCCGGAGCGCCCGGCTTGACGGCGTGCCGGATCCGTTCGGCCGAGTCGACGCGGAAGCCGCCCATTTCGGATTTGGTGTGGCACGGGTAGCAGTTCTTGACCAGGACAGGCCGGACGCGGCTTTCAAAAAACGCAAGGGGATCCTGGCCGGAAGCCGGGATCCCCATCGCGACGAGCAAGAGAATGCAGACGCGCATTTTCCTCACTAAAACAGCAGTTTCAGGCCGAACTGGACGACGCGGGCTTCGACCGTGGTTCCGCGGATCTTGCCGAAGTTGGCGATCGCCGTCAGGTTCGAGGCGGGGTTGCCAAAGCTCGGGGTGTTCGGCATGTTAAAGGCCTCGGCCCGGAACTCGGCGCGGATGCGCTCGGTAATCGGGGTGGTCTTCAACAGGCTGAGGTCGATGATCTTCTGCCCGGGGCCGAAGAGCATGTTCCGCGCCGAATCACCAAAGGTGAAGGGCGCAGGAATCGCGAAGGCAGCGGGGTTGATGAAGCCTTCGATGTCGCGGTTCGAGGGGTAGAAGTTGGAGTTGACCACGTTGACGCGGCTGGCATACCAACCGGCCTGGTTCGGGCTGAAGGCGATGCCGAAGGGCGTGCCGCTGCGGAACTGCAGGATGGAGGCGACAGTCCAGCCGCCGATTACCTTGCCGGCTACGCCGCCGACGTTGGCGAACTTCTTGCCGGGGCCGAACGGGAGATCGTAGGTGAGCGAGGTGTAGGCGACGTGCTTGCGGATGGAATCGCCGTTGGCGCGGTCAGCGGCGGCGTAATAGGGGTTCTGCGGTCCGCCGACGATCGGCACGTTGTCGAGGGTGCTGGTCCAGGTGTAGTTGGACTGGAAGTAGAAGCCGCCGCTGAAGCGCCGGGTTACCTCGAGTTGGCCCTGGTGGGTGATGGAGTTGCCGTTGGTATCGAGCGTGGCGATGCTGGCAAAGGGCTGGAAGGGGCGGCGGGACTGAATGGTGCCGGGGGCCTGGGTGAAGGGCAAATTGCGCTCGTAGTTGTACCAGGGCACGCGGGTTCCTTTGTTGCCGAGGTAGGTGAGACGGAGGCCGAACTGCGCGCCGAGCTCCCGTTCGACGGTGAGGTTCCACTGCGTCGACTGCGTGTTGCGGATGTTGCGGTTGACGGCGGTCAGGTTCGGGTTGGCCGAGATGGCGCCGAGGCCCGGGAAGGGGGTGGCCAGGGTGAGGGTGGGCGCGGTGGCGCCGCTCTCAAAGGTCTCGGTGAGTTGGAAGGGCGCGTTGGCGTTGGAGATCTGCCGGATGCCGATGTAGACCGGGATCACGTTGTAGTAGACACCGAAGCCGCCGCGGAGGACGGTCTTGTTGTCGTTGAACGGGCGGTAGGCGAAGCCGAGGCGCGGTCCGAAGTTGTTGTGATCGGCGGTGATGACGTTGGTGCCCCAGCCGTTCTGTTCCGAGCCGACGTGGGGGTAGGCCTGCAGGAGGCGGGGCAGGGAGAGCGGCGCCAGTTTGCCGCCTTCGCTGCGGATGACGAAGGCGCCCTTTTCAAGATCGAAGTTGGCGAACGAGCCGTCGCGTTCCTGGGTTTGGGTTTGCAGCATGTAGCGCATACCGACGTTAATGGTGAGCTTGGAGTTCACCTGCCAGTCGTCCTGGAAGTAGGCGCCGTAGCGGCTGTAGTAGAGCAGGTTGACGAGGCTGGGGGTGCCGCGGGTGGCCGTGATGGGGTAGCCGAGCAGGAAGTCGGCGTAGGGGTCGTTCGAGTAGCGGCCGTTGAAGGAGAAGCTGCCGAACTGAGCGGCGCCGGCGGCCGGGTTGGAGGCGATGCGGCTGAAGCCGATGTCGACACCGGTCTTGAAGGTATGGCGGCCGCGGGTGAAAGAGAAGTTATCGGTGAGTTGCTGGGTGATCTGCGGGGCACGTTCCGAGCCGCCCGAGTCGTTGATCTGGCCGTAGACACCGTTGAAGGTGGCCGTGGGCAGGCCGCCGATGGGCAGCGGGCCGTAGAGCGTGGGGAAGAGCGACGTGGGGTCGAAGGTGGTGTTCTGCCCGACGCGGATGGAGCCGTGGCTGAAGTAGGCGTAGCGGAACTCGTTTTGCTTGGTGGCGCCGATGGTGCGGTTGTAGGTGAGCGAGGCGTTCTTGGTGATGTAGCCGCCGTCAGAGAAGTTGCCGTAGGCGTTCGGGCCGCCGTTCGAGACGAAGTAGGGCGAACCTTTCGAGTAGCCCATGACAACGTTGATGCGGTTCTGCTCGTTGAAGTTGTGATCGCCGCGGGCGGTGTAGCGGTTGACGTCGATGACGTTGCCGACGTTGGCCACGTGGTTCAGGCCGGTGCCGGCGGCGGTGGTGCCGGGGGTGTTGGGCTGCGGCATGAAGGCGCCCCAACGGGAGGCGCGGGAGTCGATCCGGGCGGTGGGGATCTGGTTGTTGGGGAAGGGCAGGTTGCTCAGCGGATCGCGGATATCGCGGACGCCGGCGAAGTTTCCAGCACGCATGGCGGGGGTGGCGTAGGCGAAGAAGCTCGTGGTGGCCTGACGCTGGCGGAGGCCTTCGTAGGAGCCGAAGAAAAAGGTCTTGTTCTTGATCACCGGGCCGCCGGCGGTGACGCCGAACTCATTGCGGTTGAAGGGCGGGCGCTGCTGGCGGTTGGCGTTGTTGAAGTACTGATTGGCGGAGAACTCGCGGTTCCGGTTGAAAGCGAACAGCGAACCGTGGAGGTCGTTCGTCCCCCCCTTTGTAATGATCGAGATAGCAGCCGAACCTTCATGCTCTGCTTTCGCGCTGTTGGTCTCGATCTTGAACTCCTGAATGGTGTCGATCGAAGGGGTGGTGGAGAGCTGGGTGCGGAAGGAGTAGGAGGCGCCACCGTTGCCGGTGTCGTTGATCGCTACACCGTCGATGGAGTAGAAGCTGCCGCCCCAGTGGAGGGAGCCGGCCAGCTTGGGGTTCGAGGGAGAATCGGAGGTGTTGCCGGCGGTGATGAGGATGAGGCGGTCGAGGGTGCGGCCGTTGAGCGGGAGGGTGACCACGGAGTGCGTATCGATATTGTTGGCAATCGACGCGCTGTCGGTTTGGATGGTGGGGACCGAGGAGGTGACGGTGACGCTCTGTTCGACGGCGCCGGGTTCGAGGCGGACATCGTTGCGGACGGTCTGGTTGAGCAGGAGACGGACTTCGTTAATATCGACCGAGCGGAAGCCTGTGTTCTCGACCCGGATCTTGTAAGTGGCGGCGGGAAGGTTGGGGATGGCGTATTCGCCGGTCGCGCCGGAGGAGGTCTCGAGGGTGGCGCCGTTGCCGAGGTTGGTCACCCGGACCTTGGCTCCGGCCACAGCGGCGCCGGAGGAGTCGGTGACGGTGCCGATGAAGGTACCCGTTGTGCTTTGGGCCATGGCGCTGGCCGCCAGGGCGAAACCGAGAACAAGAGAGAAAAGAGATCGCTCGAAGGAAGTTTTCATGGGGAGTAAAGATCGGAAGGGCCCGGGGAGCCAGTTTTTAGCTTACCCGGCCACACCTCTGATTGTAATGCCCTTGACACAGATCCCGTTCAGCCCGTTGGATGGCTGGCGCGCGGACGCTGTGGCGGCGGCCAACCTGGAATAAGCTAGAAGCAAAGGCATGTCTGTACGCTACCTGTTCTTCCTCGTTGGTGCGATTACCCTGGCCGCTTGGGCCGCGGAGAGCTCCGGCGGCAAGTACACCGCGGCGGAGCGCAATCACTGGGCGTTCAAGCCGCGCGCAACCCCCGCGGTTCCCACTTTTTCTTCACCCGTCGATCAGAAATGGGCCGCCCATCCGATTGACGCGTTTGTCTTGAAGAAGCTTCGCGACCAGGGCCTCTCCCCCGCCCCGCCCGCGTCGCGACTGGCGCTGATCCGGCGCGTCTCGGTGGACCTGACCGGTCTGCCACCCACCCCGGAAGCCGTCAAGGCATTCCTGGCCGACCGATCGCCCCGTGCCTACGAAGCGCTCGTCGACCGTCTGCTCGCCTCGCCCGAATACGCTGAGCGGCAGGCTCGCCACTGGCTCGACGTCGTCCGCTTTGCCGAAAGCGACGGTTTTGAATATGACACACACCGCAGCGAGGCCTGGCAGTACCGCGACTACGTCATCCGTTCGCTGGCCGCCGACAAGCCCTACGACCAGTTCCTGACCGAACAGCTCGCCGGCGATGAGATCGACCCGGCCAATCGCGAGATGCTCGTCGCGGCCAGCTTCAACCGCCTGGGACCGTTTCGCAAGAACGCCGGCAATCAGGACAAGGCCTACATCCGCAACGAGATTCTGACCGAGATGACCAACGTGGTCGGCTCGGCGTTTCTGGGGGTCACCCTCGGCTGCGCCCGCTGCCACGACCACAAGTTCGACCCCATCCGGCACACCGACTACTACCGGATGCAGAGCTTCTTCGCCACCACCGAACACCACGATATTCCGCTGTCGTCCGAGGCCGAAAAGGCCGACTGGCAGAAGCGGAACGAAGCGGTGAAGAAGGAGCTTGCCGACCTCCGCAAGAGGCTAAAAGCGACGACAGGGGCGGAAAAGGCGCAGATTGAGCAGATCATCGGCGTTAAAGAGAAGCAGCTGCCCGAGCCGCTGCCCGAGTTGAAGACCGTCCGTAGCGACCCGAAGCTCTACTTCCCCGTGCACGTGCTCGAGCGCGGTTCGAGCGATATGCCGGCGGCCAAGATGGGCATGCGACCGCTGGGCGTACTGCTGGCCGACGATGCGGCGGAGTGGGGCGAGGCGATTCCGCAGCCGCGGCGCAAGCTGGCGGCGTGGATTACCGACCCGCATAACCCGCTCACGGCCCGCGTGCTCGCCAACCGGCTGTGGCAGGGGCACTTCGGCGCCGGCATCGTGGCCACACCGAACGATTTCGGGCGCATGGGCGCGCGGCCGACGCACCCGGAACTGCTCGACTGGCTCGCCAACGAAGTGGTGGCCAACGGCTGGCGACAGAAGCCGCTGCACCGGATGATGGTGCTCAGCAACACCTACCGGCAGGCCTCGGTGGCGGTGCCGCCGGCGGCCGTCATGGAGAAAGACCCGCGCAACCGGTACCTGTGGAACTTTAGCCGCCGCCGGCTGCAGGCCGAGGAGATGCGCGACGCCATGCTGCAGGCCGCCGGCCTGCTGAATCCGCAACGCTTCGGCCCGAGTGTGATTCCGCCCATTGAGCCCGAGCTCGTCAACCTACTCTATAAACCGGACCAGTGGGCCGTGACGCCGGACGCGGCGGAGCACAACCGCCGGAGCGTCTACCTGTTTCAGAAACGGAACATGCGCATGCCCTTCATGGAGGTTTTTGATTCGCCGGACACGCTGCTGAGCTGCGCCCGGCGCGAGAGCAGCACGCATGCACCGCAAGCGCTCGAGCTGTTGAACGGCCCGGTAACGCGGCAGGCCGCCGTGGCCCTGGCCGACCGGCTGACCAAACTGCCGGCCAACCGGCGGATTGATGAAGCCTTCGCCCTTGTCTTCAACCGCCCGCCGGTAGCGCGCGAGCGCGCCGCTTCGCAGCGCTTCCTGGCCGCCAACCCGCTGCGCGAATTTACCCTGGCCCTGTTTGCCGCCAACGATTTTCTCTACCTGCCATGAGCCTCCACGCGAAACCAACCCGCAACCGACGTGAATTTCTCACCGACGCCTTCTGCGGCTTCGGCAGCCTCGCCTTCGGCGCCCTGCTGCAGGCCGAAGCGAAGAATCCGCTGGCGGCGAAGAAGCCCCCGCTGCCGGCCAAGGCCAAGTCGGTGATCTTTCTGTTCATGGCCGGGGGGCCGAGCCAGATGGAGACCTTCGACCCCAAGCCGCTGCTGAACAAGCTCGAAGGGCAGCCGCTGCCGGCCTCTTTCCGGCCCGCCAAGCGGCAGTTCATCAACGGCACGCCGAAGCTGCTCGGCACCAGGCGCACGTTTAAGCAACATGGCAAGAGCGGGCTGTGGGTCTCGGATCTGCTGCCGCACACGGCCACCTGCGCCGACGACCTGGCCGTGATCCGGTCGTGCACGGCCGATGCGTTTATCCATTCTTCCGCGCAGTATCAGCTGTTCACCGGCCGCATTCTGCCCGGCTTTCCGAGCATGGGCGCGTGGTCGGTGTACGGCCTCGGCAGCGAGAGCGAGTCGCTGCCGGGTTATGTCGTGATGCCCGATCCTTACGGCACGATTGAGGCCGGCCAACCGGTCTATTCAAACGCCTTTCTGCCGGCCGTCTACCAGCCCAACATCTTCCGCGGCGGCGCCAAGCCGGTGCTGAATCTCGAGATGCCGGAAGGGGTGACGCTCGCGCAGCGGCGGAATACGCTGAACTTCATCCGCGAGATTGACGAGGCGACGATGACGCCGGGCGACGATGAGTTCTCCGCGCGACTGAGCACCTACGATCTGGCGTTCAAGATGCAGACCGAAGCGCCGGCAGTGTTCGATATGCGCAACGAACCGGCACACATCAACACGCTCTACGGCATCGGCAACCCGGTGACGGACGACTTCGGGCGGCGGTGCCTGATGGCGCGGCGGCTGGTGGAGAAGGGCGTGCGGTTTGTCACCGTCGTCTCGGGCGGTCCGGCGATTTCGCAGTGGGACGCACACGACGATATTGAAGAGAACCATCTGCGCATGGCGGCGCGTACCGATCAGCCGATTGCGGCGCTGCTCAAGGACTTGAAGCAGCGCGGATTGCTCGATTCGACGCTCGTCGTCTGGGGCGGCGAGTTCGGCCGGACGCCGGAGGCGCAGGGCGGCAAGGGGCGCGACCACAACAACACGGGCTTTACGATGTGGATGGCCGGGGGCGGGGTGAAGGGCGGGGTCGTCGAAGGCTCGACCGACGAGGTGGGGCTGTACGCGGTCGAAAAGCCGCACCACCTGCGCGATATCCACACGACGATTCTTCACCAGTTGGGGCTCGACCAGGACGCGCTCAACTATCTGCACCAAGGCCGCCGCGAGCGGCTGACGGAAATTCAGGGCGAGGTGATCCGCGGCATTGTTTAAAGCAACTCTCCTTCTCTGCTTCAGCCTGGGCCTGTACGCCCAGAAGCCCGCGGCGCTGACGCTGCTCGAAAGCAGGTGCCTGAGCTGCCATAACGCGGCGGGCAAGCAATCGGGCTTTGATCTGTCGAAGCGGGAGACGGCGCTGCGCGGGGGCGACCGGGGGCCGGGGTTCCTTCCGGGCCGCGCCAAGGAGAGCTACCTCTATCAGGTGCTCGCGCACACGGCCAAGCCGGCCATGCCGAAGTTCGGGCCCAAGTTTACCGAGGCCGAACTGGCGCTGGTGGCGGCGTGGATTGACGAGGGCGCGCCGTGGGAGACGGTGGTGAGCGCGGGGCCGAAGCGGTCGTCGCACTGGGCATTTAACAAGCCGGTGCGGCCGGCGGCGGGGAGCCTCGACGCCCTTTTTGCGAAACGAAGCCAAACTCTGGCGTCGCCGGAGGTGCTGCTCCGCCGCCTCTATCTCGACCTGGTGGGCATGCCGCCAAGCCCCGAGGAGATGGCGCGGCACGCCAAGCTCAGCTACGAACAGACGGTGGACGCGCTGCTGGCCGACCCGCGCTACGGCGAGCGCTGGGGGCGGCACTGGATGGACATCTGGCGCTACAGCGACTGGTATGGTTACCGGCGCGCCAACGAGGTCCGCAACAGCCACAAGCATATGTGGCGGTGGCGCGACTGGATTGTCGAATCGCTCAACAGCGGCAAGCCGTACGACCGGATGATTTTGGAGATGCTGGCCGGGGACGAGATCGCCCCCGAAGACCCGGCCACGCTGCGGGCGACCGGATTCCTGGCCCGGAACTACTCGCGCTACGACCGGGACGGTTGGATGCAGGACGCCGTTGACCACACGATGCTCGGGTTTATGGGCGTGACGGTGAAGTGCGCGCGCTGCCACGACCATAAGTACGACCCGATTGCGCAGGAGGAGTACTACCGGCTGCGGGCGGTGTTTGAGCCCTACGAGGTTCGCATGGACCGGGTGCCGGGCGAGACGGACGTCGAAAAGAACGCTTTGACGCGGATTTTTGACGCCGCGCTCGACCGGCCGACGTATCTGCTGGTCCGCGGCAACATTCAATCGCCGGACAAATCGAACGTGCTGACGCCCGCCACCCCGGCCGCTCTCGGCCCGGCGCTGGGCAAAATCGAACCCGTGGCGCTGCCGCTAAGTTCCTACTATCCGGACCATCGCGAGTTCGTCCACACGGAGTTGCTCGCGCAAGCCCGGGCCGCCATCGAAAAGGCCGCCGGCGACCCGCTGGCGCTGGCCGCGGCCAAAGCGGAGCTGCCGGCGCTCGAAGCCCGCATCGCGGCCGAACGCGCCAAATATGCCGTGCCCGCCGACCCGAAGTTTGAAGAGCTGGCGGCGAAGGCGCGGGAGCTAGAACGGCAAGCCGGCCTGCTGCGCGCCCACGAGAAACTGCAGCGGGCGCAGGCCGAGATGACGGCCGCGCTGGCCGGCGAGAAGCCGGATAGCAAGAAAGTGGCCGAGGCGCAGAAGAACCTCGCCGCCGCAACGGCCGCACTGACGCAGCCGGCCACCGGCTACACCCCCGTCGGCAAAGAGTACCCGACCAAGAGCACGGGCCGGCGGACGGCGCTGGCGCAGTGGATTGCGTCGACCGACAACCCGCTGACGGCGCGCGTGGCAGTGAACCACATCTGGCTGCGGCACTTCGGCACGGCGCTGGTGCCGACGGTTTTCGACTTCGGCAAGAACGGGCAGAAGCCGGTGAATCAGCCGCTGCTCGATCTGCTGGCGACCGAGTTCATGCGTTCGGGCTGGAACATGAAGGCGCTGCACAGGATGATTCTGCTGAGCGAGGCCTACCGGGCCGTCCGGCCGGCGTCGCGGCGTCTCGAAGCCGAAGTGGTCCGCGACAGCATTCTGGCCGTGGCGGGGGAGCTCGACCGCACGATGGGCGGGCCGGACATCGACCCGGCCAAGGGCCTGGAGGTGCGGCGCCGGAGCCTCTATTTCAGCCATTCGCCCGACGTGCAGATGCAGTTTCTGCAGGTGTTCGACGGGGCCAACCCGACCGAGTGCTACGAGCGGAACGAGAGCGTCGTGCCGCAGCAGGCGCTGGCGATGGCCAACAGTCAGCTGAGCCAGGAGATGGCGGCCAAGCTGGCGCGCCGGCTGGAGGGCCCGGGCTTCGTGGACCGTGCGTTTCAAACCGTGCTCGGCCGGCTGCCCGCGGCCGCCGAGCGGGAGTTGGCGGCCGGAGCGACCCCGGTTGACCTGATCCACGCGTTATTCAACCATAATGATTTCGTGACCACCCGATGACTACCCGCCGCGCGTTTCTCTCACAACTTGCCCTGGGGGCTCTGCTGAACGGCCAAGTGCCGCGCGGGAGGGCCAAGCGGGTGATCTGGCTCTTCATGGTGGGCGGGGTGAGCCACATGGAGTCGTTCGACCCCAAGCCCGAGTTGAACAAGTACGCCGGGCGGCTGCTCGACGATACCCCGCACCACGCGGCGCTCGAGAACCCGCTGCTCAAGCAGAACCTGCGCGAGGTGATCGCCGGGCTGCACAAGGCCCGGCCGCGGCTCTATCCGCTGCAGACCGGCTTTGCCAAGCGCGGCCAGAGCGGGATTGAAGTCAGCGACTGGTTTCCGCACATCGGCAGTTGCATCGACGACATCGCTGTGGTGCGTTCGGTGTGGACGACGGACAACAACCACGGGGCGCAGATGCAGTTCCACACGGGGCGGCACGTGCTCGAAGGGCAGTTCCCGACGATTGGCTCCTGGGTGCACTACGGGCTGGGTTCGCTCAACGAGAACCTGCCGCAGTTTGTCGTGCTCGGCAACCCGATTGACCCGTGCTGCGGCGGACCGGCGGCGCACGGGGCTTCGTATTTAGGGCCGGAGCACGGCGGCGTGCAGCTGGCCGTGGACCCGGCCAATCCCCTGCCCTTCGCCAAGCCGCACGTGGCGATGGAGACGGCGGCGCAGCGGCGGCAGTTTGACCTGATTCACAACTTCAACAAGATTACGGCCGGACAGTATCCCGAGGACGCCGGGCTGCAGGCGCGGATCAAATCTTACGAACTCGCGTTCCGCATGCAGACGGCAGTACCGGAGATTATGCGCCTGTCGGCCGAGAGCGCCGAGACGCAGAAGCTGTACGGGATTGACCACGCGACCACCAAGCCGTTTGGGGAGACGCTGCTGGCAGCGCGGCGGATGGCCGAGAGCGGGGTGCGGTTCATTCAGGTGTTCCACGGCAGTGACGGCGGCGCGGGCAAGTGGGACGGGCATAGCAACCTGAAGAAGACGCACAGTGAACTGGCCGGGCAGGTGGACCTGCCGATTGCGGGGTTGCTCAAGGACCTGAAGCAGCGCGGGCTGTTTGACGATACGCTCGTCGTGTTCGCCACCGAGTTCGGCCGGACGCCGGGGGCGGAAGGAACCAACGGGCGCGACCACCATCCCTACGGGTTTTCGGTGTGGCTGGCGGGCGGCGGGATCAAGGGCGGTGTGGTGGAGGGCGCGACGGACGAGATCGGCTTTCACGCCGTCGAGAACCGGCACTACGTCACCGATATCCACGCGACGGTGCTGCATCAGTTGGGGATTGACGCAAGAAAGCTCGAGGTGCCCGGGCACAAGCGGATCGACCTCGACTACGGCGAGCCGATCCACCGGATTATTGCGAAAGCTTAGCGCCAGGTTTTGTCGTCGAAGCGCTTGAGGCCGACCGACTGCTGGTCCGGCAGCACGCCAAGGGCGAGGACGGCGAAGGTGAACACGCGCGTGTTGGCTTCAAGGTGGCCGCCGAAGGCTTTGTCGGGATCGGCGAAGGTGAGGTGGCAGTGGACTTTGCCATCGATCACGAAACCGCTCATGGAGATCACGTCAGCTGATGTGTTGGGGTTTTCGAGATACAGGTTCTTTGAGGGGAACGTGCGGTTGGTAACCATGTGGTAGTGGGTGGAGATGGCCGAACCGATGCCGGAGAGGATGACGGCGTTGCGGATCTTCTGTTCGGCGACGTGGCGTTCGATGGCGGTGAGCAGGCTGGCCTGATTCTTGACGCGGATGACGACCACGCGTTCGAACTGCGTCGAGATGGCGACGGATTCGGGGACGGCGGGATCGAGGCCTTTGGCGTCGTCGGCCGGGGTGGTGGCTTTGACGACTTCGGTGCGCTTAACTTGCGCGGTCAGCAGCAGCGCGGTGAGACAGAGGGGAAGCAGGAGGCGGAGCATGGGCTTCCAGGGTATCGCGTCCCGGCGAGCGCAAGCCGGAGAGGTATTTCCGCACCGAGGACTTGGCGCGGGCGACGCGGACGCGGACGGCGACCGGGGAGATGCCGAGTTGGGCGCCGAGTTCGCCGCTGGTGCGGCCATCGATGTAGGTGGCAAGCAGGAGCGAGCGGTCGGGTTTGGGGAGGGGACGGAGGATCTGTTGGAGGTAGAGGGGGCGGGTGTCGGGCTGGATGGTGGCGGCGGTTTCGGTAAGGTTTTGCATGGTGCGGGCCTTGCGGAAGTCCATGTGGCGGAGATTACGGGCGATGGTGCAGACCCAGGATTGGACGGCGGAGACGTCGCGCAGCTGTTCGCGGCACTCCCAGCCGCGGGCCCAGGCGGCCTGGGCAATCTCTTCGGCGCGTTCAGCGTTACTGCCGGAGCCGCGGAGGTAGTTGACCGTCTGGTGGAAGTATCCCCGGTAGGCGGCCGCGAACTGGCTGGCGGTGAGGACGGAGAGGTGCGGATTGCAGGTACCCATATGGCGGCTGTAGTGCAGTTGGGTTACCAAACGGCTCGATTGACAGCGGCGGCGGGTTGGCATAGGTTCAGTCGGTATGGGATGGACGGAACAATTCGGCCGGCGGGAGCTGCTGCTGGCGTTGGCGAGCGGGCGAGCGGTGCAGGGGCAGACGGTGCAAGTGACGCCGTGGCAAGCAGTTGCGGAGGTTTATGGCGTCCAGGTGGCCGCGGAGCGGTGGGCGGTGCTGGGGCCGGTACTGGACCGGAGGCGGGCGAATGTAGAGGCGCTGCGACGATTCCGGGTGGCCGAGGAGGTGGCGCCGCTGGGGGATTTCACGATATGATAATAAGTTCCCTCTATTATGAATCTATTGACTTGGGGTGTTTCCCTCTTTTTTGGGGCGGTGTTGGGGCTGAACGCGCAGGTCCGCTGCGCCGGGACGGTGCAGGACGCGGCGGGCAAGCCGCTCAGCGGCGTGGCGGTGGAGCTGGCGCCGGCGGGGCTGCAGGGCGTATCCGGGGCAGACGGACGGTTTCGGCTGGAGGGCGGTGCCGGGGGCGGTGAGCAGACTTTGACGGTGAGCGGCCGGGGTTACCTGCCGCAGCGGCTGGCGGCGGGCGAGTGCCGGGATTTGGTAGTCCGGATGGAGACGATCCAGACGACGATT
>JADCJL010000303.1 GCA_020247055.1 Acidobacteriaceae bacterium | reverse complement strand
GAAGAAGCTGATCATCAAGGAGATCGAAGGCGACGCGAAGCAGCATGGCGATGCGCGCCGTACCCTGATCAAGGCCTCCGAGCGGGCCAGCGTAGAGGTGGCGGTGGTCGACGAGCCGGTGACGGTGATCTTCTCGACCAAGGGCTGGGTGCGTGCCCGCACCGGCCATGGCCACGACTGGACCCAGTTCACCTTCAAGGAGGGCGATTCGCTCCAGTACGCGCGCGAGGTGCGCACCGTCGACCAGGCGGTGTTCCTCGACACGCGCGGCCGTGCATACGCGGTGCCGGTGGCGCAGCTGCCCGGTGCCCGCGGCGACGGCGTGCCCGCGCCCTCGCTGCTCGACGTGCAGGAAGGCGCGCGCATCACGCAGATGGTGGCCGGTCGGCCGGAGGAGTGCGTGATGCTCGGGGGCAGCGGCGGCTACGCGTTCTGGTGCAACCTCGGGGACATGCTGTCGCGGATCAAGGCCGGAAAGCAGTTCATGGGGCTCGCGCCCGATGAAGAACCGGTCAAGCCGGTGATCTTCCACCCGGCTTCCACGCCGTCGGTGGCGGCGGTGTCCGGTTTCGGGCGCCTGCTGGTGTTTCCGATGGAGGAGTTCAAGCAGTTGTCGGGTGGCGGTCGCGGGGTGATCGCGATCGGTCTCGACGACGGGGAGCGCCTGGTGGCGATCGGCCCGTGCAACGGCAAGGCGCTGCGCCTGGCCGGCACCGCCAAGATGGGCAAGGTCGGCGAGATCGAGATCCGCGGCGCGGAACTCGAGCACTATGCCGGCCGCCGGGCACGCAAGGGCCTGCTTCTGCCGAGGAAGTTCCGCGCCGACGAGGTACTGCCGGGCACCGCATGACGATTTCCCAATCAGGAATTGACAAGCGGCCCGGTCAGCGCCAAAATCCGCGATTCGCATTTTGGAGGGGTTCCCGAGCGGTCAAAGGGATCAGACTGTAAATCTGACGGCTCTGCCTTCGAAGGTTCGAATCCTTCCCCCTCCACCACGCTTTCAAGCTGTCCATGCATCCGCGGCGCCTGTGTGCCGCACGTGATGTTCTGCCAACGAATCAAGCACCTGGTCAATTGATTTACCCAGTCTTTGCATCGCAGCCGGCCCATTCGGGTGTCCCGAAGCCGGCGGTCGAACCCGCCCCTCGACCCGGCGATGCCGTCTTCACCCAAGCCGGTGTCTGCGTCCGGAGCCTGGACGTGGATTTGCCGCGGCTGGCAGAGCGCTCGGAAGTCGGCGCTCGAAAGTCGGCGCTCGGAAGTCGGGCCGGCGGTTGCAGTCGCCGGCCGGTCGGCCAGCAGCATGCGCGGGTGTAGCTCAATGGTAGAGCAATAGCCTTCCAAGCTAAAGACGAGGGTTCGATTCCCTTCACCCGCTCCAGAGTCAGCCGCACCAGCGTCATCCGCACCACCTGATACTCAGAACACCCAGAACACCCAGAACACCCAGAACACGCTTCACCCGCCACGCAGCATCCCGTTTTCGCCCATGTAGCTCAGTGGCAGAGCACTCCCTTGGTAAGGGAGAGGTCGCCCGTTCAATCCGGGCCATGGGCACCATCATCAGGCAGCAGCCCCGCAGGGCTGCCGGAGTGCAGGGCGGCAGCCCCGGAAGGGCTGCAGGCCATGGCCCCATGCCCCGTCCAGAATCGCGCAGTCCCGACCTTCAAACCCACCCGTACCCGCAGCAGGAGCTCCAGTCATGGCCAAAGGAAAATTCGAACGCACGAAGCCGCACGTGAACGTCGGGACGATCGGTCACGTGGACCACGGCAAGACGACGCTGACGGCGGCGATCACGACGATCCTGTCGCGCAAGTTCGGCGGCGAGGCGAAGAGCTACGCGCAGATCGACTCGGCGCCAGAAGAGAAGGCACGGGGCATCACGATCAACCCGGCGCACGTGGAGTACGAGACGGAGAACCGTCACTATGCGCACGTCGATTGCCCGGGCCACGCGGACTACGTGAAGAACATGATCACGGGCGCGGCGCAGATGGACGGGGCGATCCTGGTGGTGTCGGCGGCCGACGGCCCGATGCCGCAGACGCGCGAGCACATCCTGCTGGCGCGCCAGGTCGGCGTGCCGTACATCATCGTGTTCCTGAACAAGGCGGACATGGTCGATGACGCGGAGCTGCTCGAGCTGGTCGAGATGGAAGTGCGCGAGCTGCTGTCGAAGTACGACTTCCCTGGCGACGACACGCCGATCGTGACCGGTTCGGCGCTCAAGGCGATGGAAGGCGACACGTCCGACATGGGCGAGGGCGCGATCTACAAGCTGGCGGCGGCGCTGGATGCGTACATTCCGACGCCGGAGCGTGCGATCGACGGCACGTTCCTGATGCCGGTGGAAGACGTGTTCTCGATCTCGGGTCGCGGCACGGTGGTGACCGGCCGTATCGAGCGCGGGATCGTGAAGGTCGGCGACGAGCTGGAGATCGTTGGCCTGAAGGCGACGCTGAAGACGGTTTGCACGGGTGTCGAGATGTTCCGCAAGCTGCTCGACCAGGGGCAGGCGGGCGACAACGTTGGCGTGCTGCTGCGCGGCACGAAGCGTGAAGAGGTGGAGCGTGGTCAGGTGCTGTCGAAGCCCGGCTCGATCAACCCGCACACGAAGTTCACGGCCGAGATCTACGTGCTGAGCAAGGAAGAGGGCGGTCGTCACACGCCGTTCTTCAATGGTTATCGTCCGCAGTTCTACTTCCGCACGACGGACGTGACCGGCTCGATCGACCTGCCGGAAGGCACCGAGATGGTGATGCCGGGGGACAACATTTCGATCACGGTCACGCTGATCCAGCCGATCGCGATGGAAGAGGGGCTGCGCTTCGCGATCCGCGAAGGTGGCAAGACCGTTGGCGCGGGTGTCGTCGCAAAG
>JADCJL010000302.1 GCA_020247055.1 Acidobacteriaceae bacterium | reverse complement strand
CAGGTAAACTTCTCGGCATCGCCACCGCGCCCATCGCCCGAAGACGCCGCCAATCCTATACCCTGAGAGCGAATGCCCCCCCTCTCCCGCCGCCTCTTCCTCGCCGCCGCCCTTCCCTCCCCACCAGACGCTTCCTCCTTCACCACCCGCTTCGCCGCCGAAGTCAAACGCCCCATCCCCCTCTCCCCCGCCGTCCAGGACTTCTACGCCGCCTACCTCCAACCCCACCCCGAACTCGCCCCCAATCAGTTCGTCGCCCTCGTCGACCGCAATCCCAAATCCCAACTCTTCCTCCTCTACTGGCGCCAACCCAATCAACAATTCCTCTTCCTCGGCGCCTCCTCCGTCTCCACCGGACTCCCCGGCCGCTTCGAATACTTCCTCTCCCCCCTCGGACTCTTCGAACACTCCCTCGCCCACCCCGACTTCCGCGCCGAAGGCACCAAAAACGAATACGGCATCCGCGGCTACGGCGAAAAAGGCATGCGCGTCTATGACTTCGGCTGGGTTCGCGCCAACAAAACCTGGGGCGATCGCCGCGAAAGCACCCTCCGCCTCCAAATGCACGCCACCGACCCCGATCGCCTCGAACCCCGCCTCGGCCTCCCCCTCTCGAAAGGCTGCATCCGCATCTCCGCCTCCCTCAATCGCTTCCTCGACCGCTACGGCATCCTCGACGCCGCCTACCTCGAAGCCCGCCGCGAAGGCCGCCGCCTCTGGGTCCTCCCCCCCGACTGGAACCCCACCCCCTGGGCCGGCCGCTACCTCGTGATCATCGACACCTCCGGCGCATGGCTCACCCTCTGACCTCACTGCTATACTGCCTAAGTCCCGTCCCCCCCCCCGCGGCCCCCGTTCGGTCACCCCAAATAAAAATCTCGAAGGAAATCTCCATGCGCCCTCTCCTGGCCGTAACCTCGCTCTTTGCCCTCTCCGCCATCGCCCAACCCCCCAACCCCGCCCTGCTGGCCAAAGCCAAAGCCATCCACCATCGCGTCCTCAAGCTCGATACCCACAACGACATCGACGCCGCCAACTTCACCCCCGCCTGCAACTACCTCCAGCGCCTCAACACCCAGGTCAATCTCCCCAAAATGGCCGACGGCGATATGGACGTCGCCTTCTTCATCGTCTACGTCGGCCAGGGCCTCCCCACCGCCGAAGCCTACGACCTCGCCTACCAGCAGGCCATCGAAAAGTTCGACGCCATCCATCGCTTCACCGCATCCATCGCCCCCAACGCCATGGGCCTCGCCCTCACCCCCGCCGACGTCCGCCGCCTCCACCGCGAAGGCAAACGCGTCGCCGTCATCGGCGTCGAAAACGGCTACCCCCTCGGCCTCGACCTCAAACGCGTCGAAGAGTTCTACAAACGCGGCGGCCGCTACCTCTCGCTCGCCCATAACGGCAACAGCCAACTCGCCGACTCCAACACCGGCGAAGCCTCCGGCTACCTCCACAACAACGGACTCTCCCCCCTCGGCCGCCAGGTCATCGCCGAAATGAACCGCCTCGGCATGATGGTCGATCTCTCCCACCCCTCCAAAGGCGCCAACCTCGAAGCCATCCGCCTCTCGAAGGCACCCGTCATCGCCTCCCATTCGAGCGTCCGCGCCCTCGCCGACCACAGCCGCAACATGGACGACGAACAACTCCTCGCCCTCAAAAAGAACGGCGGCGTCGTCCAGATCGTCGGCTTCGCGTCCTATCTCAAAGTCGATAGCAAAGAACGCGCTGCCGCCCTCACCGCCCTGCGCAACGACTTCGGCTTCGGCGGCGGCCGCGCCGGCGGACCCACCTTCCGCCGGCCCACCGCCCCCCGCCCCTGCGCCGTCGAACCGCCCCCCGCTCCCGCGACGAACGCCGGGGCCCCCGCCCCGCGCCGCTCCAGCGGCTTTCTCAATATGCTCCCCCCGGACCGCCGCGCCGAGTATGAAAAGCGCATGGCCGAAATCGACGCCCGCTTCCCGCCCGCCCCCCGCGCCAACGTCCAGGACATGGTCAACCACATCGATTACGCCGTCAAACTCATCGGCATCGACCACGTCGGCATCTCCTCGGACTTCGACGGCGGCGGCGGCATCGACGGCTGGGACAGCGCCGCCGAAGCCTTCAACGTCACCCTCGAACTCGTCCGCCGCGGCTACACCGAAAAACAGATCGCCAAACTCTGGAGCGGCAACCTCCTCCGCGTCTGGGCCAACGTCGAAAAAGCCGCCCGCAAGCTGAACAAGCGCTAGCCGCGCCTTACTTTTTACCCGTCTCTTTCCAACCGTACGCCGCCAGCAGAATGTGGAAGATCTGCGTGTTCGGCATGTAGCCCTTCACCCGCGCCGCCCCCGGCCCCATGGCCGCCACCAGCACCTCCTCGGCCGTGTGCGTGTTGAACATCTGCACCGCCGTCCGCGCCCCGTCCTCGGCCGGCTTTTCCGGCAGCAGCGCCTCGCCCGGCTTGCCGCCCCGCACCCGCAAATCAAACGAGTGGTCCGCCGTGAACAGCAGTAGCGTATCCCGCCCGTTCACCTGCCCCGCCGTCTGCCGCACCAGCTTGTCCATCGTCACCGCCTGGTCCAGCCCCTGCCGCAGCTTATCGGTGTGCATGTCCCACTCCACCATCAGGAAATACCCCTTCGGATTCCGCGACAGAATCTCGATCGCCCGCCGCACCACCGGCAGCGGATCAAACCGTTCGTCGAACAGCGCCACCACGCGCCGTGCCCCCGCCGGAATCTCCTCCGGCCGGTCATACCACGCGTAGCCCTTCTCCCCCAGCGCCTTCCGCAGGTCGTAGCCCGCGCTCTCGGTCGCCGCCAAAATTCCCTTCCGGCCCCCGCCAATCACCAGGTCCACCCCGTCGCCAAACCGCGGCTTGGCAATCTGCGCCACAATCTCGGCGAACTTCCGCCGGTGGTTGCAGTGCGCGTAGCAGGCCGCCGGCGTCGCGTCCGCCATCGACATGTTCGAAATCACCCCCGTCGACAGGCCCCGCTCTTCGGCGTACTCGAGAATCGTCTTGAGCGGCGCCCCGTCCGTCTTGCCCGGTACCGCCTCGGCCGACTGCGAAATCACCGAGTTCTTCGTCTTCTGCCCCGTCACAATCGCCGTCATCCCCGCCGCCGAATCCGATACCCACGCCCCCACCGGCGACGTCTCCGACAAGCCCATATGCGGCATCTGCTGAATAAACAGCTTCCCCGGCGCCCCGTAGCCGTGCAAGCTCGCCGCGTGCAGCGTTGGAATCCCTCCCGCGTCCCCTAAAAACAAAATCACGTTCCGCGCCCGCGGCTCCCCGGCCGCCGCCAAACCCGCCATCAACAAAAACAAAGAACCAATCTTCATGCAGCTATCAGCCTATCAACTCCTGCCGCCCCGCCCATGCCGCGCCCCCCGCTCGAGCAGCCACGCCATCAACGCCCGGTTCCCGCTCTGCACCGCCCCATCAAGCGGCGTAATCCCGTCCCAACCCACCCAGTTCAAGTTCGCCCCCCGCTCGACGAGAAACCGCGCCGCCTCCACCTGCCCGCCCCGGCAGGCGTGCCATAGCGCCGCCGTCAACATCTCCACCCCCGGCGCCGGATCCTCCGCCCACCGCGCCCGCAGCCGGTCCATCTGCCCCAGGCCCGCCGCCTCGGTAAATGTCGTCTTCGCCCCCCGCGCAAGCAGCCGCCGCGCCGCCGCCCACTGCGCGAAAATCACCGCGTCCGACATCGCCGTGCCGTTCGTGAAAATCGCCCCCGGACTCTCCATCGCCGCCCCGCCATCGAGCAGCGCATCAATCGCCGCCACGTCGTTGCTGCTCGCCGCCCCGTGCAGCGGCCGCTCCGGCGCGTTGCCCCCCTCCATCGGCGCATCGGCGTCCGCCCCTCGCTCCATCAGCAGCGCAATCGTCTCCGCCACCCGCGGAAAATGGCCCGGCCAGTCTGTCGCCACGTGCAGCAGCGTCCGTCGCTCCCGCCCCGGACCCACCACCCGGGCCCGCGCCAACGCGGGCTCGGCGTCCAGCATCGCCCGCAGCGCCTCCACCTCCCCGCCCGCAATCACCCGCTTCAACTGCTGTCCTCGCGCGCCGTCCGCCGCAATCTCCATGCCGCTATTATCATGGAGTAAACTCCCCCGAAACATGCCGCCCAGCCGCACCCGCCGCGCCCGCGCCGCCCGCCGCCGCCAACGCCGCATGCAGCGCGTCGAACACGATCTTAGCCCCGAACAATGGGCCGCCCTCCAACAAGCCTGGGGCGGCTGCGCCTACTGCGGCGCCACCGGCATCCCCCTCCAGCGCGACTGCGTCCTTGCCCTCTCCCGCGGCGGCCGCTATACCCTCGACAACATCGTCCCCGCCTGCGCCTCCTGCAATACCAGCAAGTGCAACGAAGAGGTCACCGCCTGGCTCCGCCGCAAACGCCTGCCGGAAGCCGCCTTCCTCCTCCGCTACTCCCAAATCCGCTCCGCCCTCGCCACCCCTATGCCACAATCGTGTTGAATGCCTGTTCGCCAGCTCATCACCCTCGATCCCGCCCACTTCCACGCCGCCCTCGTCCAAAAAGAGATGTACGCCGGCGTCTCCCCCGTCGCTAAGGTCTACGCCCCCCTCGGTCTCGATCTCACCGACCACCTCGCCCGCGTCGCCCGCTTTAATCAGCGCGCCGAAAACCCCACCTCCTGGGAACTCGACGTCCACGCCGGACCCGGCTCCCTCTCCCGCCTCCTCCGCGACGAGGCCTCCGGCAACGTTGTTGTCCTCTCCGGCCGCAATCGCTCGAAAATCGAAAGCATCGAACAGTCCGTCGCCCATGGCTTCCACGTCCTCGCCGACAAACCCTGGATCCTCCGTTCGGCCGACCTCCCCCGCCTCGCCCACTCCCTCGACGAGGCCGCCCGCCAAAACGTCATCGCCTACGACATCATGACCGAGCGCTACGAGGTCACCTCCATGCTCCACCGCGCTCTCGTCAACGCCCCCTCCGTCTTCGGCCACCTCCTCCCCGGCGACCCCGCCCACCCCGCCATCTACATGGACAGCATGCACCGCCTGCTCAAAACCGTCGCCGGCGTCCCCATGCTCCGCCCCCTCGCCTTCTTCGATATCGAAGAGCAGGGCGAAGCCCTCTCCGACGTCGGCACCCACCTTGTCGACCTCGCCCAATGGATCGCCTTCCCCGATCTCGCCATCGACTACCGCACCGACATCGCCCTCCTCGACGCCCGCCGCTGGCCCACCGTCCTCAACCCCGAACAGTGGAGCCGCGTCACCGGCGGCGCCCCCGTCCCCGCCTCGCTCGCCGGTTACCTCCGCGACGGCAACTTCGACTACTTCGGCAACAACTTCGTCTCCTACACCCTCCGCGGCATCCACGTCCAGATGGACGTCCGCTGGGATCTCGAAGGCGTGAGCGATACCCACAAAGCCATCTTCCGCGGCTCCCAGGCCAGCATTGACGTCCGCCAGGGCGCCGCCGAGAACTACCGCCCCGAAGTCTACGTCGTCCCCAACAGCCCCGCGCTCTACCCCGCCGTCCGCGCCGCCCTCGCCGCTAAACTCGCCGAACTCCAGCCCACCTTCGACGGCGTCGGCCTCGAAGACCGCGGCTCCGAACTCCTCCTCACCATCCCGGACCACCACCGCGTCGGCCACGAAGCCCACTTCGCCGAGGTCACCCGCCAGTTCTTCGCCTATCTCGACCAACCCCAGGCTCTCCCCGCCTGGGAGAACCCCAACATGCTCGCCAAATACTACGTCTGCACCAAAGGCGTCGAACTGGCCGTCGCCAAATCCGGATCACCGCACGCGGTATAGCGCCGCCGGCCCGGACGAGAACACCAACTCCAGCCGCCCGTCCGCCGCCAGCCGCCGCTGAATCGCCTCGTGCGCCGCCGGCGAAAGATCCCGCGCATAGTCCCACCGGTTCAGCAGAATATAACCAATTCCCCGCCGCTTGCAGTAGTCGGCCGCGTTGGCGTAGTCGCGCTCCATGCCGGCATCGTCGTTGTGATACCAGTGGATCGTCGTTACAATGTTGCGCGCGCCTCGCCGGTTGGTGCGCAGGTAAACGGTCGGATCCATCTCCGCCAGCACCGTCGCCTCGGCCGGCAGTTTCTCGCGGATATAAGTCATCGTCGCCGCCGTATCGTGAAACCGCCGCCGATGGTCGGCTAGCGTCGCGGGCATGCCGTCAACCAGCAATTCCACCTGCCTCCATCCACACCACCCCGCCACCAGCACCATCACCCCCACCAGCACCCCGCCCGCCACCCGCTGCCCCCGGTCCGGGTTCCGGAACGCCGTCCGCATCACCCCCCCTACGTGCGTGAACTCCGTGTAAATGCCCAGCAGCCACAGCGGCCCCATGGGCAGCACAAACCGTTCGTTCGGCGGAAAGTGCCAGACCACCAGCATCAGCCCGTAGCACAGGCAAAAGTAAGCGTACGGCGCCATCCACCCCGCCGGCTCCCGCCGTACCCGCCGCACCACCCCGCTGATGCCCGCCACCCCTAAGGTCAGCGCCAGCACCTTTTCTAAGATCGATGTCGTCGTCGCCGGCAGCAGCAGCGCCCCCAGTCCGTTCACCAACCCGTCCACATTGCGCCACACGTAGAGCGGAAACTCCTGCCACGCAAACACCTTCATGTGGTAACCGAAGTAGTTTGTGTAGTACAGGGTGATCTCGTCCGTCCCCGCCGCCCGGTGCGCCCCTGCCCACCCGAACCATCCTGCCGCCAGCGGCAGAAACACCGCGGCAAACACCCCCGCGCGCCGGAACTCCCGCCGCAGCGCGAGCCAGCCCACGACGGCCGGCAGCAGCGCAATCCCCGCCGAACGCGTCAGCAACGCGAGCCCCGCCACCAACCCCGCCGCCGCTGTCCATCGCGCCTCCTCCCGCCGCAACAGCAGCAGGGTGCCCAGCAGCAGCGCCGTAAACACCATCTCAGAAAGCAGCGTGGTGCTGAACAGAATCACGTACGGATTCAACGCCCACAACCCCGGCAAAACCCACCCCGCCGTCTCCTCCCCCCCCGCCTGCCGCAGCCACGCCCGGTAGGCCCACAGCGTCACCGGCAGCCACATCCAGGCCAGTACCATCGCCCACTGCAGATTCTCCGGGTACCGCGGTTCTATCTGCCACGCCAGCGAAAGGACCAGCGGCCACAGCGGCGGGTACTTGGTCTGGTAGGGCTGCTCCGGCAGGCTCGTAATCCGGTACTCCCCCGTCTGCGCCAGCGCCTGCGCGCCCACGTAGTAAAGGCCGTCATCGTGGTAGTAACCGGCCGCGGGCATCTCCCGCGCCTGCCAGGCAAACCAGGCGCCGGGCAGCAAGCCAAGCGAAATCAAACAGATGGCGCGCAAACGGAGCATCCCGGATATTGTACCGCCCCGCCGCTCCGCCGCCGCCGGCCGCCTGGGAATAGGGAGTCTATAGGTGCGGGGATAGTACTCGAAAATGAGTAACTCGGCCCAGTGCGAAATCCGCGTGCGGCCATTGGTTTGGTGTATCAAGCCTATGTCGAAACTTGTCCGCCCTGTTCTCGCGGGATCGCTTGTAGCTTTTGCTGCGCTGGCTATCCCGTTTTTGGCTTCGTTTTCCGCGACGCGTCCCCATCGGCAACTCTCCTACATCATCCAATTCCATCCGGATCACAATCTCCAGGCCGGCATCGCCGCTGTTCAAAAGACCGCCCACGCCACCCTCTACCGCGAACTCCCCCTCATCGCGGGCGCCTCCTTCACCATGGACCCCGGCCAACTCGACGCCGTCCGCGCCCTGCCCGGCGTCGCTGCCATCAGCGAAGAAGCCATGGTCCACAAGACGATGTTTGATGTCACCCCCGCTGTTGGCGCCACCCAGGCTTTCTCCAGCGGATGGACCGGCCGCGGCATCGGCGTCGCCGTCATCGATAGCGGTATCTCCGGCCACGAGGACCTCACCGACGGAAACTGGCAGTTCCGCGTTCGTCACTCCGAGAATTTCACCACCTCGCAACAACAGCCGGACACCTACGGGCACGGAACTCACATCGCCGGAATCATCGGCGGAAGGAGCGCCAACGGCGCCTGGTACACCAAGAACTTCCGGGGGATCGCTCCCGAAGCCCACTTCATCAACATGGTCGTCCTCGACCGCTGGGGCCGGGGCCGCGAAAGCGATGTCATCGCCGCCATCAACCGCACCGTCCAACTCCGGCAACAGCGCCCCGATCTCAACATTCGCGTCCTCAACCTCTCTCTTGGCAAACCAGTGCGCCAAAGTTACACGGTCGATCCCCTCTGCCTCGCCGTCGAGCGCGCCTGGAAAGCCGGAATCGTGGTCGTAACCTCCGCCGGCAACGAAGGCCGCAATAACTCGGCTAACACCCAGGGCTACGGTACCATCTCCTCCCCCGGCAACTCCCCGTTTGTCATCACCGTCGGCGCCAT
>JADCJL010000301.1 GCA_020247055.1 Acidobacteriaceae bacterium | reverse complement strand
CGGATTCAAGTACTGCCGATAAACAAGCAATCGGGAGTTGGAGCGAAAGCTGCGGGCTCGCTATTCCATATATTCAGATCTGATGGCGCGAAACCACGACGTTTCTTCAACTTATCGTGGGCAGAGGCGCTGGACGTGGGAAACTCGCGCTAGGGTCAAGCGGACTGTTCTTCTTCGGTTCGGTGCAACTGCTCGCGTTGGGCATCATCGGCGAGTATCTTGGTTCCGTCCATACGTACGTGCAAAACCGGCCGCTGGTCGTCGAGCGCGAGCGGATCAACTTTGATGCCGCGGATGGAGCAGGGGACGGCGGACGAGCATCGTAGAATTGGAAGGTGAATACGACGGAGAGCATAGCCCAGGAGGCTACGGCGCGGGCGCGGGCCGCTGCGGGAGACGCGGCCGGAGGCGGGGAGGTGGCCGCGTTTTTCGATGAAGTGTGGGGCTGGCAGATGGGCGCCTACCGGATTCCCGATCCGGAACTGCCGCAGAAGATGGACCGGGATTGGGGCAAGTGGTTCGCGACGGTCGCCAAGTACCGGCGTGATGTAAACGACTACTGGTTCCACGTCTACAAGCCCAAGGCGGGCGATGTGATCGTCGACATCGGCGCGGGGCGGGGCGAGGATGTATTTGTGTTTTCCGAGGCCGTAGGGCCGGAGGGTCATGTGTGGGCGCTCGAGCCGCATCCGGTTTCCTTCCTCGCGCTGCGGAAGCTTTGCGAATGGAACGGGCTGCGGAATGTGACAGTGCGGCAGGTGGCCTGTGTCGAGCAGGCCGGGACGCTGCAGATTGAGACGATGCCGGTGTGGGAGTCCAACTACGTCCGCAGCGGGGCACCGAGCGCCACGAGCGCGACCGTGGAAGGGCAGCCGTTTGATGTGCTGAGCCGCGAGATGGGCATCGGGCCGATCTCCTTTCTCAAGATGAATATTGAAGGCGCCGAGCGGCAGGCGCTGCCGGGGTGCCGGGAGGCGCTCGGGCGGACGGCGAGCGTCTGCGTGGCGGCGCATGATTTCCGGGCGGACCGGGGAGAGGGCGAGACCTTTCGGACGCTCGATTTCGTGAAGAGTTTTTTGCGGGAGGCAGGATTCGCCCTGACGACGCGGGACGAGGATAAGCGGTACTACGTGCCGTATCACGTTCACGGAGTACGAAGCTGATGGAACTGCGAGAGGTCTATCCGCCGGCCATTGAGCGGGCTCGGAAGAAGACGCTGCGCGAGTTGGATGCGCACTGTCGGCGGTTCATTGCCCTCTCGCCGTTTGTTTGCCTGGGCACGGTGGGCAGCGGCGGGGCCGACGTGACGCCGCGGGGCGATGGGCCGGGCTTTGTCCACGTTCTCGATGCGACGACGCTGGCGATGCCGGATTGGCCGGGTAACAACCGCCTCGATTCGCTCGAAAATCTGATGGAGGATCCACGGGTCGGGTTGCTGTTCCTGATTCCGGGTTTTGAGGAGACGCTGCGGGTGAATGGCCGGGCGGAGATCTCCTGCGATGCCGGGTTGCTGGAGCGGTGGGAGAAACGGCCGCGGTCCGCGCTGGTGATCCGGGTGGAGGAGGCCTTTCTGCATTGCGGCAAGGCGATGATCCGGAGCCGGCTGTGGGATCCGGCAGCGCGCGTTGAGCGTGGCGCGCTGCCGTCCTACGGGCAGATGCTGAAAGACCAGATTGAGATTGCGGACACCGCCGCCGAGATCGAGGCCTCCGTGGCGGAGGGGTATCGGAACCGGCTGTACTAGTTTGCGCTGAGGGCTTTGATTTCGGCGGGGGTGAGGGGCCGGTTGAAGACCATCAGGTCATCGAGCAGGCCGACGTAGTTGACGCCGAGACGGAGCCGGGCTTTTTCGGGCTGCCAGTCGAAGAGTTCGGGTATCTTCGGGGCGGTGCCGACGAGGGCGCCGTTGAGGTAGAGCGAGGCGGTGCCGGCGGGGGTGCCGAGGCCCTGGTGCGTGATGACGACGTGGGTCCACTGGTCGGCGCGGAAGGGGGGATTCTTCTGGACGATGAGGCGGTTGTTGAAGGCGGGGTTGGTATCGGGCGGGAGGTCCTTGGGGTTCCAGGTTTTGAGGTCGCCAAAGACGCCGAGGCGGAAGTGGCGGGGGCGGTCGTCTTTGGTGAAGTCGACCCAGATGGCGGAGTTGTTGTAGTCCTTGGCGGTGAGTTGGAAGGGATCGCAGTAGCCGGGGGCGAGGTCTTTATTGGGGTCGAGGCGGAGCCAGAAGGAGAGGGTGCCGGCGGCGAAGTTGACGTTTTTGGCGGCTTCGAAGTAGACGGCGTTTTCATTTTTGGCTTTGAAGCGGAGGGCGCCGGAACCGTGGCGTCCGGCGCCGGGGGCGAGGGCGACATTGGGGGCGGCGGCGAGGCCGGGTTGGCCGGGGGCGTTGCCTTTGTAGCTGGCGGCGGAGAAGAGTTGCGGGTTGCCCTGGGCGACGGCGGCTTGGCCATCCTTCTCAAACGAAGCGTAGAAGAGGAGTCCTTCGGGCAGGGCGGCGAGGGCGAGCAGGAGTAGGAGGTTCACGTCGATAGTTTAATCGAACGGTGTCACAATAAGGGCAATGGCTGCGAGCGGAAATCTGATGGCATTTCTCGGCGGGGTGCGGCGCCGCTACATAGCGACCCAACTGGTGCGGCACGGGGTGGTAGCGACGGCGGCGGGCCTGGCGGGATTGATCCTGCTGTTGCTCGTGGGCACGCAGGTGATGGACTGGGTGTGGCCGGTGGGATTGTTCACGCTGGCGTTCGGGTGGGGCGCCTGGCGGTTTCTGCGGGCGCTGCCGAGTGAGTACCGGCTGGCGCAGATGGCGGATGGCCGTTTGGGCTTGGCCGATGCGTTGTCGACGGCGTTCTATTTCCGGGCCGAGAGCGGACCGGTGATTGAGACGCAGCGGAGCCGGGCGGAGGAGATCGCCGGACAACTGACGCCGGAGCTGGCGGTGCCGATGGTGTGGCCGAAGGCCGTCTACGCCGCGGCGGTGTTGGCGCTGGTGGCGGTGAGTTTACTGGGGCTGCGCTACGGGATGCTGCATACGCTGGACCTGCGGGCGCCGGTGGCGGAGGCGATTGTGGATGTCTTCCGGCCGGCCGATAACAAGAAGCTGGCGGCAAAGCGGCAGACGACCCCGTGGATGGACGAGCAGCTGAAACAGTTGGGTTTGACGCCGGACGAGGACGCCAAGGAGGAGCAGCGGAAGTTTGACGGGGTGCAGCAGGGCGAGATTACGACGCCGCAGATTCCGGATGTGAACGACCTGTCGGAGGCGGCTTCGAGCCAGCAGGCCAAGGGCGGCCAGGAGGGCGCGTCGACGAACCCGGGCGAGGAGAAGGGCGGCGAAGGAGACCGCGCCGGCAAGGAGGGCGACAAGAGCGACGCCGACCCCAACGGCGAGGGCGGCAAACCGGGCGGGCAGCCGCCGCAGCAGAAGGGGCAGCAGGGCAAGGACGGCAAGCCGGGGCAGCAGCCGGGCGAGAGCTCGTCGATGCTCGACAAGATGAAGGACGCCTTCCAGAACATGATGAACAAGCTGAAGATGCCCAACCAGGACAGCGGGCAGCAGCAGGCGTCCAACAAGCAGGGCGCGGCAGAGAAGGGTAACGGAAACCAGCAGCAGAAGGGTGGCGGCGAGAAGGGGCAGAAGCAGGACGGGCAGAAGGGCGAGGGGCAGCCGAACGGGGAGTCGCCGGGGGATCAGGCGGGCGAAGAGGGCGAGAAGTCGGCCAACGCCAAGGGGCAGGGGGCGGACAGCAACAGTAACCAAAAGGCGCCGCCGGATGCTAAGTCGGGCGTGGGGAAGGCGGACGGCGATAAGGCGATCAAGGACGCCGAGCAGCAGCAGGCGATGGGGAAGATCAGCGAGCTATTCGGCAAGCGGGCGCAGAACATTACGGGCGAGGTGATGGTGGAGGTAAGCGGCGGCAAGCAGCAGTTGCGGACGCAGTATACGAAGTCCGGGGCGCAGCACGCCGAGGGCGGCGGGGAGATTCGGCGGGACGAGATTCCGCTGCACCATCAGGATTACGTGCAGCAGTACTTCGAAGAGGTGCGTAAGGCAGCTCCGGCGGCAAAAAAACCGTAGGCGCAGCATTTGGCGCGCGCCGGGGTGGTAGCATCGTCGGATGTTGCGTTCTACCCTCTTTCTACTTGCCCTGCCTGCCGCGCTGGCGGCACAGGTGGAACAAGCCACTGTGACGGGCCTGATCACCGATGGCAGCGGCGCCTCCGTGCCCCTGGCCAAGGTCACCATCGTCAACACCAGCACGAAGGTCCGCGCGGAGACGACCACCAACGACACCGGTGCCTACCGACTCCCCTATTTGCCCACCGGTCCTTATGAACTCACCGTGGAACGCGACGGCTTTGACCGCGCCCGCGTCCCCGGCATCCAACTCACGGTCGGCCTCACCGCTACGGTGAACGTGGTCCTCAAAACCGGCAGCCTGCAACAAGAGGTCACGGTGAAAGCCGAGGCGGTGCAACTCGAACAGGAGTCGGCCGCGCTGGGCAACGTGGTGAGCGTCAAGCAGATTGTCGAACTCCCGCTGCTGGGCCGCAACCCTTACAATCTGCTGATGCTGGCGCCCGGGGTGATGCCCAAGGCCGGCGCCGGCACCGGCCCCATCATCAACGGCGGCCGGTCCAACACGAGCGAGGTCCTGCTCGATGGCGCCGAGACCCGCAACAGCACGACGAACGACATCGCCTACACGCCGCCGCTCGAGACGGTGCAGGAGTTTAAGGTTTTCACCAACGGTTTCTCGGCCGAGTACGGCCGGTCCGGTGGCGGGGTGCTGACGGTGGCCACCCGCTCCGGCACCAACGAATGGCACGGGGCGCTCTATGAGTTCCTGCGCAATGACAAACTGAATGCCAACTCCTGGACGAGCAATCGCGTCGGCCTGCCCCGCAACGCCTTCCGCCGCAACGAGTACGGGGTGGCCCTCGGCGGACCTGTCCGCCTGCCTGGCCTGTACGATGGCCGCAACCGCACGTTTTTCTTTGTTAACTGGGAGTCGATCCCGCAGCGCTCTCCGGACAATATCCTCGCTACCGTGCCGACGGTGGCTCAGCGCGCCGGAGATTTCTCCCGCTCCCTGACGGCCGCCAACCAGTTGATTCAGGTCTTCGATCCCTACACGACGGTGCCCGATCCGGCCCGCCCGGGCCAGTTTGTGCGCGCGCAGTTTCCGGGCAACATCGTCCCGGCGTCGCGCATCGATCCGATTGCGCGGAAGACCATGGAGCTCATCCCGCTACCGAACCGCGAAACGCTGGTGCAGAACTACGTTTTAAACAACTCGCGCCAGAATGATACGGGCCGGTACTTCGTCCGCGCCGACCACAACTTCAGCGAGCGGCAGCGCTGGTTTTTTACGTTTGGCTCGCAGAGCAACACGCAGTTCACCCCCGGGGTGAACGTGGCCTTTCCGGGCGAAGGCGTCAACGGGGAACAGGGACGCATCAAGTCCGAACCGATCTACGGAGTCCTGAGCAACACGGTGACGTTCCGCCCCAACATCATCGGCCAGTTCCGGCTGAGTACGACGCGGCGAGTCGTGCAGACCGAGCCGCGGAGCGCTGGCTATGACTTCACGCAACTCGGCTTCCCGCAATCGCTGCTGAACCGCGCCACCATCCGCATTTTCCCGCGCTTTGAAATCACCGACGCCATTAACCTGGGGCCAGATCGCGCGTCCTTTTTCACAAACGCCGAGGAGAACCGCGATGCCCAGGGGCAGTTCACGTGGCTGGCCGGCAGCCACTCGATCAAGACCGGCGGCAACTTCACCTTCCAGACGTTTAACATCTTTCGCCCCGAGCGGCCCTCCGGTCTCTACCAGTTTTCCCGCGCGTTCACGCAAGGTCCGAATCCCGCGACCTCCTCGGCCACGGCGGGTAACGGCATTGCGACGTTCCTGATGGGGTTACCCACGGGCGGGCAGTTTTCCGAGGATCCTTCGCTGGCCACTTCGCAGAAATACTACGCCTGGTATCTGCAGGACGATTGGAAGATCTTCCGGAAGCTGACGCTGAATCTCGGCGTCCGCTGGGAGTATCAGACGCCCTGGAATGATCGCTTCAATCAACTGGGTTACTTCGACCCCGACTTCACCGATCCGCTTACCAAACAGAAGGGCCTGCTCCGCTTCACCGGCCGCGACGGCAATCCGCGCTACCAGACCAACCCGGATCGCAACAACTTCCAGCCGCGCGTGGGGTTGGCCTGGAGCTTCCTGCCGAAGATGGTGATGCGCGCCGGCTACGGCATCTTCTTTTTCCCGGGCTCGGGTGGGGTAGGCGCCGGCGCGAGCGACCTCGGCAGCGGCTTCCTCGCTCAAACGCCGGTGTTCCTGGGACCACCCGTGGCTGCGCCGAACACCCCGCCGCCGGGGGCTTCGCTCGGGCGTCCCTTTGAAGCCGGTTTCTTCCGCGCGCCCTTTGACGGCGTGGGGTCTTCCATTGGTACGGCGTTTCGGGAATGGGTGGTGCCGTACAATCAGCAGTGGAACTATAGCCTGCAGCGGGCCTTTGGCAACGGCTTCCTGATTGAGACCGCCTACACGGGCAGCCGCGGCCAGCGGATCTGGATCAATCGCTCGCGGACGGCGGTTTCGCCCGAGTTCCTCTCGCTGGGCCCCGGACTCGATGCGCTCGTGCCGAATCCTTACTTTGGCATCATCACCTCGGGCGCGCTGAGTACACAGCAGGTGCGCCGCTCGCAGATTTTGCAGCCTTTCAATCACTACACCGGCGTCAGCCGCTTCCGTGACCCGGTGGGGGATTCGGTATACCACGCCTTCACGCTGCGCCTGGATCGCCGATTTGAAAATGGTCTTAGCTTCCAGGTGGCCTACACGGCTGGCAAGCAGATCGATAATGTGCAGGAGCGGTTTGGCGGAAGGTCTTCGTTCATCGATCCGAACAATCTGTCGCTATCGCGCTCGATTGGGGAGTTTGACCGGCCGCAATACATCACGATCAATCACATCTACGAGCTCCCGGTTGGCCCCGGCAAACGATTCGCCGGACGCGGCCCGGTGGCCAGCGTCGTGGGGCGGTGGCAGATCAGCGGCATCACGACGTTTGGCAAAGGCCTGCCACTCGTCATCACCGGCCCGAATAACACGCGCCTTCCCGGCGTGAGTGCCGCGGCGGTTCGTTTGCGCGATCCGGTGCTCGATGCTTCGGCGCGCACGCTCGACCGTTACTTCGACACCTCCGCTTTTCAACCGGCGCCCACCTACTCGATGGGGAACGATTCCCGCACGCAGCCCCGCCTGCGCGGCCCGGGCATCAGCACCTTTGATCTGTCGCTCAGCCGCGCGCAGATCATCCGCGAGCGCGTCAGTATTCAGTTCCGCGCCGAGTTATACGGGGCGTTCAACCATCCGCAGTTCAACGAGCCGGTGACGAACGTGACGGCCACCAACTTCGGACAGATTACCGGAGCGGGAGGGAACCGGCAGGTGCAGCTGGGTCTGCGGGTGTCGTTTTGATCCGCGGGTGTTTCTGAGGAACGCGCACAACGGACTCGCTTCGGCCTGTGTGCTAAGCGCCAGCAACGAGACGCCGCCACGGTTGGGGACGTTGGCGGAAGGGCCGGCGTTTGGAAGGCAACGAGGGCGAAGACCAATCCGGCCGGGCAGATGACGAAAGCCGGCGAAACCATTTGGTTCCGCCGGCTTTGGACAGGGTGGGTTCTGTGCCCGCAGCTACTTTTTGGGGTCGAGCTGTCCGACGACGCGAGCGAGGTAGTTTTCAACGTGCGCTTCGTTGCGGACGGCTTCAAGGAACGCCGAGCGGAACAGCTGGTCCTTGCGGTTCATGAGCGTTTCGCGGATAGTCTGCTGGACACGGGGGTCGGAGAGTTCCCGCTGGCCGGCTGGCTCCTTCGACAGCAGCTTCAGGATGCGATAGCCTTCGCCGGTGTTGATGACCGGGGAGACCTGTCCGGGCTGCATTTCACTGACCATGCGGCGCAGGGCGACGTTGGCTTTCTCGAGTGCCGTTTCGGAGACAAAGCCGAGGTCGCCGCCGTTGGCCGAGGAGCCGGGGTCCTCGGAGTAGTTCTGGGCGAGCATGGAGAAGTCCTCGCCGGCGCGAATGCGTTCGGCGATCTGCTGGATCTTGCGCTTAGCCTGATCGTCGTTCTGCGCCTTGTCGTTCTTCAGGTTGCGGACGTTGTTATCAGGCTGCGGCGTGGTGAGGATCTGCGCGAGGTGCACCTGCGGTTCGGCAAGATTGAAGTTCTGCCGGTTGGCCGCATAGAAGTCGCTTACGTCTTTATCGGTGATGTTGATCTTTGAGGTGATCTCTTTGGTGATCAGCTTTTCGATACTGAGCTTCTTGCGGATATCGGCTTTGAGGTCTTCGGCCGTCATCTTGCGTTCGGCAAGGCGTTTCTTGAACTCCTCTTCGGTGAAGCTGCCCTTTAACTTCGAAAAGTCGGCGTCGACATCCGCCTGCTGCGCCAACAGGCCGTTCTTTTCGGCGCGTTGCATCATGATCTCCTGGTCGATCATGCTGCGGAGCACCTCGAGTTTGTTGATCATGGCCTGGTCGTCGTTTTCAGCCTGGCCCTGCTCAGCGGGGAACTGCATCTTGAACTGTTTTTCGAGGTCGGTGAAGGTGATGGCGCGGTCGTTGACCGTGGCCGCCACATTGGCCGGCGGCGATTTCTTACAGCTGGTGACGACAACAGAAGCGGTGGCCAGGGCGAGGAGCAGAGACAGGCGAGACATGGAGAAAGACCTCTATTGTAACTTGATCCCGTCGCGGGTGATAGTTAACTCCTGCCAGCACGACTCGAGGCTGGATGCTTCGAGGCCCCGGCGGAGAAGCGTCGAAGCGGGGGCCGGAGCGGGCGGAGCGAATTTGGGATCGAGGATGCGGGCGATCTGATCTTTGGCGTCTTCGAGGAACAGGCGGGTGGCCCGGTCGGTTGCGCGGGGGAGGGCGCGGGAGATTTCGGCGCTCAACGTTTTGAGTTCGCCGCGGTAGAGCCAGCGGTGGGTGGGGGGCGCGGCGCCGGCGTTGATGCGGTTATGCATGGCGTCGAGGTAGGTCTGCTGGAGGTTGCGGCGGTAGGCGTCGATCTTCGGGGCCGGGGCGGCGAGTTCGGTAAAGATGCCGCGGCGGAGGTCGGCGAGCAGGTCGAGTGGCTTGTAGGCTTTGTCGCCGTCGAGGGCTTCCTGCTCGGTCAGGCGCTGGACGCGGGCCGAGTTGAGCAGGCTTTCAAGGACGGAGGACTGGGCACCGCGGAGGCGGGCGAGAAGGCCATCGGGTTCGATGCGGCGGAGGATGGCGGGGTCGACCAGGTAGGCGGGGGTAGCGAAGGCCTGCGCGTTGAGGAACTCGACGGCTTTGCGCTGGCGGGCCGCGGGGATAGTGGCGAAGAGCAGGCCCGGCTGGCCGCCATTTTTCTGGTGGGAGTCGACGCCACCGACGACACCGGCAACGTGGACCATTTCGCGGGTCCACTGGCCGAGGACGCGGCCGTACATGTCTTCGAGGTTTTCCCAGTCCTCACCCTTCTTTTCGATGGCCGGGAGCAGCATCTTCATGACGCGGGCGAGGTTCTTGACGCCGAGGCTGGTGGCATAGACCGGGTCGGCGTCGCCGACGGCTTCGGTGACTTCCCCCGGGTCGGCACCACGGGCGTTGGAGGTCATGAAGCGGAACCAGGGGGTCTGCTCCTGCTGGCGGGCCCACTCATCGAGGACGGGCTGTTCTTCGGCGGGGGTTTTGGCGCCGGGGATGGGCTTGTAGCCCCAGGCGGTGGCCCAGATGTCATAGGGGCCAACGCGGGGAATCAGGTCGGCCGGGTCGATGCCGTCTTCGGGCTGGGCGACGTAGTTGAAGCGGGAGTAGTCCATGATGGACGGGGTGTGGCCCATCTTTTTGACCCAGGCTTTGTCGCGGACCTTGGCGGTTTCGTACATCGACGACGCTTTCATATTGTGCGGGAAGCCGAGGGTGTGGCCGACTTCATGAGCCACGACGAACTGGACGAGTTTGCCGAGGATATCGTCGGGAAGGGGGAGCTTGGAGGCGCGGGAGTCGAGCGGGCCGGACTGGATGAAGTACCAGGCGGAGGCCAGGCGCATGACGTTGTGATACATCTGAATGTCAGAGTCCAGGATTTCACCGGAGCGGGGGTCGTGGACGTGGGGCCCGACGGCGTTTTCGGTTTCCGAGGGCAGCCAGCGTACGACCGAGTAGCGGGCGTCTTCCGGGCTCCAGGTGGGATCGTTTTTCGGGGCTTCGCGGGCCTGGATGGCGTTGCGGAAGCCGGCTGCTTCAAAGGCAACCTGCCACTCCTCGATGCCGGCTTTGACGTAGGGGACGAGTTTGGGTGGGGTGGCGGGATCGACGTAATAGATGATGGGTTTGACGGGGTCGGAGACGGCAGCGGCGGGGTCTTTCTTTTCGAGGCGCCAGCGGGTGATGTAGGCCAGTTTGGGGGCGCGGGGTTCGTCGAGTGAGAAGTCGGTTTTCCGTTCACTGAAGAAGCCGACGCGTTCGTCGAGAAGGCGGGGCATCATCGGCTGCTCCGGGAGCTTGACCATGGAGTAGTGGAGGACTATGGTGGCGCTGTTGCCGCGCATGCCGGCGGGGGCGAAGGGCGAGGCGGGGAGGGAGGGACCGGCATCGGGCGGGGCGATGTAGGTGTGGGTGGCTTCGACCTCAATGTTGGTAGGGAAGGCGGAGATGCGGTCGAGGAAGCTGCGGGTGGGGTCGAACCCGCGGGCGCGCAGGCGCGCGCGGGCGCTGAGTTCGGGGACTTCGGAGGAGAACAGGCGGGTGACTTCGATGACAACGGACTTTTTGTCTTTGTTTTCGGCGGCGATGTTGATCGCCTGGAGGATGGCGCTGACGTTAGCGTCTTCGACGGCTTTGGCGATGGGGGCGCGGGGGTCGGCGACGATATCGTAGCGGACCTCGCGGAGGAGGATCTTATCGTCGCGGCGTTCCCAGCGGATGACGCGGTTGCCGAGGGCCTGGCCGCCGTAGCCGACGCCGAGGGTGGTGCGGGCGATCTGCTGGACCCAGAGGAAGTCTTTGCCGAGTTCGGAAACGGGGATCTCGTAGTAATATTTGTCCTTTACCCGATGGACGGTAAAGATGCCGGGGCTGGATTTGGCTTCCTTGGTAATGACGCGGTCGTAGGGTTGGATTTGGGGTTCGGTGGGGCGTCCGCCGGGGGTAGGTTTGGGCGCTTCGGTTTTGGGCGGGTCTACTTTGGCGGCTTCAGGCTTGGGGGCGTCTGGTTTCGAGGGGGCGGGCTTCGGGGGATCCTGAGCCAGGAGCAGGGCGGCGAGTAGGGAAACGACGGCTAAGCGGAACATTCTTCAAACGGTAACACAGTGACCCGGATCTCTCCCTTACCCCAAACGGTCTGGCGGCCGACACCGGTCCACTGGGCGGCGATCAGGTAGGGGGTGAGGGCGTCGAGCGGGCCGGAATATTCGGCCCAGCCCTCGAATCCGCCGATAGAGTGGACGTTCTGATTGCGGACAGATCGGCGGGTTTGGCCGGAGTTGAAGCGGATGGACCGCGCGGTTTCCGTGACGGCGGCGGCCTGGGCAGCGAGGGCGGCGAAGTCCACTTGGTCGGTGGCTTCGTTTTGATAAAACGCAAGCAGCGAGAGTACGCGGTCGCGGGCACGGGCGGCGAGGGCGCCAAAGTTGGGAGTGTGGAGTACGGCGCCGTTCTGTTTGAGTTCGGTGGGGGTTACGAACTCGACGCGGAGGCGCCGGGCGGGGAGCGGATCGAGGGGCCAGCGGATGGTTTGCGGCTGGACGTCGAGTAGGCCGGCGAGGCGGGGGACGAGGGCTGGGCTGAAGACATGCAGGGCGCGCGGACGGAGCACGAACGGGCGGGGGCGGTCCTGAAGGCCGCTCGGGCCGGTATCGGCCGAGGGCGAGAAGCACTCGTCGTAGAGCTGCCGGTCGTAGTGATAGAGCAGGTTGCCGAACTGGCCGCGGCGCGCGTTCGGCGTACTGTGATCAGCGGGTAAAGGCAGGACGGCGAGTTCCAACTGCATCGGGTTCGGGTTAAAACGTGATGCGGGCTCCGAGTTGGATCTTGCGGCTGCTGCTGGCCACGGTGTTACGGATGCGGCCGAAGGTGGCGGCGTTGGCCGTGGTGGTGGGGAAGCCGAAGGTGGGGGTGTTGCTCAGGTTGGTCGCGTCGGCGCGGATTTCGAGCTTCAGGCCTTCGCGCAGGCGGACGTCTTTCTGGAGCGAGGCGTCGAGGTTGAACTGGCCGTCGCCGGTGAAGAAGTTGCGGGGGGTGTTGCCCTGCTGGCCGGCGATGCCGCCGTCGAGTTTAAAGCGGCCCCGTTCGGTTTGGTCGAAGTAGAAGACGAAGCCCTGGGCCGGGTCGGTGAAGGCCCGGCCCATATCGGCGGTGCAGCCGGTGCAGACGGCGGTGGATTGGACAGCGTTCGAAACGGTATTGACGCCGGAGAAGACCGTGAAGGGGCGGCCGGAGGCGATGGTAAGGATGCCGGAGGCGCGCCAGCCGCCGAGGAGGCGATCGACGACGGGGTTGGCGGCGGAGAGGAAGCGGGCACCGCGGCCGAAGGGGAGTTCGTAGGACCAGGTGGTTTTGTAGACATGGGTCCGATTGAAATCGGAGATCCCGTAGTTGCCGCGGCGGTTACGGATGTCGAAGGGCGTGGAGGAGGCCGACTGGGCGGCGCCGCTGGCGGCGGTGGTGAAGACGGGGTCGAAGCTGCGGGTATCGAGCGACTTGGACCAGGTGTAGTTGGCGTTGAGATAGAAGCCCTTGGACAGACGGCGTTCGAAGGTGAGTTCGAGGGCGTGGTAGGTGGAGAAGTCGTTCGAGTCGATGGTGACGACGCTGCCGAATTGGGGGAAGGGGTTGAAGAAGTAGGGTCCGGCGCCGGAGATGGCGGTGACGGAGCGGCCGTTCTGGATGCGGGTGGCGAGGCTGGAGGCGAGACCGGCGACGTTGCCGGTGCGGAGGTCACCGGGGAAGAGGCGGCGGATCATGGACGAGGCAGTTTCGCCAGCCTGGATGCGGGAGTCGCCGGCGAGGGCGCGGTTGATGGTGGCGGACTGGCCGCCGGCGTTGATTTCGTTGAAGCCAGCGAGGAAGCCGTTAGCGAAGATGTCCGACTGGTTGGCGTTGTAGGCGCCGAAGAGGTTGTAGCCGCGGCGGCCGATATAGCTGGCTTCGATGACGGTATTGCGGAAGACTTCCCGCTGGAGCGAGAGGGACCACTGGTGGGTGGTGGGGATTTTGAGGTTGGGATCGACGACGGTGACGCCGGCGGCGCCGAAGGGGGCGGGCGTGGCGAGTTCGCGGGGATTGGCGGTGGGGGGCGTCAATGCGGGCATGGTGGCGAGGCGGCCGCCGTTGATGCCGAACTGCTGCTCGGCAAGCCCGAAGGTTTCCCCGGGCATATTGGGGAAGATGGTGGAGGCGAGCAGAAAGGTGGGCATGCGGTCGTAGGCGATGCGGTAGTTAGAGCGGACCGAGGTTTTGCCGGTGCCGAAGGGATCCCAGGCGAAGCCGACCGAGGGGCCGAAGTTGTTCATGCGGTCGGCGTGGAGCTGGCCGGGAACCCAAGTGGCGGTGTTCTGGGGGGCGGCGCCGTGGACAAAGAGCTGGTCGGGGCGGCGGATGCGGTTGTCGACGTTGCTGGGGGCGGGCTTCATTTCGAGGCGCAGGCCGAGGTCGATGCTGAAGTTGCGGCGGAGCTTGTAGGTGTCCTGGATGTAGAGGTCGTATTCGGGATAGTCGGTGACGAAGTCGAAGCGGCCGGCGACGAAGCGGTCGCTCTGGGAGATGAAGCCCTGGGAGCGTTGGCCGACGCGGCCGAGCAGGAAGTTGGTATGGCCCTGGAGGGTGCCGAGGTCGAACTGCTGGTTGACATCGGCGGGGAGGCCGAAGGTGCGCGGGTCAACGGGGTTGAGGGCGGTGGAGAAGTTGACGCTGGGGTTGGCGTTGAAGCCGCCGACGGTGCCGCGGTCGTCGTTCTGGCGCTGGAGGCGGATGTTGACGCCGAACTTCAGGGAGTGTTTGCCGGTGACCCAGGAGAGGTTGTCGACGATCTGGGCCGTGCGGACGCGGCGGTTGTTGCCAAAGGAGTAGTTGGCGATGAGATCGACGGGGCTCGAAAGCGAGGGATTGGTGAGGGAGGCCAGCGGCTGGTTAAAGAAGAACTCGAACTGGTTGAAGCCGATGACGAATTCGTTGGTGACGGTGGTAGTGGGGTTGGTGCGCCAGTTGACGGCGAGGTTGCTCGGGGTGCGTTCGGTATCGACGAGGCAGGTGGTACCAGGGAAGATGGGGGAGCCGCCGTTGACGCGGTCGCAGTTGGTGTCCTGGCGGCCGAAGGAGTAGCGGAGGGAGACGGTGTTCTGGGGGTCGAAGATGTGGTCGATCTTGAAGGTGATATCGTGCTGGCGCTCGTTTTGGGGGGCGACGAAGGTGTAGCCGGCGGTGTTGAGGCCGTCGCCGAAGTCGAAGCGGTTGGGCAGGGGGGTGGCGGCGATCAGGGCGGCGATGTTGCGGTCGGCGCCGATGCGCTGGGGGTCGTTCTGAAAGATATTGTAGGAGCCGATGTTGCCGAGGGGGTTCCCGGAGGGGTCAACGGAGGCGCCGGCGACGCCGGCCGGGAGATTCCGGCCGGCGCGGTTGTAGCGGTAGATGCCCTGGCGCATGGACTGGGTGTAGACGGAGCGGGTGACCTGGGCGGTTTCGAGGGCGCGGAGTCCCTGGCCGTTGGCGAAGAAGAACGTTTGATCTTTGCGGATGGGTCCGCCGAGAGAGCCGCCGAAGATGGTTTGGACGAACTGGCGTTTGCCGAGATTGTCGAGGTTATTCTCCCACTCGTTGGCGTTCAATCGGGGGGTACGGTAGAACCAGAAGCCGGAGCCGTGGAGATCGTTGGTACCGGACTTGGTGACCATGGCGACCTGGGCGCCGGAGTTGCGGCCGGAGTCGGCGGTGAAGTTGCCGGTGATCACGCGGAATTCGGCGAGGGAGTCGGGGTTGGCGCGGATGGGGGAGAAGTTGGAGCCGCCGGCGGAGGTTTCGTTGGTGTCGATGCCGTCGAGGGTGTAGTTCCAGGCGCGGTCGCGGGCGCCGTGGACGTGGATGCCGCCGCCGGTGTTGGCGCCGGAGGTGATGCCGGGTTGAATGAGGACGAGGTCGAGGGGGTTGCGGCCGCGGGTTCCGACAATGGGAAGATCTTTGATGATTTTCTCTTCGAGGAGGTTGCCCATGTTGCCGGAGGTGGAGGTTTGGACGGCTTCGTAGGCACCGCTGACTTCGACGGTTTCGGTGACGGCGCCGAGTTGGAGGGTGACGTTGACGGTGGTAGGCTGGCCGATGGAGACAGCGTTGTTGCGGGCGGTGAATTTCTTGAAGCCAGGGCTTTCGACGAGGACGGTGTAGCGGCCGGAGGGGACGGATTCAAAGACGTACGCGCCGGCGGCGGTGGTTTTGGTTGCAAAGACGGCGTTGGTGCCCTCGTTTTTGAGGGTAACCGTGGCGCCGCCGACGACGGCGGCGGAGGAGTCGACGACCACGCCCTGGAGGCGGGAGGTGGTGCCTTGCGGTAAAGCGCTGAAAACAAGAAAGAACAAAGCGAGAGCGACCCGGGTAACCATGTTCGCAGTGTAACATCGGAGTTAGCTTATGTTGATACTGGCTTCGCAATCACCGCGCCGGCGGGAGATCTTGGAACGAGCAGGGATCGCGTTTACGGTCCGCGTGGCGGATGTGGACGAGAGTTTGCGGGAGGGGGAGGCGGCGCAGAGTTACGTGCGGCGTCTGGCGACGCGGAAGGCGGTGGCGGTGGGTCGCCCGGGGGAGGTAGTGTTGGGGGCGGATACGACGGTAGTCGTCGATGGTGAGATCTTTGGCAAGCCGGTGGACGCGGCGGATGCGGTGCGGATGCTGGGGCGGCTGGCGGGGCGGACGCACGAGGTGATTACGGGGATCTGTTTGAAGGCCCGCGGGCAGCTGTACATCGACGCTGAGACGACGCTGGTCCGCTTTACCGCGATGACCGAGGCGGAGATTACCGCGTACGTGGCGACGGGGGAGCCGATGGATAAGGCGGGAGGGTACGCGATTCAGGGCGGGGCGAGCCGGTACATCGACCGGGTCGAGGGCTGTTATTGGAACGTAGTGGGGTTGCCGGTGGCGCGGGTCTACGGGATGATGCGACGCCGAGGGCTGATTTAGAGTTTGATTTTGGGGTAGCGGGCCTGGAGCCAATCGACGAACTCCGGCGGGCAGGGCATGGTGGAGAGGCGGCTTTGGCGGACGAGGGCGAAATGGGGGAACAGACCGGATTCTTTGACGGCGCGAAGGGTGGTGGGCGGGTCGAGCCGGCGAAGGAAGGTGAGGTCGACGACGGCGGATTTCGGGTTGTTCGGGTCAGGCCGGGGGGCGGAATCGACGCGGGCGAGACCGACGATACAGGCCTCACCCATGCTGTGATAAATGAAAACTTTATCGCCCTTTTTCATATTGCGAATGGATTGAACGGCCTGGGCATTCGTGACGCCATCCCAGACGGTTTTCTTATCCTTTTCAAAATCGGAAAGGCTGTAGGTATCCGGGTCGGTTTTGGCCAGATGGTACTGGGTCGAAGGCATCCTGCTGTAATTCTAAACCTTTCGAGGGCGGAAGGTTAGCGGGAGGGTCCTGGTGGGAGGACTGGAACCCTTGGGTCGAACGGGCTGGTATACAATAAAGAGGAAATCGAGCAAACTGGGATGGTTTGCAAGGAATAGTTACGACTCGGGTGGAGAGTCAAAACTTGGTAGCGGTTTTTGTGATGAGAGGCTTTATGGAATTGCGGTGTTTCCGTTGGGCGGTGTTCGCCCTTGGATTTGGATTGACGTTGTGGGGGTTTCAGGCGCCCAACGCGCCCAAGGCGCCTAATCCGGCGCCTCCGGCAGTCGAGGACGCAAAATCACCGAATGCAAACGCCACCCTGGACGCGCCCGCGCCGGTGGATCCGAAGGGATACAAGCTCGGCCCGGAAGATGTGATCGGGGTGAAGGTTTGGCGGGAGCCGGAGTTGAGTGGCCAGTTCGTGGTGCGGCCGGACGGGCGCATTACGCTGCCCTTGAGCGGGGATATGGCAGTGGAGGGCAAGACGCTTGATGAGGTAAAAGAGGCGATCAAGAAAGCCTACAGTGAACAATTAAATCGGCCCGAATTAACCGTGGCGCTGCTCCGCGTGGGCAGCAAGAAGTTCTATCTGGTGGGAGAAGTGAACAAGACCGGCATGTTTCCGCTGGTGGTGCCGATAACAGTATTGGAGGCGTTGAACGCTGCCGGCGGTTTGCGCGAGTTTGCGAATAAGAAAAAAATTGTGGTGTTGCGCGGCACGCAGCGCCTCAAGTTCAACTATGACGAAGTGATGAAGGGCAAGAAACTGGAGCAGAACATCCAGGTGGAGAACGGCGATCACATCGTCGTGCCTTGAGGGCGGTCGGGAGAGGGTTGATAGGAAGCACCATGCAGACGCAAGATCTTTACAATGTCGGACGCCGCGCGATGGATATGGAAGATTACGTGGATGTCCTTCGCCGGCATAAGTCTTGGATTCTTGGCCCGATGTTTGCGGGTTTGGTGATTGCTACGGTCGCGGCCTGTCTGTGGCCGGACACCTATGTCTCTTCCGCCGTAATCCGGGTTACGCCGCCGCAGGTTCCGGAGCGGTTCGTGCAATCTGCTCTGAATCAGATGTTGAACGAGCGGATCAACGGCATTGCGCAGCAGGTGCTGAGTCGGAGTGCGTTGATCAACATCATCCAGACGTTCGATTTGTACGAACGGGACCGGCGCCGGTTACCGATGGAAGATATTGTGGACCGGATGAAGACCAAGGACATCGGCATTGGCGCGGTGGCCTTGGCGGCGCAGTCGGCTAGGGGGGGCGCCTTTCCGGTCAGTTTCAAGTACGAGGATCGGTACAAGGCGCAGAAGGTGACGCAGGAACTGGTCAGCCGCCTGATCAACGAGAACACACGGGTGCAGTTGGGGGTGACGCAGAATACGACGGACTTTCTCACCGAAGAGGTGCAGAAAGCCAAGTTGAAGCTTGACCAGATTGAACAGTCGTTGGCGAGCTTCCGGATGAAGAACGCGGGCCGCTTGCCGGATGAGCGAGCGATGAACTTTACGGCCCTGCAAGGGACCGAGACGCGGATTTCAACGATCAACACGGCACTCCAGCGCATTAATCAGGACAAATTGATGATCGAGGCGCAGTTGCGTTTGCAGCGGGAGCAACTGAGTCAGGCAACGGCGGCTGCTGCTGCGGCGGCGGCCAGTGGGTCGCGGGAGATTGGGAAGACGCGGGCGGCCAACGAGCGGCTGATTGCGGTGGAGCGGGATATTCTGAATGCGGAGCAAGTTCTGGCCCGTCTACGGCAGCAGTACAAAGAGACCTATCCGGACGTGCAGGCGGTGAAAACCAATCTGCAATCTCTGCAACGGGAGCGGGACCGATTGCTGAAGCAGGAGGATGAGGCGAAGGCGGCCGAGACGGCCGCGGCGGCGAAGCCGGCGCAGCCCAAAACGCCACCAGCATCGGTACCGGTCACGAGGGATATGCAAGCCCTGCAGGCCGCTATCAAACAGATGGAGACGCTGGTGCAGGCCAAAACGCTGGAGGAGCAGGATTACAGGGCGGAGATGGCGCGGCTGAACGGACAGGCCCGGGAGTTTCAAAGCCGGATTGGGTCGGCGCCGATGGCTGACCAGGAGTTTGCGGGGCTGACCCGGGACTATGAGAGCGCCAAGTTGGAGTATCAGCAGTTGTTGGCCAAGCAGAGTGATGCGCGGCGGGGGCAGGAGGTGGAGAAGCGGAACCAGGGTGAGACGCTGGAACTGCTCGACTCGGCTTCGCTTCCCATCGAGCCGACCGAACCCAAGCGGCCGGTGATTGTCGGGGGCGGGGCGGTGATAGGACTGCTCCTGGGCTTAGCTTTGGCCGGCGCCCGGGAGATGAAAGATACCACGCTCAAGAACCTGAAGGATGTGCGGGCCTATACCAATCTGACGGTACTGGGTTCGATTCCGCTGCTTGAGGACGACGTGGTCGTAAAGCGCCGCAAGCGGCTGACTTTGTTGGCTTGGTCTACGTCGATCCTGGTTGGCATCGTGGTGATGGCAGGATCGTACTACTACTACATTGCGACCAAGCCGTAAGGGCCACTGAAAATCCGAAAGAGAGAACGAATTGTATGAGCCGAGTTCATGATGCCCTTCGCCGCGCCGAACGCGCGGGCCTGATTCAGCCTCCCCCGCCCGGGCAACCGCCGGCTCCGAGCATGGTGCCGGCGTACGCGCAGCAGGCGTTATCGGCCGCTGGTTCGTTGACCGCAGACCCCGTGAATTTGCAGGGTTTGCTCGAGAAGGTTGAAGAGATTCCCTTCCGTCCGCTGGCCGATGCGCACCTGATTGATCCGACGCGGCCGAGCGAAGCCCCGAGCGAAGAGTTTCGCACCTTACGGACCCGTCTGAATCACATGCAGAGTCTCAGCCCGATTCATTCGATTGTGATTACTTCCCCTTCGCCAGCCGAAGGCAAATCGTTCACGGCCGTGAATCTCGCTCTCGCGCAGTCCCATTTGGCGGGTAACCTGACGTTGCTGGCTGATTTTGATTTCCGGCGCCCGATTGTGCACTCTCTGTTCCAGGTGGACCGCGGTCCCGGGGCGACGGATTTTCTGTTGGGCCGGGCGAAGCTGCATGAGATCATCAAGCGGGTTTCGGGTACGAACCTCTACATCATGCCAGCGGGCGAAGCGGTGCTGAACCCTCTCGAGTTGCTGAACCTCCGGGAGGTCAAGAGCATGATTGACCGGTTGCCGACGCTGTTCAACTGGGTAATTTTTGACACGCCGCCGCTGTTGTTTGCCGCCGATGCGAACCTGCTGTCGACGATGTGCCATGGAACGCTGCTGGTGGTGCGCATCGGGACGACGACGATTGATTCGGTCACCCGGGCGATGCAGTCTCTTTGTGAAAACAACGTGCTGGGAACGTCGGTAAACGGCGCCCGCCGCGGGGAGTTGTACAGCCGGTACACCTATTACCACTCCTACTACTACTCGACAGAGGCCAAAGCGCGCGAGGAAGGGGAGCTGCAGGCAGCCCCCGAAGGCGAGGCGGGCGGCGAGAAACCGCCCGAGGTTTAAGCAGGTCTACGGAGGCAGAGAGCACTGTTCTTGCTGCCGAAAGCGATGCAATTGGCGACGGCCGCTTCGATGGCGAGGGGCCGCGAGGTTTTGGGCACATAGTCGAGATCGCAATCGGGATCGCTGGTTTCGAGATTGATGGTCGGGGGTACCTGGCCATCGCGCATGGCCAGCAGGCAGACGGCGACCCCAGCGGCGCCGCTCGCGCCCTGCGGGTGGCCGATCATGCTTTTCACCGATGATCCGCACAGCCGGTAGGCGTGAGGGCCGAAAGCCAGGCGCATGGCGCGGGATTCGATACGATCATTCAGTTGGGTCGAGGTGCCGTGGTACTGCACGTATTGCACGGCTTCCGGGGCGAGGCCCGCCTCGCGCAGCGCCATTTGCATGGTGCGGGCCGGTTCTTCGCCGCACTCTTCGAGGCGGACCCGATGGTAGGCTTCGCAGGTGGAGCCGTAGCCGCTGATCTCGCCGAGGATCGTCGCCCCGCGGCGCAGGGCGTGGTCGCGCTCCTCGAGGACGAACATCCAGGCTCCCTCGCCGAGGACGAAGCCGTCCCGATCCCCGGAAAAGGGGCGGGAGCCGCGGTGGGGTTCGTGGTTCCAGCGTTGGGTCATGATGCGCATGAGTTGGAAGCCGCGCAGGATGAGGGGGGCGAGCGGGGCGTCGACGCCGCCGGCGAGCATGCAGTCGATCATGCCGCATTGGATTTGGCGGAAGGCGTAGCCGATGGCGTCGGTGGAGGAGGTGCAGCCGGTGGAGACGATGTGGGACATGCCGCGCAGACCGAAGTACATCGAGACTTCGCTCGCCAGCGTGCCGATGGTGGAGGTGGGGATGACGTAGACGCTGCACTGTTTGTGTTCACCGGCGAACCAGTGGCGGTACTGCTGTTCGGTCCATTCCTGGCTGCCGCCGCCGGAGCCAAGGACGATGCCGACTTCGCGGAGTTGGTCACGGGTCATCTGGCTGGTATCGAGCCCGGCGTGGGCAAGGGCCTCGCCCGCCGCAGCGCGGGCGAGCGGCGTTGCGCGGGAGATGTGGGGGCGCTCTTTGGGGTCGGTCCAGGCGGCTTCGTCGAAATCGGTGATTTCGCCCGCGATCTGGACGGAGAAGTCAGCCGGGTCGAACCGGGAGATGCGCCGAACGCCGCTGCTGCCGGCGAGGCAGGCTCGCCAGAAAGACTCCCGTCCCAACCCGTTGGGGCTCATGACCCCGATGCCTGTTACCACCACCCGCCTAGCTTGCACCCTGTTAGTATATAGGTTCGAATGGAGTCGATTCCGCCGCCGCCTGTTCCCGTTCCGGAGGGACCCCCGGAGCCTCCTCCGTTTGTGGTAATCCCGGCGTTACCCGTACCCGTTCCGGCTCCGCAGCCGGTTCCGCCACGGCCTACGGCAATGCACCTCGTGCTGGCGGGTGGGGAAACCGGCGTACTCGGAGCGCTGCTGATGATGATCTGGTTTGCCCTCGACTCGCTCGTCGAGCGGCAGCAGTGGTGGGCAATTTTAAATCTTTGGGGATCGGCGATTTATGGGGACGCCGTGTTTCGGATGGGGTTGGGCAAGGCAAGCCTGGCGGGCGGCGCGCTGCATGTTTTTCTGGGTGGGCTGGCGGGCGCCGGTAGTGGGCTGGTGCTGGGCCGTTTGCGCCGGTTCAGCCGGGTGCTGCTGGCGGCGCTGCTGTTCGGCGCTCTCTGGTACGGAATGCTGCAGTACGGAGTTCTGCGCTGGCTGCATCCGCTGATTGAGCGGATGACCCCACAGCCGGCAACCCTGCTGGCACACCTGCTATACGCAGCAATGCTAACCCGCATTCCGGCCCGCGGTCTGCGACTGGCGGAACAGGAGCGCACCGCGAGGGGCTAGAAACCCCGGCTCGGCCGGTAACCGGGACGGGCGCGGACGCGGTATTTCTTGCCGATGTCCCCGACAATTTCGACACCAATTTTCCGGAAGCCGTCGTTCGGGTTGGTTTGCGGGTAGTAGGTAACGGTATAGGAGTTGCCAAGGTCCTCGCGGATCGACTCAAAAGCCTCGACCTGCTTCTGCCAGGTTTTGGCGAAGTAGGCCTTGCCGCCGGTCCGGGTGGCGATACGCTTGAAAACGCCGGCGGAGATGGCATCGCGGCTGGCTTCGGCCGTAGAAATAACGTAGATGGGGATACCCTCATCTTCGGCGACCGCGCGGACATCGTCCGGGGCGACCATGCTGGCGTTGTCGGGGCCGTTGGAAAAGACGATCACCACCTTCCGGCCGGGTACTTTGGCGGCATCGCGGAGAGTGAGCAGGAGACCATTGTAGAGTGCCGAGTCATCGCCGGCGACCGCCTTACGGAGGCCGAGGATGGCGTTGTTGCGATCCTTGGTGAGGTCGGCGGCGCGGGTGAGGTTGCGCGAGAAGGTGTAGACGGCGACGGAGTCGGCGCGGTCGAGACCACGGACGAAGTCGGCGATAGCGTCCGAGGCGTAAACGAAGCCACGGTACATATAGTTGGACGTATCAAACAGGACGAATACGTTGGTGCCGACGAAGGCGTCGGACTTGACGTCGGGACCGGCCTTTTCGGCATCGCCGCCGGGGTTGAGGGGCCGCATGGTCCCGTCTTCGAGCACCTGCATGACCGGCTTATTGCCTTCGGCGAAGGTGTTCAGCTTTTGCACGATGCCGTCTTCGAGGATCCGGAAGTCGGACGGCTTCAGGCCGTTGACGTACCGTCCTTTGCTGTCGGTGACCGTAAAGCCGAGCACGACCATGTCGACTTTGACGCGGAAGGTGGGGCGGTTGGAGTCCTGCGCCCACAGGTAGAGGGCCGTGCCGGCAAACAGCGACAGGCCAAGACCGAGGCTCCAAACAGTACGAAGCGATTTCACATCATCCTCCTGAAGTCAACTTCTGATCTTCGATTCTATTCGAGTCCGGCCGCCGGGGCCACCTTAGCGCTCTTGTTGACCGCGTCCTGACCGACCTGGCGGAGGCTGCGCAGGAGCGCCGGCCAGTCTTCGAGGTGGGTGGCGAAGATCCGTTCGACCGTACTTCGGGTCCACTCGGGAATGACCACGTTCAACTGACCGGGGTTCATGTAAAGAGCATCGGCGATGGAGGCGTAGTAGAGCGCGCTCGACTCCCAGCTTTCGGCCATGACGCGGCTCGAGTAGCCCATCAGCGTCGGGAAGGTCCGGAGGTACAGCAGTTCCGGGAGGTAGCTGTTGGTGAGGGTCGGTTTGGGGGAGCCGAACAGGCGTCCGATGGCAGCGTAGGTCACCGAGTCGGGCGCGGATTGGGCGAGGCGGCGGATCTCGGCGGCGAGCTCCTTATCCCCCAGTTCGCCAGCGGCGAGCAGCCGCATGGCCAGGACGAAGCCTTCGGCCGGGGTGACGTTTTCAAGGGCTTTGGTGATGTCTCCCTCGGCCAGCAGACGGCCGACGAGCCGGGCGCGGGCGGGCGGCGCCTGCTGCTGCAGTGTTTCGACGATGCGGTTCCGGAGCGTTTCGTTCAGCGAGCCTTCAGCGAGCAGGGCGTCGGCGTAGCGGAGGTGAAGCGCCGTAAAGTGGAGTTGATTGGGGGTCACCTCCCAATAACGGGGCACTTTGGCGCTCTGCACCATCTGCGGGACCAAATCGCCCCAGATGAGAGCCTGTTCGCGGCTGGGTACGAGGAAATTCTGTTCGGCTTCGGCAAGGGCGTAGGAGAGGCTGACGAGCGAGCCGACCAGCCGTCCGCCGGCGCTGGCCGGCCAGCCGGTGCCGACGACCTCGGTTTGGCGCCAGGTCTGGGCGGCGCCCTGCATGCCGAGGAAGTCATGGCTGCGGACGAAGATGGGATTGGTGTACAGAATCTGGGCGCCGGGCGGCGCGTAGTGGGCGTAGTTCAGCCCGACGAGCGTATCGCGGAGCAGGGGGGCGAGGCTGCCTTTGAGGTCAGCGAGGCGCTCGGGGTTACCGGCGGCGCGTTCGATGGCCGCGCGCAGGTTCAGCTTCCGCTGGTTCTCGATGTGGCGTTCGGCGTAATAGCCGAAGACAAGCGAGTTCTTTTCAACGCCCGAGAGTCCGGCCCGGGGCAGTTGGACGTCAGCCAGGCGCTGGGCGACGCGGGCGATGATGGCCGCGTCCGGCTTGGCTCCTTTGCCGATGGCGTCCAGGTGATCTGCAAGGTCGAACAGAGCCTTGAGCGACACGAGCCGCTGCGCCTCAAAGACCTTCATCAGGTCTTGCACAAGAGTAATATGCGCCTCGCTTTCGAGTTCCGCGTCGAAGCCGGCCAGCAGGTCGAGCATCCGGTCCTGCGGCGATACGTCAGGCCGGGACCTGGTGGCCGCCAGCAGCGCCTTTACTCCGTCTACGCCGGCGGTGAACAGCTCGCGTTCGGACTTGACCTTTCCCAAAGGCGCGGTTATTTGGTTAAAGACCTTGTCGGCGTCGGCTTCCGGAATGCTGCCCTGGCGCACAAAAATCTGCCAGAAGCTGACGAGGGACTGGAGCGTGCCAGCTGCGTCGGCGCGTACGCCCTGATCGCGGATGGACGCTTCGGCGGTCAACAGGTCGAGGTAGGCGATGATGGTTTCGTCGGTCAGGCGGGGCGTCTCGTTGAGGACCGGGTATTGGGCGCCAAACAGACGGTAGTCGCGGGCGAGACGATCGACGGTGGACGGCAGCAGCGGCTTGGCGCGGCGGCGGTTCATATCGCTGAGGGCCATGTAGATCCGCAGCGGCTCGTTTTCGACCGCCTTGCGGCTCAGGGCGAAGAGGGCCTCAATGACGTCGTCGGACTCTTTCCACCCCACCGCGGACTTGGTCAGCTTCCCGTCGTACTTGCCATGCGGGTGCTTGATAAAGAGGTTCTTCCAGATCTCCACGTTGCCGGGGACGTGGGCGGTGCCATCGGCCTCAAGGCGCAGGCGGGTGGTCAGCAGCAGCAGGTCCGTATTGGCGCGGAAGACGGGGCGGGCGGGTCCGGGGCTGGTCAGTTTTCCCTTAACGGCACCGTAGTATCGCCGCAGACGCGCCGGCTGGGTGAGAAACTCCTGCACGGGGCCGGAGATGCGGGAGATGGAGTCGAAGTAGCTGCAGAGCCAGCCATCGTCTTTAGCCACCAGACGTTCAAAAAACGCAGCCGGGTCGGTTGGGGAGGCACCCGCCAACTCCGCCCAGATGGCCTCGGCCTTGGGACCGCCGGGAACGACCGCTTTCCCGTCGCGGATGTAGAACATGCCGCCGAAGAAGTCGAGCACGTGGGAGAACGCCTTGAGGCGCACGACGGGAATCTTCGCTTTCATGACGTCCGCTGTCTCGCGATCGAGTTTGGAAACGCCGAGGTAGAGGCGGCACAGTTGGGGGTCGCTCAGGAAGGCGTCGATGAACTCTCCCTGCACCTTTTCTTTGGCGCCGAGCCAGTATTCGGCGTTATAGAGAATCGGCACGCTGGTCGACCCGTACGGATAGCTGAAGGGGCGGTTCGAACGCAGCGCGGTTTCGAGTTCGGCGAGGGGGAAGCCGGAGTCGATCGTCAGGAAGGCCCGGGAGGCGTTGACCGTTTCGAGAACCACTTCCGCGCCGCAAGCGCCACGCATGCGGTAGCCGAGCACTTTGAGCAGGTCGCCGGTGAGCGCCGACTCACACTGGTCGATCTGGATCTTGCGCCCCTCGCCGGCGAGCTTAGCCAGTTCACGCGCCTGGGTCAGGTAGCGAACCACCAGTTTGAGGAACTCGGTCTGTTCCAGTCCTTCGGCGGAGTTGGCGGCCTGATAGCCGTTGGTGACCACGTTGCGGGCGAGGGCAGGCAGGATCTCGTCGGCGGGCAGGTCGGGCGAAAGGGCGGCCATGCGGTTGAAGGAGCGAAGGGGCCCGGGGAGATCAATGGTCGACCATTCCTGTCCGGCGGTCCGGGGCTGGGGCTGGGGAATTGTCGCGCTTAAGTCCTGCCCGCCGGCGTCACGGTAGACGGTCAGATGCCGGGCGGCAGCGGCCCGATCTCCGTGCAACAGGTCGAGAATGACCAGGCGGCGGGCGATTTGCTTCCGGTCGCCGCCGGATTTGTCCAACACTCCGAGGAGCTTCGCGTAGGCGTTGCGCGCGGCGGGATCCCCGTGACGGTCAAGGAATTCAGCCTGAAAGGTGAGCGAGACCGGGTCGTTGGGGGCGTTGCGCACCGCTTCGGCCAGCAGATCGCGGGCCGCCCGGCTATTCCCCTTTGCTTCCAAATCGCGAATCTGCGTCGCCAGATTCTGGGCATTCGCGATTCCCATCAAACCTGCAACCGAATACAAAAGCAGAAGCCGCATCGTCATTCCTGTCCTCTAGACAATTTGAACAACCAACCGAGCTTTTACGATATCACCCCAAAAAAAGGAAAACGGATCCTTCCCCGGGTAAGCTCACTGATCACTGTAGAGTTAACAATTCGGCGGGAGGGCGCAAAAAAGCGAAAAAAAAGGAGAGCACCCGGTTGGGCGCTCTCCCGAAGAGCGGAGGATGAAGAGGTAACTTAATGGACCAGTTGTTCGCCGGAGCCTGAACCAGCCGTGGTCATCGGATCGGCGACGCGCGCCCGGTCGGGGACGACGAGCGCCTGGTAGCCCTGGGCGAGTTTGGTGCTGCCGAAATCGCTGACGAAAGCGTAGCCATGCGCAAACTGGAATTCGCAGTTCACCATCATGTAGCCCTGGAAGTTAGGCCGGGTGGCCGAGACGGTAAACGTCCACTGCTCGCCGCCCTGCAGCACGGGTCCGGCCAGGGGCGGGAACTGAGCTTGGGTGGTGGCGTTGAACGGCGTTGGGAAAAACGTGCTGGTGCAGCGGCCGGTTTGCGGCAGCGTACCGAGCGTATCCCGGGAACTGTTCACGACCGAGACGCCGGTGTCAAAGCCGGCCTGGTTGGTCAGGAACTGGAAGAGCAGGGTCGTGCGGCAGGGGTTGAAGACGAACACCGGGATGGGGGTGGAGGTGACGACGTGCCGCGGAATCTGATCGGTCGTGGTGGCTGACGCGCTGCCGCCCTGCGGTCCGAGGCCCGACAGGACGCTGATCGTGCCGGCGGTGGGCTGCGGCGAGCCGCTGAAGGCGACCACCACCCCGAACGAGACCGATTCCAGGCCAAGGACATCGTTTTCGAGCACCTCCCAGTTGACTTCGCCGCTGGCGGGTACGGGCACCAGACCGCCATCCGCGGTCGAACTGGTGGGAACGGCGACGAAGGGAAGATTCGGGTTGGCCGTCAGGCGGGCGGTGACGGTGGGGATTCCGCTGCTGTTGAGGGTGGAGCCGGCCGCGGTTTCGCGCGCGGTGACGAAGAGGCGGACATTGGCGGGAATGTTCGAGAAGACGGCTCGGAGGATGGTGCCCGTATCGGCGACGCCGATGCGGTTCAGCCCGTTGGTGGTCGGGAAACTGAGGTTCGAAAAGCCGCTTTCGTTGGGCAAGTTCTGGAGCGGCTCATTCTGCGAACCGAGCGCACCAGGATCGGCCGGCGTGGTAGCGGCGTTCCGTTTTTTGAAGGCGTTCGGCGAACCGGTGGCCTCCGAGAAGGTGAGCAGCAGGCTCCGGCCGCCAGGGCTGGAGTACTGCGCGGCGGGGTTGCCGGCCAGTTCAACGTTGTTGCCCGTGCAGGTGACAAAGGATTGCGGGCCGCTGACCGCGGTACCGGCGGCGTTGCGCAGTTCGGCGGTCACCCCGGTACGAACCGTCCCCACGGTCTGTTGGGGGTTGACGAAGTTGGTTATCGTCGAGCCGGTCACCGAGAGAAAAACGATCGCCGCGCCCGACGAGGGCAGACTGTTCGTATTCAGGCGGACGTTTTTGAAGCGGAGTACCCGCGTGCCGTTCGGGCCGGGCGGATTGAGCGGAATGTTGGACCAGGACAGCGAGTTGAACGACTCATAGCGTCCCTGGAAGATGTTGTCGGTGTTGTTGCAGACTGGCGTGGCGCAAGGGGCCTGCACGGCGGGGGCCGGGTTGTCCACGAGTAGAACGGCTTCCGAGATCGGGGGCGTAGCCGCCGCTACGATACGGCTGGTGACGGCCGTATTGAAAAACATGCTGATATTAACGGTGGGAAACGCTCCCGAGGTAACCGGCGTGCCGCCGGTGCAGTTGATCACGATATCACCGGCCAACTCTGCCACACCGCCCTGGCGCATGGTGGAGGCCGCTGGAGGCGTGGTGGTGCAGGTCATGCCTTGGGCCCAGCCGGAGGCTGGAAACACCGCCAGGGCTGCCCCCAGAAGAAATAGTGGTTTCATGGACATAGCAAACTCCTTCCGGGGTCATCCTAGGGACCGACCCCCTTCAGGCTTACTGTACCCCAAAACATTTCAGAATGGAATTGTTTGCTTCTCGAGTGGCCCGCCAGTGCCGGGGCGGTTACTGGGCCAGGCGGAGGATTTCCGAGGCGATGCGGGCGTAGGCGGCGCCGATTTGCGCGGTCGTCGGGGCATGGACGTAGATCCCGTTGACCTTGGAGTTGTCGTAAATGGGGGAAACGAGGTCGTTGGACATCCGGCGCAATAGATTGTGATCCACTCCGGAGCCGAGGCCAATGGCATAGGTCACGATCCCGAGATTAGGATGGTTCCGGGCGGCGGCGGCGGCGTTATCGGAGAGATTCATCGAGACCCGGGCGATGTTGTTGGGACTGTCGACCCGAATTTGACCGGCGTAGGGATGGGTCGCGTGGAAGCGCAGCAGCCCCGAGTCCATGTATCCGGTGGTGTTTAGGCCGTTGACGTCCTGCGCCGGGATGTAGGCGGCATCCTCGCGCAGACGCCCCGAGCCGCCGCTCATCGCGCAGTCTGTTCTTTGCGCGGCCGCAATCAGCGGTTCGCCGCTACTGGGCCCGGTGGCTACGGGTTCGACGAGTCCCGGAGTATCCCCAGTGGTAACATTTAAGCCGCCGCCGCTGACAACCCCCATCTTGGGAGCGAAGGTCCCCCACAGCGGGTCGCTGGGGACGCGGTTGTTGTCGTCCCGGCAGGGAGATTTCGGAAAGGTGCACTCGCCGGAGGGGCCGCCCCCGCACAAGTTGTTATGCCAGCTGCCGTACCGCACATCCGCGACGGTCCGGATGGGGTATCGGGCAGTGACCGAGGTGGGGACGCCGTCAGTGAAGAGTACGATCATGTTTAACGCCAGCGGCTGGTTGAGGGCGACGAGTTCCTGATAAGCGTTCCAGTAGGCGGTGGGGGTGTTGGTCCACCCGGTGCAGGTGACGAGGTCGATGGCGCTCAGGATCGACGAGCCGGGGTTTTTGAAATCGGTAGTTGGCGGATAGGCCCGGAAGACACTGGCTCCGTAGGTGATCATACCCATTCGGTCCCGTCCGTTGATGAACATGTTGGCGAAAGTTTTTGATGAGTTGATCATGGCCGTGCACGGGGCACCGCCCATCGAACCGGAGCGGTCGAGCACGAGAATGATGTTGACGTCGCGGCGAGAGGCCCGGCCCTCGGAACTGGTCAACTGTGCCGTGTTTCCCAGGAGGCGCATGAAGTACAGGTTCGCGTTGCCGGTGGCCGATGCGGTCACCGTGAGCGTATTGAGTGTGGTCTGGGCGATATCGATGATGGGGCTAACGTTGCTGGTGCCCAGGTAGCCCGCGGGGAAGTTGGCATTGAAGAAGGCGGTGCCGCGAGCGATGGCGTTTGCCCGCTGATCTTCAAGCGTCAGTCCCAGGTTGAGGTTGCGGGCGGTGGCGAGGGCGGCGGCATCGCACGCTGAACTCAGTTTGGAACGGACGAGATAGAGAACGCCTGCGTCGATGGCGAGGCCCACGGCGGGGATTGTGAAGACGAGCAGAAAGGCCGTCAGCATCACGGCGATGCCGCGTTCGCGGGCGGACTTGGGAGTGGTGGGCTGGAGGGGTGGCATCGCCATCGGGAGTTTTCTCGCTGATACTAAAAAATGTTGCGCTGGTAGACGAAGGTGTTGGTCCGGAACCCGGGCATGTCCAGATTCGGGGTGAGAAAGTAGGCCTCCGAGATAAACGCTGTTTCGCCATCGCCCAGGATCATCAGGGAGTCGAAGGCAGTGGCGCGGGCCGTGGCGTCGGCCAGGTAGTTGGCGGCGGAGATGGTGCCATCGGCGGCGACGATACTCGTGGCAGGCGTCCCGAAGGTGCTGGTCGTGAGGGTGGCGTTGCCGATAATGACCCGCCTGGTGATCACATGCTGATTGAAATTAGGGCAGGACGCGGTGTTGGCATACGGCGGGACGCACTGGGCGGCGCCGATGCGGAGGATCTGCGTCAGAATCACGGTACCGTTGCCTCCCGTTTCGGTCATGCCCATACCGCGGGCGATGCGAACAATGAGGGCTTTGTTCGAGCTCTGCGAAAAGTCGACGTATCGCATGAACATCGACCCGGCGTCGCGGGCCACCACGGAGGCCTGTACGGACATCGTCAGGCTCATGCCGATCGAGAAGATACCCAGCAGGATCGGCACCAGAAACACGATGACGAGCGCAAACTCGACAAGGGAACTGCCCTGGGTGGCGCGTCTCCGGGATGAGGCGGATCGAGTTTCCATCCGAGATCCCTACCGGCAAGGCGGCGTCGTGGCGCCGCCCGGCAGACTTTCCGTCCGGTCCGCCGCCCGGACCGTGATGTTAAGAGGCATGTTGGAACGCATCAGCGGGGCCATCCAGCCGTAGTTGAAGTTCTCGACGGAGACCTCGACCACGTTACCGG
>JADCJL010000300.1 GCA_020247055.1 Acidobacteriaceae bacterium | reverse complement strand
GGGCCCAGCGCCAGCGGGCGGACCAGTGGACGGCGGCGGCGATTTCGCGGCGGAGGTCGGGGGAGAGGCCGGTGTTCCAGTGGGCGCGGGTGGCGTCGGCGGCGGCGAGGCGTTGGCGGAGCGAATGCTGGGCGGCGATGTTCCAGAGGGGGCGGAAGGCTTGCCAGCGGGGGGCGGAGAGGGCCCAGCGCCAGCGGGCGGACCAGTGGACGGCGGCGGCGATTTCGCGGCGGAGGTCGGGGGAGAGGCCGGTGTTCCAGTGGGCGCGGGTGGCGTCGTCGGCGGCGAGGAGGGCGGGCGCGAGGGCGAAGCGGCGCGCGGCATCGCGGAGGAGGGTGGGGTCGAGGGGTCCGCGGGCGAGGAGGAGGGCGATGTCGTAGGTCCAGATGCCGCGGGCGTCGAAGTGGTGGAGGGTGAGGTGGGCGGCGAGGTGGAGGAGTTGCGCGGTGGGGCGGAGGACGAGGGCGGGGGCGCCGGCGATGGTGATGGTTTCGGTCTGCTGCCAGAACCAGGCGGTGGGGGTGAGGCGCTGGTAGCTGGTGAGGTTGAGCAGGTGCCAGTGGAGTTCGACGGCGAGATGGCCGGGGCGGCGGTAGGAGCGTTCGGAGCCGAAGGCGAGTTGGGCGCCGGGGCGGCGTTCGGGGGCGGCGGTGTAGCCGAGCGAGGTGAGGAGGTCGTGGGCGCGGGTGGCGTCGTGAGGGGGGACGAGTAGGTCGAGGTCGCGCATGGGGCGCAGGCTGGGGGCGGGGTAGAGGCGGGTGGCGAGGGCGGCGCCTTTGAGGAGCAGCAGGGGGATGCCGGCGGCGGCGAAGGCGGGGACCAGGGTATGGAGGTCGGCGAGGGCGGAGAGGTTAAGACGGGCGCTGCGCTGGTGTTCGGCGGCGAGTTGGGTGCGGAGAGCGGGAGCGACCGGGGGGAGTTTGGCGAGGGAGTGGAAGGCGAGGGGCGCGAGGCCGGCGGCACGGAGGGCGGCGAGGCCGGCTTCGTCGTGGCAGTTCGCGGTGAGGCGGTGGAGGAGATCCATGAAGGCTCAGGAGAACCAGGCGACCGGGGGAAACAGGGAGGCCGTGGTGTGGGCGCCGGGCTCGGGGGCGCTTGGCTCCTGTCCGCCGGTGATGATGGCGGGTCCGGAGCGGAGCCAGGCGTGGGCGTCGAGTCCGGATGGGGAGCGGCGGACGCCGAGGTAGAGGGTGGCGGGGACTCCGCGACGGCGGAGCATCCATTTGCCGGCGATGGCCTGTTCAAAGCAGGTGGATCGCCAGGGAAAGCGGGCGGTGGCGGCGGCGAGGCCGCGGGAGACGCGCAGGCTGAGGTTGGCTTCGCGGGGGGTGTGTTCGTGGGGGAGTTCGCGCTGGCTGCGGCCAAGCGTGCGGACGAGCCAGCGGAACGGGAGGAGGCGCCGGGCCAGGGTGGCGGCGGAGAGGGCGAGGAGGCACTCGGCCAGCAGCAGGAGGTTACGCGGCCGCACCGGACACCACGGTGAGCAGGTTTTCGCCGGCGAGCAGGGCGAGGAAGCGGGCGACCTCGGCGCGGCAGGTTTCCGGGTCGACGTCGTAGAGGGCTTCGAGGCGGGAGCAGATGGCGTGGCCGGTAGAGGGTTCGGCAAGGAGCTGCCAGATGTGATGGGCGGGGCCGGCGAGGCCGAAGTAGACGGGGGGGCTGAGGCGGAGCAGGATGGTTTCGCCATCGACGGTATTGGCGAGCAGGCCGGGTTGCTGGGTGAACACGGTATCGAGCGAAAGGGCGCGACTCATGACAGGAGGATAGTAGGCGGGCGCGGGGATAAATCTCCGGCGAAAGCGGGGTTCGACTGAGAGGAATCCGGGCCGGGCGCACCAGATTAGTGAACTTGCGAAATGCATGGCCGGCAATGTCGATTCGATGCGCATGGGTGCTGGTTTTAGTGGCGCCGGTAATGGTCTGTGCGCCGCGGGCGGGCGCGGGATTGACCTACGTTCCGATGGATAGCTGGGTGTATGCGGCGCTCGAACGGCTGGCGGTGCGGGGGCTGGTGACGCTGCAGGGTTTGACGCTGCGGCCATGGACGCGGCACGAGTGTGCGGCGCAGGTGCGGGAGGCGCGGCGACAACTGCGGGAGGCCGAGGGTTTGGAGCCGGCCGAGCGGGCGGACCTCGACGAGATGGTGAGGGCGCTGGAGCGCGAGTTCGCCCCGGGCCCGGAGCAGGGGGCGGTGGTGGTGGCGGAGGCGTTTTATGGGCGAAACGGTTGGCTGGCGGGGCCGTTTTTAAACGACAGCTACCATTTCGGCACGACGTGGCAGAACGATTCCGGGCGGCCGTTTGGGCGGGGATACAACGCGGTGGCGGGCTTTCGGGTGCGGGCGGAGGCGGGGCGTGTTTTTGCGGCGGTGCGGGGAGAGCACCAGCGGGCCCCGGGGCGGGCGGAGCAGCCGCAGGCGGTGCGGGAGTTGAAGGCACGGCTGGACGACTGGCCGACGCTGCCGGCGACGGCGATCCCACGGGTGAACGGGTGGAAGACGCTTGAGGCTTACGTGGGGATGCGGATCCGGAACGTGGCGGTGTCGGTGGGGCGGCAGGAGCTCTATTGGGGGCCGACGGCGGATGCGCCGCTGTCGTTTTCGACCAACGCGGCGCCCACGGCGAATGTGAAGGTTTCGCTGCGGGAGCCAATCCGGCTGGGGGGCTGGTTCCGGCACCTCGGGGCCATTCGCGGGGAGGTGGTGGTGGGGAAGCTGCTGGGGCACCAGTACACGGAGCGGCCGTATTTCAACGGGCAGAAGATTTCGCTGCAGTTGACCGAGAACCTGGAGATCGGGGCGACGCGGTGGGCGATTTTTCTGGGGGCGGGGCATCCGGTGACGGTGGAGAACCTGTGGCGGCACCTGGTTTCGATCCGGAGCGGGAGCGCCGAAGGCATCCGGTACGCGCGCGATCCGGGGGACCGGAAGACGGGGTTTGATTTCCGCTACCGGCTTCCGATGCTGGGACGGCGAGTGCAGTTGTACAGCGACTCGTATGCGGACGATGATGTCAACCCGCTGGCGGCGCCGCGGCGGGCGGCGATCAGCCCGGGGTTGTACTTTGAGTCCCTGCCGGGGCTGCGGCGGGTGGATCTGCGGCTGGAGGCGGCGTCGACGACGCCGGTCGGCCAAGATGTGGGTCCGCAGTTCATCTACTACAACAACCAATACCGGAGCGGGAACACGAATTTGGGCCGCCTGCTGGGATCGCCGGTGGGGCGCAACGGCCGGCAGCTGCAGGTGCGGACGACTTACTGGGCGGCGGCGCGGGAGCGGTGGGAGTTCAGCTACCGCCACCTGAAGATCAGCAACCGGATGCTGCCCGGGGGCGGGACGCAGACGGCGGGTACGGTGCGATACGCCTGGCCGCTGGGGGACAGCTGGCACGCACTGCTTTTCCTGCAAATGGAGCGGTTTTGGATTCCCGCTCTCGGGGGTCCGCAGAAGAATTTTAGCGGGTGGTTCCAACTGCAATGGGAGCCGCAATTGACGATACAGCCATGGCGCGAATAAACCTACTTTTCGGATTCCTGATCTTTGCGGCGGCCGCGGGCGGCCAGTTTGCCGACGGATTGCCGGCACTGACGGACCGCTGCCGGGGGCCGCTCGGCTCCTCGCTGCCGGAGTGCCGGACGGCCACGACGATTCTCGATCGCAAGGCGCCGCCCGCCGCGCCGGCGCCCCCGGCGCGGGAGAGCCTGCCGGTGGAAGTGCCGCCGGAGGCGCCGACGGAGTTTCAAAAGTTCGTGCTGTCGTCGACCGGCGAGACGCTGCCGATCTTCGGGGCGCGGCTTTTTGAGAAGGTGCCGTCGACGTTTGCGCCGACAGACCGGGCGCCGGTGCCGGCTGGTTATGTGGTGGGTCCGGGCGATGAGCTGCTGGTGCGGATCTGGGGGCAGGTGACGCTGAATCAGGACCTAACGGTGGACCGGACGGGGGCGATTCATTTGCCGCAGGCGGGGGCGATCCGCGTGGCGGGTCTGACTTACCGGGAGATGCCGGAGTTTTTGCGGGCGCAGTTGGGCCGGGTGTACCGGAATTTTGACCTGAACGTGACGCTGGGGCAGCTGCGGAGTATGCAGATTTTCGTGATGGGCCAGGCGCGGCGGCCGGGGGCGTTCACGGTGAGTTCCTTGAGCACGATGGTGAACGCGGTGTTTGCCGCCGGGGGGCCGAGCGCGCAGGGTTCGCTGCGGCGGATCCAACTGCGGCGGCAGGGGCGGACGGTGACCGAGCTTGATCTCTATCAGCTGCTGCTGCGCGGGGACGTGGCGGGGGATGCGGCGCTCGAGCCGGGTGACGTGCTGTACTTTCCGCCGATTGGAGCGCAGGTGGCGTTGACGGGCAGCGTGAAGACGCCGGCGGTGTATGAGCTGCGGGAGGAGCGGGATCTGGGTGGATTACTCGAGCTGGCGGGTGGCCTGACGCCGACGGCGGATCCGGCGCAGACGCAGATCGAGCGGGTGGCCGGTGCGGCGGGGCGGCAGGTGGTGGCGCTGGACGGCGGCTACGGGAAGGCGGCGCTGCGGGACGGGGACCTGGTGCGGGTGGCGACGGTGACGCCGAAGTTTGACCGGGTGGTGACGCTGCGCGGGCACGTGGCGACGCCGGGGCGGTATCCGTGGCGGGCGGGGATGAAGCTGCGGGAGCTGGTGCCATCGGTGGAGATGCTGATTCCGCGGCGGGATTGGGAGCGGCGGAACCTGATTGGCTTCACGGCGCCGGGAAGGCGGACGCCGGGAGCGCCGGGCAGTCCGGCGGCGGCGCCGGGCGAGACGCGGCCGGACGCGGCGAGTGTGCTGATCAACTGGTCGCACGCCGTGATTGAACGGCGGAGTGCGAAGGATTTGAGTGCGAAGCTGGTGCCGTTTCATCCCGGGCGGCTGCTGCTCGACAACGACGAGCGGGAGAATCTGGCGCTGGAGGCGGGCGATGTAGTGACGTTCTACTCGCAGAGCGATTTGCGGGTTCCGCGGGCGGAGCAGACGCGGCAGGTGAAGCTGGAGGGGGAGTTGAAGGCGCCGGGGACGTATACGCCGGAGCCGGGCGATACGCTGCGGAAGCTGATTGCGCGGGCGGGCGGATTCACGCCGGATGCTTACCAGTACGGCATCATCTTCCGGCGGGAGTCGACGCGGCGGGAGCAGGAGGCGCGGAAGCAGCAGCTGCTCGTTGAGTTTGAGCGGGAGCTGGGGCGGGCGACGCAGATGCGGCAGGCGGTGATGGACTCTGGCGGGGGTGCTGCGTTTGCTGCCCAGTTGGAGACCGGGCGGCAGCAGTTGAACGCGCTGCGCAACCTGGAGGTGAGTGGGCGGATTGTGGCGTCCCTGGCGCCGGAGGGCGGCGGATTGGACCTGCTGCTCGATCAGGAGGTGGAAGATGGGGACAGCCTTTACGTTCCGGCGCGTCCGGCGACGGTGACGGTGGTGGGGGCGGTCTATAATCCGAACGCGATTCTGCATCAGAAAGAGCTGCGGGTGAGCGATTATCTGCGCCGGGTGGGTGGGCCGATGCGGAGTGCGGACTGGAGCCGGGCGTTTCTCATCCGGGCGGACGGTACGGTGGTGCCGCACCAGACGGGTGCGGTGCGGCTGGCGCGGGGCGGGTTTGAGAATCTGGCGCTGATGCCCGGCGATGCACTGATCGTGCCGGAGACGCCGCCGAAGGGGTCGGTGGTGCGTTCGCTGCGGGACTGGAGCCAGGTATTTGGCCAGTTGGCGCTGGGGGCGGCGGCGGTACGGGTTTTGCGCTAGAGGAGCCATGCAGAGGACTGAATTGCTTTCGGGGGCGGAGTTGGCGGCGGTGCTGCGGCAGCGGTGGCGGCTGGTGGCCAGCGGCGCGGTGATCGGCGGGCTGCTGGCGGCGGGCTATGCGGTGACGCGTCCGGACGTGTTTACGGCGACGGCGGTCGTGGTGGCGCCGCAGCAGGCGCGGACGTCGGTGCTGGCGGCGATGGGTCCGGTGGGGGCGGCGACCGGGATCAGCATGCCGGAGTTTGGGCTGCGGAGTCCGGCCGATCTGTACCTGGGAATTTTGGGAAGCCGGACGATTGCGGATGCGCTGATTGGCCGCTTCCATCTGCAGGAGCGCTACAGCGCGCCGACGATGACGGCGGCGCGGAAGCGGCTGGCGGGGAAGACGCGTCTGACGACAGGCCGGGACACGCTGATCCGGATTGCGGTGGAGGATACGGATCCGCAGATGGCGGCGGCGCTGGCCAACGCCTACGTGGAGGAGTTGCACCGGCAGAACAGCCGGCTGGCGCTGACGGAGGCGGCGAGCCGACGGCAGTTTTTTGAAAAGCAGCTGGATGTCGAGAAAGAGGCGCTGCATCAGGCGGAGCTGGGGCTGCGGCAGACGCAGGAGCGGACCGGGGTGGTGCAGATTACCAGTCAGATGGACGCCAGTATCCGGGCGATCGGGCAGATGCGGGCCGAGATTGCGGGGCGGGAGGTGGCGCTGCGGACGATGGCGCAGAGCGTGACGGAGCAGAACCCGGAGTACGTGCGGCTGGCGACGGAGCTGCAGGCGCTGCGGGGGCAGCTCCGGCGCCTTGAGCAGAGCGACGGGAGCCGGGCGGGCGATCCGCTGATTCCGGCGCGGTCGATGGCGGCGGCGGGGCTGGATTATGTGCGGATGTTGCGGGAGGTGAAGTATCGCGAGACGCTGCTTGATGCGCTGACGCGGCAGTACGAGGCGGCGAAGGTAGACGAGGCCAAGCAGGCGCCGGTGCTGCAGGTGGTGGATCACGCCGCGGCGCCGGACCAGAAGTCGGGACCCTCGCGGCTGTTGATGGTGCTGTTGGGGATGGCGGGCGGCGGGGTTTGCGGGGTGGCGGCGGTACTGCTGTGGCGGGGCCCGCCGGTGGCGCCGGGGCAATGGGCGGGCCGGCCCGGCAGACCGGCGGCTGCCTAAGCCGCCGGGGGAAGGAGAATGTGCCGCCACGCGGCGGCGGAGGCCTGGCCGGGATTGGCCAGATAGCGTTCCAGCCAGGGCTGTTGGAGCGCGAGGGCATCGCGTGGGTCGAGGGTGGACCAGAGCGCGGCGAGCTGGTCGGCGGAGTCCGGGGTCCAGCGGGCGTGGAAGCCTCCGGGCGGGTGGAGTCCGGGAGGGAGGATCTGCATGACGGGGCGCCGGGCGAGCATGGCTTCGAGCATGGCGGTGGAGCCGAAGGAGGCGACGAAGGTGGCGGTGGCGAGGTCGTCGGCGAGGGAGACGCCGCGTGGGGTGAAGCTGACGGGGGGCGCGAAGGCGGTAAAGAACGAGCGGTCTTCGAGGGGATGGAGCCGGATGCGGAGGGGGAGACCGGTGGAGCGGGCGGCGTCGTGGAGCACGGCGAGGATCTGGCGGTGCTGCGGGGGCGAGAGAGTGGCGGCGTGGGTTTGGGACAGGAAGAGGAGGGTGCGGCCCGCGGGCGGGGGCGGAGCGGGAGCGGCGTAACGGTCGAGGCGCGGGGCGCCGACCACACGGAGCGAGGCGGGCGCGGCGCCGGCGCGGAGGAAGGGCGCGCGGAAGGCTTCGCCCCAGAGGAGGTATTCGGGTGAGCTGGTGGGGAAGTACTCGAGGCTGGGCAGACCGTGCTGGAGGGTGATCCAGCGGTCGGCGGCCTGCCCGAAGTTGAGGCAGAGGCCGGAGAAGTCGTTGGGGGTGAGAACGGTGAGGGGGCCGGCGCAGCGGTCGCGCACGGAGCGGGCGAGGCGTTCGTAGGCGTAGGCGCGGCACAGGAGGGCGCCGATGGCGGGGGCGAGACGTTCCAGTTCCGGCCGGGTGGCGTCCGGGGTTTCGCGGTGGAGGCGGCGATAGTCGGCGCGAGCGCGGGCGAAATCGCCGGGGGAGAGGAGGCGAAGGGCGTGCTGATCGACGTGGAGGAAGGGACGGGCATGGAGGCGGCCGACGGGTTGGGGGCCGGCGAGGAGGGCGGGGCCGGGGCAACCGGCCAGGAGGGGTTGGAGGGTGCCGTAGCCGCCTTCGGCGGCATAGTCGGTGACGAAGAGGTAGCGGAGGTCGCGGGGAATGGGGAGCGGGCGCGCGAGGGAGAATCCGCGGGAGGCCAGGGCGAAAGGATGGAGCGCCCCGCGGAGCGGGCGGGCCGGGCGTTTGTTCGAGAGGTAGAACAGCGCGAGGCGGACCGAGTAGAGGGCCGTGCCGCGGAACGGGGCCAGCAGGGTGTTAGTTTGCTCCCAGGACAGCGGTGGCATCGAGTTCCTCAGGGGTGGCGTCGAGTGGTTCGGCGGCCAGCAGCAGACGGAGGCCTTCTTCGAGGGAGATGGACGGGCACCAGCCGAGGAGGCGCCGGACGGCGGAGAGGTCGCCGCGGAGGTGGCGGCGGTCGGCGTTGCGGAGGCGGAAGGGGTCGACGGTGACGGAGAGGTCGCGGTTGAGGAGGCGCGCGAGAGTATGGACGATGTCGGAGGCGGTGGATTCGCCGGGGCCGGGGACGTTACACAGGCGCGCCGGGACGGGGTGAAGGGCCATGCGCGTGAGGGCCTCGACGACATCGGAGACGTAGACGTAGCTGCGATAGGTGGTGGTGTTGCCGAGGTGAATCCGGTTCACCCCGGCGCGGAGTTGCACGAGGAGAGCGGGGATCAGATGGGGGTTGGTTTCGCCGGGGCCGTAGACGTTGAAGAGCCGGGCGATGGAGTAGGGGAGGCCGGAGGCTTTGACGAGCTGTTCGCCGAAATGTTTGGTCATGCCGTAGATTTCGCAGGGGGCGGGGTGGTCGTCTTCGTGGTGGTAGCGGCTGGAGGATTCGTAGACGGCGGCGGAGGAGGCGAAGACGAAGTTTGGCTTCGTTTCGCAAAACGCGGCAGCGGCGAGGACGTTCTGGGTGCCTTCGACGTTGACGCGGAGGGTACGGGAGGGGTCGCGTTCACAGTCCGGGATGAAGTGGAGCGCGGCCAGATGGATGATGGTATCGGGCTGAAAGCTTCTCACGGCGGCGTTCAGCGCGCGGACCTCGAGCAGGTCGCCGAGGACCAGGAAGGGGACCGGCTGGCCGGCGGAGAGGTTGTCATAGACCTGTACCTGGTGGCCGTTGGCCGCCAGATGATGGGTCAGATGGGTGCCGATGAAGCCGGCTCCCCCGGTGATGAAGATTTTCATAAGTGTCCTTGCGATCGGTTAAGCCAGGCCTGGAGCTGATAGCGGCAGCGGTCGAGCCGCCACCAGCGGAGGCGCTGGCGGAAGAGGGAATCGAGGGCCGCGCGGTCCGGCGCGGCGGGATGGGGGACCAGGTGGGGGCCGGCCTGCTTGCGGGCGATCAGGCGGAGGCTGCATTCCAGCAGGGGGTCTTCGCGCTCCTCGAGCGAAACGACGGTGAAGCCGGCGGTTTCGACCACGTAGCGGAGGGAGGCCGGCAGAAACATGACGGGGTGGGCCAGATGGAGCATGCCAAGACCGCGCCAGCGGCCGGCGAGGTTGGGGACTTCGAGCAGGAGGGTGCCGCCGTCGGCGAGCCGGGCGCCGAGGGAGCGGAGGGTTTCGACGGGATTGACGCAGTGTTCGAGGACGTGGAAGGCGGCGGCGTGGGAGTAGGGTGGGGCGTTGGGAGAGAGGTCTTCGAGGGCGGGGGCGATGATGCGTCCGCCCCGGGAGTGGCAGAGTTCGCGGCAGAGGGCGGAGGGTTCGACGCCGCAGGCTTCGACGGCGGGCAGGGAGCTGAGGGCGCGGAGGAACGAGCCATCGCCGGCGCCGAGTTCGAGGAGGCGGGAGCCGGGCGGGAGGAGGTGGCGATAGGCGGCGAGGCGGAGTTGGGCGGTGGCGGCCGGGATGTTGGGTTGGGCGATGAGGCGGGCGCGGGAGGGGAAGTAGGCCTCGTAGGCGTGTAGGTAGAAGTCGGCGTAGGAGGAGGCGGGGGGGCGCGGGGTGAGGTAGAGGAGTCCGCAGCGGAGGCAGAGGTGGGTGGCGAGTCCGAGGCCGTGGCGGTCCTGGGGGAAGAGGGGGTGGGCGTGAGCGGAGCCGCAGGCGGGGCAGGCGGTAGCTTCGAGGGTGGGTTGCCAGCGGAAGCTCATGCGGCCTGCTCCATGGGGTGGGCGAATTCTTGGTGCCAGAGGGCGAGGGAGACGGGTAGCCAGTAGCTTTGCTCCCGGAGGGGAGCGGCGAGGACGCGGCGCCAGGCGGTGGGTTGGAGGTAGCGGAGGAGGAGCGGATTGTCTTCGACCTGGTGGGCGGCGGCGGTGAACCAGGTCTGTTCGGCCATGCCGAAGCCGAGTTTGACAGGGTTCCAGACGACTTCCGGGGGGAGGCGGTGCTGCATGGCGGCGCGGAGGGCGTACTTGCTGTAGCCGTGGCGGAATCGGTCGGTATCGGGGAGGTTGAGGGCGAACTCGACGAGGCGATGGTCGAGAAAGGGGACGCGGGCTTCGAGGGAGACGCGCATGGAGTTGCGGTCGAGGTGGCGGAGGAGTTGGGGGAGGTTGAAGCGGGTGAGGTCGGCTTCGAGACGATCCCGGAGGGTGCCGCCGGTCCATTGGTCGTGCCAGTCGGCGGCGCGGTGGCGGTAGGCGGTGAGGAAGTCGGGGTGGAGCAGGGCGGCGACGGGGCGGAGGCGGCGGAGGAGGCCGAAGCGGAGGGGGGCGGGGAGCCAGGCGGCGGCGCCTTTGGCCAGATGGTGGGCCGTCGAGGAGAGGCCGAGGGCGCGGGCGTTGTTCCAGAGGGCGGCGGGGCCGGCGTGACGGAGCAGGACCGGGAGGTGGACGCGGAGGTAGCCGCCGAGGAGTTCGTCGCTGCCTTCGCCGGTGAGGATGACTTTGATGCCGTCGTGTTGGCGGATGTGGGCGAGCAGGGAGAAGGAGGCGAAGATGGAGGCGTTGTGGAAGGGTTGCTCCTGGCAGCGGACGAGGGCGGCGAGACCGGCTTCGAAGCGAGTGCGGTCGGCGGGGAGGAGTTGGGGGTCGGTGTGGGAGAGGCGGGCGAGGATGGCTTGGATGCGGGGCGATTCGTCGAAGGGGTGGCCGGCGGGGTAGACGTTCGAGTAGGTGCGGAGGCGGAGGCCGCGGGCGCCGAGGAGTTCGTCGGCGAAGGAGACGATGGCGGAGGAGTCGAGCCCGCCGCTGAGGAAGCTGGCAACGGGGACATCGGCGCGGAGACGGAGGCGGACGGAATCGGCGAGGTGGGAGCCGAGCTGGCCGGCGGTATCGGGGATGGCAGGGACAGGCAGGCGGGGGATGCGGTACCAGCGGCGGGGGGGCTGGGGCTGGCCGGCGTGGACGCGGAGGCAGTGGCCGGGGAGGAGTTGGCGGATGCCGGGGAAGAAGGTCTGTTCGGTGTGGTCGGCGAGTCCGAACAGGAGGAAGTCCCAACAGAGGGCGTCGGTGTTGCCGGCGGGCAGGGGGCCGAGGGAGAGGAGGGGGCGGATTTCCGAGGCGGCCCAGAGCTGGCCGTTGGGCAGGGGGCGGAGATAGAGCTGTTTTTCGCCGAAGCGGTCGCGGGCGAGGAGGAGGGATTGGGAGCGGGGGTCCCAGAGGGCGAAGGCGAACATGCCGTTCAGGCGGGGGAGGGCGTCTTCGCCGTGGAGGGCGAGGGCGGCGAGGAGGACTTCCGTATCGGAGCCGGAGAGGAAGGGGCCGGGGAGGGCGGGGCGGAGTTCCTGATAGTTGTAGATTTCGCCGTTGAAGGCGAGGGCGTGGCCGGAGGCGGGGTGGAGCATGGGTTGATGGCCGGCGGGGGAGAGGTCGAGGATGGCGAGGCGGCGGAAGCCCATGGCGGCGATGGAGGGTGAGCCGGCGTCGGCGAGGAAGGGGAGATGGTGGAGTTGGGCGATGGTGTCGGGGCCGCGGAAGCGGTGGGGCGCGGGGGAGAGGGTAAGGTAGCCTTCGTCATCGGGACCGCGGTGGCGGAGCAGTCCGGTGGCATGTTCGAGGCGCAGATAGTCCGAGTGGAGGAGGGGGGCGGCGCTGCTGACGGTGACGAATCCGCACATAGGTCAGTAGGCCTTCTTCCAGAGGTGAGGGCGCCAGAACCAAACGAACCCGAGGACGATGGTGGTGCCGAGAGCGGCGGGGTGCCAGCCGCGGTAGACGAGTTCGAAGAGGGCGGCGCCGCCCAGCCAGGAGGCGAGCAGGCGGGCGGTGAGGGGGAGGGGAACGCGGGCGAACCAGAGTTGGAGGAGCCAGGGGAACAGGACGATGTTGGCGAAGGACCAGGCGGCGGCGATCCCGAGCCAGGGGGTGGCGGCGGCGTAGAGGAGGGTGAAGGCGAGATTCCAGCCGAGGACGGCGCGATGGCGGAGGGTGGCGAGCATGGCGGAGGAGAGGATGCCCCAGCAGCAGGCGGACAGGAGAAAGCCGGGGAGGAAGAGAATGAGGGTCCAGGAGGCTTCCCGCCAGGCGGGGCCGAACAGGGCGGGCAGCCAGAGCGGGCTCCAGGCGGCAAACAGGGCGAGGGGCAGGCCGGTGAGCCGGGTGAGCTGTTCGAGGTGTTGGAGGGTGAGGGGGAGCAGATCGGGCTCGATGAGCCGCTGGCGTCCGTAGAAGGGGAGGCCGAGGCGGGGGATGGCGGCGGTGAGGAAGAGGACCTGGCGATAGAGGCGGAAGGCGAGTTCGACGAAGGCGAGATCGGCGGGGGTGGTGAAGCGGGCGCCGAAGAGGGAGGCGAGGGAGCCGGCGAGGGCGCCGAGGAGGCTGTTGCCGAGGTTGGCGAAGGCGAAGCCGCGGACGCGGCGCCAGGTGGCGCGGCGGAAGAGGAGGCGGACGGGGACGGGGTGGAGGTGCAGGGCGAGGGCGCTGGGCAGGGCGGCGCGGAGCAGGAGAGCGGAGGCGATGGCGAGGCGGCTGTGTCCGAGCCAGACGCCGCCGACGGCGATGGTGGTGAACAGGACGGTTTCGAGCAGTTCGATGAGGAGGACGCGGTGGAAGGCGAGATCGCGTTCGAGGAGGGCGAGAGGGACGGCGCGCCAGCCGAGGAAGTAGACGGCGGTGGAGGCGGCGAGGCGGAGGTCGAGTTCGCCGGGCGCGAGGAGGAACAGGAGGAGGGCGAGGAGCGCGGTGGCGGCGTGTTGGAGCGCGACGATGCTTTCGATGTCCCACTCGTCGGGTTCGCGGGTGAGCCAGGAGGCGAAGCCGCGGGTGGCGAGTTCGGTGGAGCTGACGTAGAGGAGGAGGGGGACGGCGAAGGGGCCCCATTGTTCGGGGCCGAGGAGGCGCAGGAGGGCGACGCCGCCGAGGAAGTTGACGACGAGGGCACCGCCGTAGCGTAGGCTGAGCCAGAAGAGGCCGGCGGAGGGGACCATGGCGGGGATCCGTGAGGGCATTAGGGGCGGCGCGCTCCGCTGAGGAGTTCGCGGGCGAGGAGGAGGAGGAAGGCGCTGTTGCTGACAAGGTAGCGCCAGAGGAGGCGGCGGGGTTCCTGGAGGAGGCGCCAGAGCCACTCGAGTCCGGCCTGCTGCATCCAGAGGGGCGCGCGGACCACGTTGCCGGCCCAGACCTCCATGGCGCCGCCGATGCCGATGCCGACGCGGCAGCCGGTGGCGGGTAGGTGTTCGGCGAGGAAGAGTTCCTGGCGGGGGGAGCCGAGTCCGGCGATGAGGAGGTGGGCGCCGGAGGCGGCGATGGCGGCGCGGACGGCGAGGGGGTCGGTGAAGTAGCCGTGGAGGGTGCCGGCGAGGAGGAGGGTAGGGAAGTGTTTGCGGAGTTCGGCGGTGCAGCGGGAGAGGGTCTCGTCGGTGCCGCCGAGGAGGAAGACGGGGTGGCCGTGGGCGGCGCAGTGGGCGAGGAGGGCCCAGGCGAGGTCGATGCCGGTGACGCGGCCGGGCAGGGGCTTGCCGAGCAGGCGGGCGGCGAGGCGGACGGACTGGCCGTCGGGGACGATGAGGTCGGCGGTGGCGTAGGCGGCGGCGAAGGAGGCGTCGTGGCGGGCGCGGGTGATGTGGTCGGCGTTGAGGGTGCAGACGAAGGTGGGCGCGGGTTGGCAGAGGGCGGCGGCGAGGTGGGCGACGGCCTCGGGGAGGGTGAGGGTGGCGACGGGGAGGCCGAAGAGATTAACCGATGGCGCCAGGAGCCGGGCTTTGCGCGGGTTCTCCGGCCGCGCCGGATCGGAAGTGTTGATAGATGGTACGGATGCGTTCACCGTTGACCTCCCAGGTAAAGTTGTCGAGGATGGTTTGGCGGGCGGCGGCGCCGAGGGGGGCAAGATCGGCCGAGGAGCAACGGCGGATCAGAGAGACGAGCTCGTAGAGGTTGTGGGGATCGAAGAGGAAGCCGTTTTCGCCGGGGCGGATGAGGAAGGAGGTGCCGCCGCTGGCGGCGGCGAGGACGGGGCGGGCGGCGGCCATGGCTTCGAGGGCGACGGTGGGGAGGCCCTCGTAGGCGGAGGGCAGGACGAAGAGGCCGCAGCGGGCGTAGGCGTTGGCGAGGGTATCGTCGTCGACCTCGCCGAGGAAGTGGACGCGGGCGGCGAGGCCGAGGCGGGCGGTTTGGGCTTCGAGGGCGGCGCGGTGGCCGCCGTCGGGTCCGATGACGGTGAGATCGAAGCCGGGTAGTTCGGCGAGGGCGTTGAGCAGATGGTCGACGCGCTTGACGGGGTCGAGGCGCCCGACGAAGAGGAGGGAGCGGGGCGAACCGGGCGGGGGCGGGGCGGGGGCGCCGGCGAGGCGGAGGGAGTTGGGGACGAGGTGGAAGCGTTGGGCGGGGGCGCCGAGGAGGATGGCGTCGCGCTGGTCGTTGGGGGTGAGGGCGAGGAGGGCGCCGGCGCTTTGGAGGCTGACCCAGCCGAGGGTGGAGTCGAAGAGGCCTTTTTTGAGGGCGGAGGCCCAGGAGTGGGCCGGGTAGAAGCAGTGGGCGGTGAAGACGGAGGGGAGGCGCAGGCGGCGGGCGGCGAGGAGGCCCCAGGCGGCGAAGGGGCGGCGGGCGCCGTGGGCGTGGACGAGGTCCGGGGCAAAGCGGCCGAGGGCGTAGGGGAGCGTGAAGAGGGAGCGGAGGCGCTCGACAGGGATATCGTGCCAGCGGGCGGGGCCGGGGGTGCGGGTGAAGATGCGGACATCGTCGCCGGCGGCGCGCAGTTCGCGGGCGAGGTTGCCCACGTGCTGTTCGAGGCCTCCACGGCAGGGGAAGAAGCTACTGGTGACCAGGGCTATCCGCATGGGTGTCCGGAGGGGGAAGGGTGATGGTGCGCAGGGCGAGGCCGGCGAACAGGAACAGGGGAGCGGTGCCGGTGAAGCCGAAGAGGCTTTCCGAGAACAGGGCGCCGCAGCAGCGGCCGAACAGGGCGGCGGCGATGGCGGCGGCCAGCAGGGAGCCGGTGGCGGCGGCGCCGCGGGTGAGGGTGAGGATGGCCGAAGCGAGGAAGCCGAGCAGGAGGAGCAGGGAGAGAAGGCCGGCCTGGCCCATGAGGGCCATGTAGCTGTTTTCGCCGACACCTTCGGCCTGGACCCCTTCGCCGATGGCGAAGCCGCCGGCCTGTCCGATGCCGCGTCCGAACCAGTATTGATCCAAGTTGTCGATGGCCTCCTCGAGAAATTGTGTGCGCACGGAGGCGGAACTCTCTTGTCCGGTGAGGGTGTTTGTGATGAGTTCGGCGCCGAGGGTGCCGAAAAGGAGGGCGCCGAACAGGAGGGCGAGGGCGAGGGCGCCGAGACGGGCGGTTTGCTCGCGGCGGATCCAGGTGAGGAGGCCGAGGCCGAGGAGGGTGGCAAGGATGGATTCGCGGTGGATGGAGAGGGCGAGGGTGCCCATGAAAAGGGCCAGCAGGGGGAGCCAGCGGCGGCGGCCGGAGGCGGCGAGGGCCGCGACGTAGACGATGGGGACGACACTGGCCTGGCCGAGGGAGTGGGGGTCGCCATAGAAGGAGACCATGCGGCGCATGCCGTGCATGATGTGATTGGCCCAGAGGCCAAGAAAATTGCTGTTCTGGTCGGGCAGGAGGCCCTTGACGTCGACGAGGAAGGCGCCGATCTGGACGACGAGACTCCAGAACTCGAGGGGGAGGTAGAAGAGTTCAAAAAAGCCGAAGAGGCAGACGGCGGTGTGGGTGAGCAGGAGGACGCGGAGAAGGGAGGGGGCGGCTTCGACGGGGAGGAGGCGGCCGGCGAACCAGGCGAGGGGTGGGGTGAGGAGGTTGCGGAGGGCGCCGAGGCGGGTTTCCGGGGAGACGGTGCTGTCGCCGTCGCCGAGGCCGAGGGCGAAGTAGAGGGAGAGCAGGAGGGTGTAGGCGAGGAGCAGGAGGTCGGCGAACTGCCACGTGCCGAGGCGGGTGCGCTGGCGGATGGCGTTGCCGGCGAGGCTCATCCCGAGAAGGGCGTCTTTGATGGCGATGAGGCCGCGGACGGTTTCGGCGCCGACGGCGAACTGGGCGTAGAGCAGGGGCGGGACGAAGTTGGAGAAGGGGAGCCAGACGAGGAGGATGGCGGCCTGCCGGGCGGGGTGGAGGAGGCCGCCGGCGGTGATGGCGGCGGCAAGGAGGGCGAGGAGGGGGCTCATGCGGGGTATCCTCCGGGAGCGGTGTAGCCCAGGCGGGCGAGAGCGGGCGCGTGGGCGCGGGCGATGCGGGATGCCTGCTGGGGGGTGAGCGTTTCGCGCCAGGCTCCGGCGCGGCCCTGGCGGAAGAAGCGGGAGGAGGTGGGGGGCTTTTCGGGGAAGCCGTGCTGCTCTTCGCGGGCGCGGAGGCGGGCGAACGAGCAGGCCTCGATGGCAGCGGCGAGGCGCGGGGTGTCGACGGAGTAGCCGCAGGCGTGGAGGAGGGCGGCGAAGGTGGGGACGGGCTGAGTGAGGAGGTCTTCGTAGCGGAGGAGATGGACGGGGATGCGGGTTTGATCGAGCCAGGAGGCGGCGTGGCCGGACCAGGAGCCATAGAATTGGGGAAGCTGGAAGGGGCGTTCGTGGGGGGCGAGGGCGGCGATGTGGCCGGGGTTGGCGAGCAGGTCGATGGTGTCGTCGAGGGGTTGGCCGCGGTGGGCGGCGTAGGAGACGGCGACGTCCCAGGGGTTGCGGACGATGTAGACGATGAGCCGGGAGTTGGCGGGGGTGTGGAGGCGGGGGTTGAACTGGTCGTGGAGTTTGAAGAAGGCGGGGCCGCGGGGAGGGAGGGCGCATTGGTGATACCAGGCGCTTTGGAGGGTGGTGATTTCGTGGGGGAGCAGGAGCGAGCTGTCGCAGCCGAGGGCTTGTTCAAACAGGGGCCGGGAGGCGGCGAGGGGGATGGCGTGGAGGTCGAGGAGGGAGACGGGGGCACCGGGGGGCGCGAGGTAGTGGAGGAGGAGGGCGCGGACCCAGGTGTTGCCGGATTTGGGGTAGGAGGCGATCCAGGTGATGCGGGTTGTCATGAGACAGGGCCGGCGACTGCGCTCGACAGATGGCTAAGGACGGCGGTGGCGAGTTCGCCGACGGGGAAGGGGCTGGGGGGGCGGTCGACGCGGAGGACGGCGGCCTGACGGGCGAGGGGAAGCAGGTGGGGGACGGCGGCAGCGGGGCTGCCGAGGGCGGCGACGAGGTTGGGGCGGTAGACCTGAGCGGTGAGGGCACTGAGTTTCGCGAAGCCGTGGACGGG
>JADCJL010000030.1 GCA_020247055.1 Acidobacteriaceae bacterium | reverse complement strand
GGCGAGGGCGCGGTCGAGGATGCTCTGTTTCTTGCCGGTGTATTCGAGGCGGGGGAAGACCGGCGGGTTGGCCGAGGGGTTGAGCTTGCGGACCGCTTGGAGTTCGCGGTGGCTCGCGTGAATCAGGCGCATGAGGGCGGCTTCTTCGCGGATGAGTTGGCGGGTGTACTTGGCGTCGGCGGACATGCGGTTGGCGACGACCGCGTGCATTTCGGCGGCGGCGGCGGGGGTTAAGCCGGGATATTGGTTTTCGCGGGCGCTGTCGAGGCAGGTCTCGATTTCGAGAGACTGGAGACGGGAATTGCGGAGGAGGCGCCACTGGGCGTCGATGAGGCGCTGGACGATGCCGACTTCGAGGCGGTTGGTGGGGGCCAAGGTGTGGTGGTACTCGGCGACCATGTCCTGATACTCGGCGGCGTCTTCGCCGGTGAGGAGGGCGATGCCGGGGGCGTGGCTGAGGTTGATGACGATGGCGCGGCAGCCGTTTTTGAGGCCGTTTAAGCGGGTGACGGCTTTGCCGGCGGGGGTTTTGGGGCCGGTGCTTTTTTGGGCGTTTTGGCGGTTGATTTCGGCGCGGCGGGCCTTTTTCTGTTCGGGGGTGAGTTGGTCGGGCATCGGAATTCTCCTGGGGGAAAAGAAAACGCCCTGACGGGTTGAGCCGGTCAGGGCGTTGGGTTCCTTATCTGCTTGGACTATAGCACGGGGGGACCAAATTTCCGGGGGTGGGGAGGGGGCGAAGAATGGGGTTAAATGACCTGGAGTGAAGGGGATACGATTTATTTTCTTACCTTGTGAACGTATGAGAGCGCAAAGGAGGCGCTACAGCTATGGAGTTTTTCGATTGTATCGGATGCGATATCCACAAGGACTACTCCGTTTTCCGGATGTTCGATGCCCACCGCAAAGTGGGTCCACCGATTCGCATTCGGCACGAGAACGGCGAACTGGAACGTTTTTTGAAGACCCTTCCGCCTGGTAGCCACGTTGGTTTTGAGGCCTGTGGCTGTTGGATGGGGATGGCTCGGCAGGTAGAAGAGGCCGGAAGTGTGGATGGCCCCATCAATTTATCAGCGGGATCTGGGGTGTGGGATCTGCGTGACCTCGTGCGAACCAGGCTGGCGATACGCCGGCAGGAGAGCGCGATGAAAAACCGGGTCCATGGCGTGTTGAACCAATAGGGCTTGAAGAACCTGATCGAGGAGGAGGACGTCGTCGATGTTCCCGACTGGAGCAGTGGCTGGCGATTCAGGATCTGGAGCGGCGGGCGGAGAGCCTGGAACTGGCGATGGAAGCGCGGATGGCAAGCTCGGTTGGCTGCGGTTGCTCGAGACGCTGCCTGGAGTGGGCAAGATTCTGGGAGCGCGATCCGGCTGGAGTGGAGATCGTGATCGGACAGAGAGCCAAGAACGGCGCTTGGTTCGGTGATGTGTTGGACGAGGAGTTCGTCGGCGAGGTTGGTGAGCAAAGAGCGCATAGACCCTGGCCGCAGCGGAAGACGGCGAATGACGTACACTGCCTTCATGGCGGCTCGAGCAAAACTTTTGCATCTTTGTTTGGCCGCTTTTTGCCTGCCCGCCTTCGCTAATGTACCCCGGGGCTTGCTGCTAACCGAAAAACTGCATCAGGAAGGCGAGAGCTTTGTGCTGCCCTCGCATCGGGGCTCGACCGCCTTCACGGAGGGTACGGCCTCGGAGACCAACAATTACGATTCGTTTGGCAATCGATGGGTGACCGCCGTCCGCGGTTTGGTGGCCGATCCATTGCCCCCTGCTGGTCCGGGTTGGTTTAGTGCGGCGAGCAATCAGATGACCGGAGTTCCGTATGATGCGGCCGGGAATTGTGCCCCAGCAGAATCAATAGGTTACCGGCGCGTGTAACCTTGCGGCGATTCGTGAAGCAGTGAAAATCGCACGAGCCATGCGCGATCAACAGGTTACCGTCCGGTAACCGCGTATAACCGAAAGTTCCCGGAAGCCGCCTGTGGCGGCTGAAGAAAGGGGTGACACGTCACCTCGAGCGGGTTGCTGCAAAGCGGGAACCTGGGCCGGGGTGAACGCGTCTTTCAAACAGCCTGGCGCCGCCCGGCCCCCGAAGCAACTGCCGGCAGCTATATACGTCAGGGGCCGCTGCCTTCCGCGGTCCGGTCTCCGTGCTGGCAACGTGGATCCGGGGGTTCCTCGCGTACCGCCGGCCGCATCGAGTTCCAGACGATTTTGGGATCGGGGAGCCATGTTCTACTACCATAGGTGTTGGCTGAAGGAAGGCCTTTGGAAAGCCGCCGCTTAGAAATCCTCGGATTTTCTTAGAACTTCTTAGAACCCTGGCCGGGGCGTTAGAACTCTTTAGAACTTACTGGAAGAACTGGGAACGCCCGCTTTTTCCGCCCTGGAGGGGGCGGCGGTCTATTTATCTGTAGGCGTCTTTGCGGTTGCGGTCGGTATGGATGCGTAAGGAATCGGGAAGTTCCTCGGTGAAGCGGACGCGGTAATCACCAACGCGAAGACGCTTCTCTCCAGCGTTGCCCTTGAGCGTCTTGACGTCGCCGGAGTTAGACTCCGCCAGGCGATGGATGGCTGTGAGAATGTTCATGGCGATGTGCTGGGGAATGGCGCGGATGTCGGTCTTGGCTTCGTCGGAGATGATGATGCGCTTCAAGCCGCGGAGTCCTTGCTTCCCTCGCGGATCTCGTCCATAGAGAAGCCGAGGTCGGCGACGAGTTGTTCGAAGGGTATGCCTTCGTTGTGCTTAAACCACTCTTTGGAGCGGGCGACGGCAGCCTCTTCTTCCTCGCTGATCTCTTCGTCTTCGAGCAGTAGAAACTCGAGAAAGCGAACGGCGGCGTTCATCTGATCGGCGGGCAGACGGTCGAGCAGAGCATGAGCGTGTTGCCTGTCGGCGGTCATCGGGTCACCTGCTGACGCTTGGCGGGGGCGACACTCTTCAGCATGAGATCAAGGCTCTTCAGGACGGTCGT
>JADCJL010000003.1 GCA_020247055.1 Acidobacteriaceae bacterium | reverse complement strand
GGGCCACCGAGCCGCGAGTACCCATATGATAGAGCTTCCCACGCATGGAGTAGAGGCAGTTTTCGATATCGCGGAGGCTCTCGCGGTAAGGAAGCTGAGCGAAGGCCATCGTTAGATACTGGTCCCAACAAGAGAACTTCTTCAAGTAGCGATCGCCGTTGTAACGGGCCACACCCTTCTGGAATTCTTTGTGCGGTATTTCGGCGAGCAGTTGGGCAAAGACGGTGCGACCAGAATTCATGCAACATTTTGTACCGAAGCCACCACCCCGGGGAGGGTGCGGAAGTGGTCAAATTGTCCCGACGACCCGTTCCAATCGTTCCCGAGGAGATTCGACCGCAATCAATCGATTCCACGATAGTTGCGCCCCGCTCGAAGAATGTTTACCGGACACTAGTGATGCAAGGCTTGCGGTGAGAATGTACGCGCACCGGGCTGGGCAACTGCCGTTTTAAGGGTTAATGGCTTCGGGTGTATTTTGAGTGAAGGAGGATGTGGACAATGAGGGTTCTGATTTTGGGGGCGACGGGCACGGTTGGCCGGGAGGTGTTGGCGCAGGCGCTCGCGTTGGGTTATGGAGTGCGTACGTTGGTGCGGGATCCGGCGAAGATAGCGGTGCGGCATCGGAATCTTGAGGTGATGGCCGGGGACGCTTTGAACGCGGGCGATGTCGACCGGGCGGTGGAGGGACAGGAAGCGGTGGTGTACTGTTTGGGGGAGAGAGTGTTGGGCAAGGAGACGACCTTGTTTTCTGATACGACACGCATCCTGGTTGGGGCGATGGAGAAGCATGGGGTGAAGCGGTTGGTAGCGCTGACGGGGATTGGAGCGGGGGACTCAAAGGGGCATGGCGGTTGGCTTTATGACTGGATCATTTACCCTCTCTTCACCAAGAAGATTTACCGGGACAAAGACCGGCAGGAGGAATTGATCCGGGAGAGTTCGCTCGATTGGACGATCATGCGGGCGGCTTGCTTTACGGACGGACCGAAGGGTGGGAAGTTGCGGGCGACGGACCAACTGGAGGGGGTGACGATAGCGAGAATTACGCGGGCGGACACGGCGGCATTTCTGTTGGAACAGTTGGGGAGCAAGCAGTGGTGGAGGCGGTCGCCGCTGGTAGGCTATTGAGCTGATTTGGTTGTTGCTGCTGGGGCTTGAGTTATTTGACGGCAAGAGTTTGAAGGGCTGGTACTGGACACGGGGAGGGGCGGTGCCGGCGCCATCCTGGGAGGCGCGCGACGGGGTGTTGCGGACGACACCGGGAGTGGGCAAGGAGGTGTCTTTACTGAGCGAGGCGGAGTTTGAGGATTTCGACTTCCGCTTTGAGTGGCGGGCGGAGGCGGGAGCGAATTCGGGGAGCAAGTATCGAATTCAGATGTACGGGGAATCGGGGCAGCGCCCGGAGCGGGCGTGTCAACTAATCTGTGTAAACGCTTCCCACTGTTTTGCTTGCCACGGTTGAGAACCATGCCGGCTGCCAGGCGAAGCCGGGGGGCGGAGCGGAGCGACGCCCCCCGGCGCAGGCTGGCAGCCGGCGCGCCCTATGCCGCCCGCGCGGCCTCTCGCCGCCCCGGGTAAATCATTTCAAATTGCCGCATGGCCTCCCGCCATCCCTGCACCGCCCGCCACTTCTTGCCCGCGTTCCGGAGCGCCAAATACAACAGCTTGAACGCCGCCTCCTCGCTCGGAAACGAACCCCGGTTCTTGGTCACCTTCCGCAAACTCATATGCAGGCTCTCCACGGCATTCGTCGTATAGATCACCCGCCGGATCTCCTCCGGAAACTGGAAAAACGGAATCACCCGTTCCCAGTTCCGCTCCCAAACATCCGCCACCACCTGGTGCTTCGGCCAACGCACCCGGAAATCGGCCAGCGCCGCACTCGCCGCCTCCGCATTCACCGCACGGTACACCGGCCTCAAGTCCGTCGCCAACGCCTTCCGCTCTTTCCACGAAGCATAATTCAAACTCGCCCGGATCAGATGGACGATGCAAGTCTGCACCTGTGCCTTTGGAAAGACCGACTCAATGGCTTGCGCAAAGCCCTTCAGCCCATCCGTGCAAAACAGATATACGTCCCGCAAACCCCGGTTCTTCAGCTCCGTCACCACCGTCAACCAGAATTTCGCGCCCTCGCTAGCGGAACTCCACAGTCCCAGAACCTCCTTGATCCCCTCCTCATTGATCCCGATCGCCACATAAACCGCCCGGTTCTCCACACGGCCTTCATGCCGCATTTTCACCATCAGCGCATCCAGAAACACCACCGGATACATGCTGTCCAACACCCGGTTCTGCCAGCTCTTCACCTCATCCAGAACGGCATCCGTGACCTCCGAGATCAATCCCGGGCTGAGTTCGACGCCGTACAGTTCCTGCAACTGCGCCTGGATATCGCGCACGGTCAGGCCGCGCGCATATAAGGCAATGATCTTCTCGTCAAGACCGTCCCAGCGGCGTTGCTGTTTGCGGACCAGCTGGGGCTCGAAGGTCCCCTCCCGATCCCGCGGCACGGCAACCTCCAACTCGCCCTGCTCGCTTTTCAGTGTCTTCCGGGTCTTGCCGTTGCGCGAGTTCCCGGTGCCGTAGCCGGCCGGATCACTCTTCTCGTACCCAAGATGGTGGGTCAGTTCCCCCTCCAATATCCGTTCTACAAGACCCTTGGTTAGCGCCTTCAACAGACCGTTCGGACCCATCAGGTCCTGCTGGGTCTTCACCCCTTTCAACAACTCATCCAATACTTCCGGCTTGATCTCCATCGCTTCTCCTCTTTCCTTGTCGGAGAAATACGTTTACACAGACTTTTTTACACCCTCTCTGCCATGAGCGCGCTTGCCTTCCTCGGTTGACTGATATCGTTTCCCGGCTGCCCGAAGCTGGGCTTGTCTGCTGCGCCGCCTGCATGGTTCGCTGCAATAGCGCTGACCGCGATCACAACAAGCGCAAACGGCAAACACAGCATTGCAGCTTGGCTCAGCACAGTGCCGCGGGCGAAGGCCCTCTATGTGGTCATGCGGGAGTCCCATTTTGATAAAAGTACAACTCTCTCGGGATGATTGGAAGAAGATTCGCGCCTGCGGCGCGAGATGCTGTTGCCCTCCCACCCCGGCCAGAAGTTCAAAAAACTACGTTTTCGGATGATCGCCGACAGGATAGAGGAGGATGGGAACCTCGGAAACTTCCATCCCTCACCGAGGCCTGGCCGAAGCGCGGCGGGCTTACGCCGCGCGGCGGCGAAGGAAGCCCAGAGCGGCCAGGCCGGCGCCGAGCATCGCCTAGGTGCCGGGTTCGGGGACGGCGGCGCTGCCGGGGATGACGCCCGAGATGACGTCGTTGGCACAAGTGGCCGAGGTGAACAGGAAGGTGGAGCCGCTGAAGCTGTTGACAAAGGCATCGTTTGCGGCAAAGGTGAGTTTAACGTTCAGGAGATTGGGGGCTCCAGTGGGGTTGAGCTGCGTAGGGGCGACCGTTCCGGCGTTTCCAGCGATGATATTCGTAGCTCCCGTCGCGGCACCCCAAACATGGGTCGTGTTGGTGCCGCCGTAGACCGAGGCCGATGTTAGAAAGGAGGTGGCGCTGTGCAGGTCGCCGGCGTCCAGCCCGGTGCGGGAAACCAGCGGGACCAGGTAGCGCTGTCCAGCCGCGGTAGTAAACAGCAGGTGTCCGATGGCAGGTAACCGCCGGAGGGGCCCAGGCCGACTCCGCCAACATGGTTAGTTGGTGCTCCCCTTTGATCACCAATGGGGTCGTTGACGGTCTAAGGGAAGGTGGGCAGGGAGAAAGATGGCGCCGCGCATGTGGCTGCGAGACAAAAGAGCTTAGAAGGTTTCCTGTACGTAAGGCACGCAATCCGGGCGGTCCGGTACCCTACCGGAGGCGGAGCCAGATCTGATTGGCCGCCAAGCCACCCAGATAGGCCAGACCCGCCATGTAAACGAACTGCGCGGCGGGCCAGATCCAACTGCCGAGTTCGCGCCGGACAATCGCCACCGTCGAGAAGCACTGCATGGCGAAGGCAAAGAAGATCATCAGGGCGATGGCGCCGCCCGGAGTCAGATCTTTGCGCAGCGATTCGATCAGCGGCGGAGAGTCCTGCTCAGCGTTTTCAATGCCGTAGATCGTACCCAGGGTGCCCACGATCACCTCGCGGGCGGCCAGGGAGGTGATGAGGCCGATACCGATCTTCCAGTTGAAACCGAGTGGCTGAATGGCCGGCTCGACAGCGCGCCCGATCTGCCCGGCGATGCTCTCTTCGATGGGCGGGGCCTTGCCGTCTTTGTAAGGCAGGTGGGCGAGGACCCAGAGCAGGACGCTAACGAGAAGGATGACGGTGCCGGCGCGCTCGAGAAAGACGACGGCCCGGTCGATCAACCGGAGTAGCAGCGAACGGAGGGAGGGCCGGCGGTAGGCGGGCAGCTCCATGACAAAGGTGGTTTTGGCGTGGCGCAGGACGGAGGACCGCAGCAACAGCGCCGTGCCGACCGCGGCGGCGAAACCGAGGAGGTAAAGGCCGAGCAGGACGGCGGCCTGCAGGCCGAGAAACCGTCCGAGCAGCGGGGTATCGGGCACGAAGGCGCCGATCAGCAGCGTGTAGACCGGCAGGCGGGCCGAGCAGGTCATGAAGGGAGCAATCAAGACGGTAGCAAGGCGGTCGCGCTTGTCCTCGATGGTCCGCGTGGCCATGATGGCCGGGACGGCGCAGGCATAGGCCGACAGGAGCGGGATGAACGCCTTGCCCTGCAGTCCCACGCGGGACATGGTGCGGTCCGCGATTACCGCGGCGCGGGCGAGATAGCCCGAGTCTTCGAGAATGCCGAGGAACAGAAACAGCAGGAGAATCTGGGGCAGGAAGACAACGACGCTGCCGACGCCGCCCCAGACGCCTTCGACCACCAGACTCCGGAGCATGCCCACGGGCAGCAGATTCCCGATCTGTCCGCCGGACCAGGCGACGAGCGTCTCGACGCCATCCATGAGGGGCTGGGCGCCGGTGAAGATCCCTTGAAAGACCGCGAGGACGACGAGGAGGAAGACGAGCGGTCCGCAAACGGGGTGCAGGAAGAGGGCGTCGAGCCGGCGGGTCCATGCGGGCGGGGCGGGGGCGGTGTAGCCCGCCTGCAGGCCGACTTTTCCGGCCCAGCGGCGCCGGGCGGGGAGGCTGGGCAGCACGGGGAGTTCGACGCGCGGCTGCGGAGCGACGGGCCGCGCTCCGGTGCCGTGGAGAAACTGCACGACGCGTTCGACGCCATCGCCGGTAGCGGCGGAGATGAGAGCCACCGGGGCGCCAATCTCCTGCGCGAGGGCCGCGGGGTCGACTTTGCCGCCGCGGGCGGCCAAGTCGTCGGCCATGTTCAGGACCACGAGCGTGGGCAGGCCGAGGGCCAGGACCGGCGCGGCGAGGACGAGATGGCGCTGCAGGTTGGTGGAATCGAGGATCAGGATGACGCCGTCGGGCAGGCCAAGCGATGGCTCGACGCCGGTGAGGACGTTGTAGGTGACCTGTTCGTCTTCCGAGCGCGGAGTCAGGCTATAAATGCCCGGCAGGTCGATGACAAACAGGTCGCCGCCAGCGGCGTCCTTCACGCGGCCGACGTGATGTTCGACGGTGACGCCGGGGAAATTGGCAACCTTTTGCCGCAGACCCGTCAGGCGGTTGAACAGAGTGGACTTGCCGGCGTTGGGCGGCCCGACCAGGGCAACGTAGTGGCCAGCCTTCCGATTCCCGGTTTGCGGTGCAGCCCCGTGGCAGCTCCCGCTATCGCTCATAGTTGATCCGATTCCGGCAGGGGCTGTGAGGAGATATAGAGGTGACGGGCGGTTTCCCGCCGAAGGGCAATTTCAGACCCGTCCACGCGGAAGATGCGGGGATCGCCGCCGGGGGCGCTGCCCGCCGCAACAACGGCGGCGCCGGGGAGGAAGCCCAACTCCATCAAACGCTGCGAAATCTCTTCGGGCAGATCTAAACGCAGGAGATAGGCGAGCGAACCCGAGGGTAGCTGCGCGAGCGTCTGCGCGGCACCGTTGTTGAAACTGAGTTGCATTGCCCTTTCAGCATAGGACCGCGCGGCGCCGGTGTCAACCGGCTGGTCTGTTTTGCCCGGCCGGCGGTATCTGCTTCCGGAAAGCCAAGTCTTTCAATGCTAAACTCGAAGGGGTAAAAGCCGGGTCCGGAACCGGTGTCATGATGACTAATTCCGACATGCCTGCGGTGACAATTGTGACCCCGTGTTTGAACGCGGCACAGTTTCTCGAGTGCACACTGGAGAGTGTCCTGCGGCAGGATTATGCCAACTTCGAGTATCTGGTGTTCGACGGCGGCTCCACGGATGGGACGGTAGAGATGTTGGAGCGCTATGCGGCGGCCTATCCTGGGCAGATCCGGTATTTTTCTGCTCCCGATGGCGGGGCGTCCGAAGCCATTGCGCGGGGTTTTCTGATGGCGCGCGGGGAGATTTTCGCGTACCTAAATGCCGACGACACTTACTTTCCCGGGGCGATCCGTCTGGCGGTGGCGCATCTGAACGAAGAGCCCGAGGTGGCCGGGGTATACGGAAACGCCTACTGGATCGACAAGGAAGGGAAAGTGTTGGGTTCGTACCCGACCAAAGCATTCGACCCCGCAGCGCTGGGCCGGGAGTGTTTCATCTGCCAGCCGGCCTGTTTTGTTCGAGCGGCGGCGATCCGGGCCGTGGGCGGCTTTGACGCGAGACTGCAAACGGCCTTCGACTATGACCTCTGGCTGCGGCTGGCCCAACGGTATACGCTGCGCCGGATTGACGTGATGTTGGCTAACTCCCGGATGCATGCCGAAAACAAGACGCTGAGCCGCCGGCGGACGGTATTCCGCGAGGCGATCGGGTGTGTCCGGCGCCATCAGGGTTACGTTCCCTTTCAGTGGATTCATGGCTACAGTTCCTTTTTGATCGACCGGCGGGATCAGTTTTTTGAGCCGCTGCTGCCCTCGTTTACCAAGTTTCTGGTGAGTCTGGGGCTGGGATTGCGCGTGAACTGGCGCCATCCGGTGCGCTTCCTGCGCGAGTGGGGCGGGGTGATGAGCCCGGATGCCTTCACGCGCCGCTGGAACGCCACATGGATTGCGCGCCGCACGGGATTACAGATTCGCTAATGGCAAAACGAAAAGCCCTCATTACGGGCGTCAACGGGCAGGATGGTTCTTATCTGGCGGAACTGCTGTTGCGCCACGGCTACGAAGTGCACGGCCTGGTGCGGCGGGTGGGACTGGAGGCGCCGGAGCGGCGGCTGGAGCGCGTCGTGGCCCTGCGCGACCAGATTCAGCTGCATGCCGCGTCGCTTGAAAACTACGCCGCGCTCTACCAGGCGATTGCCAAGATCCGGCCGGACGAATGCTACCATCTGGCCGCCGCCAGCTTCGTCAGCTATGAGTTCGACGACGAGTTCTCCACGCTCACGACCAACATCAACGGCACCCACTATCTGCTCGCCTCGCTCAAGGACTTGGCGCCGCAGTGCCGGTTCTATTTCGCCGGGACCTCGGAGATGTTTGGCGCGGCCGAGATTTCGCCTCAGGACGAAGCGACGCGGTTCCGCCCGCGGTCTATTTACGGCATAAGCAAGGTAGCCGGTTTCGAGCTGACGCGGAACTACCGGGAGCGGTACGGCATGCACGCTTCGAGCGGCATTCTGTTCAACCACGAATCGCCGCGGCGTGGCTTTGAGTTTGTCACGCGGAAGATCACGAGCACAGTGGCCCGCATCCTGGCCGGGCAGTCCTCGGAGCTCCGGCTGGGCAATCTCGAACCGCTGCGGGATTGGGGCGATGCCCGCCAGTACGTCGAGGCGATGTGGCGGATGCTGCAGCAGGAGCAGGCCGACGATTACGTGATCGCCACGGGGCGGCTGCATTCGGTCCGGGAGTTTGTCGAGATCGCGTTTGCCAGCGTGGGTCTTGACTGGGAGCGGTACGTGGTGGTGGATCAGAACTTTTACCGGCCGGCCGAGAAGATTCCGCTGTGCGGCAACCCGGCCAAGGCCAAGCGGGTGCTGGGCTGGGAGGCGACCACCGACTTTGCGTTTCTTGTGCGCGAGATGGTAGCGGAGGATTGCCGTTTGCTGGGGATTGCACCGCGATGACGCGCCGGGGTTTGCTGGCTGGGCTGGCGGCAGCGCCGGCGTTGGGCCAGAAGCTGGCCGCCGCGATGGAGGCGCCCGTGCTGCGCGCCGAGGTGGTGCGCGAGGCCGTGAAGATCGCTGCGGTGGAGCTGCTGCGGAACGGCGGCAGCTACCTTGTGCGGGTGCGTTCGACGAGCGGCGCGACCGGCTATGCGGATGCCCATAGCAGCGTGATGAGCGCGGCGTATCCGATTCTGCTTAAGAAAGTGGCGCCGTTCTTCGTCGGTAAAGACGCGCGCGAACTGGAGGCGCTGCTCCGGGGCGTCTATCTGGCCAGCTCGAACTACAAGTGGCAGGGGCTGCCGTTCTGGGTGAGTGTGGCGGTGGTGGAGATTGCAATTCTCGATCTGCTCGGCAAGGTAGCCGGGCTGCCGCTTGGGGCGCTGATCGGCCAGGTGCGGCGGCGAAAGATTCCGGTTTACCGCGCCAGCGGCAACCGCGGCAACTCGCCCGAGGCCGAGATCGACTACCTGCAACGGATTGTCAGCGAGACCGGCGCCGGGGCGATCAAGTTTCGCCTGGGCGCGCGGATGCGCTACGACGAGGCGTCGACGCGGCGGGACCAAGCGTTGATCCCGCTGACGCGGAAGACCTTCGGCGACCGTTTCGCCATCTACGCCGACGCCAACGGCTCCTACGATGTCCCGCAGGCGATCCGCCTCGGCAAGATGCTGGAGGAGCACCGGTTTGGTTTCTTCGAGGAGCCGGTGCCGTTCGACTACTACGACGAGACGCGGCAGATTGCGGCGGCGCTGCGGATTCCCATTGCGCTCGGCGAGGAAGAGGCCAGCCTACGCGGCATGCGCCGGATTATCGAGCAGGGGATTGCGCGGGTGATTCAGCCCGATCTGCTCTACTTTGGCGGGCTGATCCGGTCGGTGAAGGTGGCGCGGATGGCGGAGGTGGCCGGGCTCGACTGCACGGCGCACATGTCGGGTGGAGGGTTGGGCTTCCTTTACGTGGCGCACTTCGCTTCGGTGATCGCCAACCCGGGCGCCCATCAGGAGTACAAGGGCGAGGACGATCTGCTGCCGGTCTCTTCGGCCACGAGTTCGCTCAAGAGCGAGGGCGGCATGCTGACCGTGCCGACGGGGCCGGGGCTGGGTGTCGAGATCGACCCCGCGTTTCTGGCCAAGGCCACCGCGGTTACGGCGTAGTCCGCGGGGATTGACCCGGTTGCGGCTCGACGCGCGCATCATGCGGCGTTGCTGCGGCGTTGGACCACGCGAACGCCCTCAGGCCAAGCACAGCCGATCCGGAATCACCCCCCACCACCATGGCGCGGTGGTCTTGGCGTCGATCCGATGTCGCCGGGTCGATTCGGCGGGGAGAGGAGCCGCCCGGCCGGGGCTGGTCTCGATGCGGATGATCCGGAGAGAAACCTCTCGCTTCCTGCGGACTCTTCAGCGTCTCCGCGCCCCAGCGGCGGCGCGCCTGGTCCGTACGGGCCGGTTGAAGCAGACTCACCCCCACCCCCGCCCGCACCAGCGCCAGCGCGGTGAGCAACTGATGTCAGCCGCACGCCCCGCGCCAGCTGTTCAAACAATCGACCGCCAATCCGCTCCTCCACCAACCGGATCCGCATTGTCAACGCCGGTTGCGAGACCCCAGCCGCTCCGCGGCCCGGCCAAAGTGTCCCTGCTCCGCGAGGGTCGCAACCGCCTGAAAATCCACCAGATCCAGCGCTGCCATAACCACAGGTTATCGGCACTCACGGTCTCGTGTATTGGACGCTATGGCACGCCACCCTGACAATGATCAGTATGCCCCCCATTCCGCTCGGCGTCGATCTCGGCGGCACGAAGCTGCAGATCCTCGCGGAAACCCCCGCGGGCGAACGAACCTGGAAGTTCCCCACCGGCCCCGGCTTCACCCCGGTTGACTTCGACGCGCACCTCGCCACCGTCCGCGCCGAACTCGCGCCGGCCGAGCTCGTCTACGGCCTGGCCGTCCCCGGGCTTGTCAACGACGAAGGCGTCGTCGGCCCCTGCGACGTCCTTCCTCTCCTCAACGGCTGGCAGCCCCGCGCCGCCGCCGTCGTCAACGACGGCCAGGCCGCGCTCACCGCCTACGCCGCCGGCTGCGCCCCCGGCGCGACCATCGCCATCGTCGGCTCCGGCACCGCTATCGCGGCCGCTCTCGAGATCGCCGGCCAGCGCGTCCCCACGACCGAACTCGGCTACGTCCCGTACGGTCCGGAGGCGACTCTCGACTCCGTCGCCTCCGGCGCCGCGCTGCTCGCCCGCCTCGGGCTCACCGCGCCGGAGCTGGCCGAACGCCTCAGCGGCCACGAACCGGCCGCCACCGCCGCCGTCCGCACGGCCGGCGAGGCTTTTGGCGCTGGCATCGCCACCCTCATCAACCTCTTCCGCCCCGAACGGATCGGTCTGTACGGCGGCACCCTCTCTTACCGCGGCTACCTCACCGCGGCCCTTGCCGCCGTCGACCGCCGCGCGCTGCCGGCGCTGCGCGCGGCCTGCCGCGTTGAACTGGCCCCGCAGCCGGACCTTCTCGCCGCCCGCGGCGCGCTGCTGGCGGTGCGATGAACTTTCGCTGGCGCGTCGCGGCGCTCTCGTCCCTGCTGCTCGGCCTTACGGTCGGCCTGCCCTACTACGCCATCGCCTTCTTCTACGACTACTGGGAGACCACTTACGGCTGGTCCCGCGGGGCCATCATGCTCGGCCTGCCGCTCGGCACCTTCGTCACGCTCATCCTCGGCCCGCTCTACGTCCGCCGCCTCTCGCCGCGCCACTCCATTACGGGCGGCTCCGTGCTGGTGGCCGCCTCGCTCGCCGGCTTCGGGCTAATGCCGCCGAACCTGCTGGTCTACTATGGGCTCTGGATCCTCTACATGGCCGGCTGGACCTTTGCCGGGCCGCTGGCGCATCAGATTCTGCTCAGCCGGTTGTTTCCCGAAAAGCCCGGCCCCGCGCTGGCGCTCGCCTACTTCGGCATCAGTCTGCTGGGCGCGCTGTCGGTGGTGGCGCTGGCGCGGCCGCTCACCCTGGCTTATGGCTTCGCCACCGCGCTGCTGATCCTCGGCGGCATCGTCACCGTGGCCGTGCCGCTGGCGCACTGGGGCCTGCCCGCCACCAAGCCCGACCACCACGCCAAATCGAAGCCCGCGCCGGTGGTCCGCAACCGGGCCTTCTGGCTGCTGCTGACCGGCACCACCAGCTCAATAGCGGGCATCGGCGGCATCAGCCAGCACCTGAAGCTGATCCTGCGCGAGGTGAACTACCCGAACCAGGCGCGCCTGGACACCGTCTACGGGCTGACCGTCCTGCTGATGCTGCTCACCGGTTCGGCCGGCCGTTTTCTGTTCGCCTGGAGCATCAATCGCTTCCCGAAGCGCGCTGTGCTGAGCGGGGCTTTTGGCCTGATGGTGGGCTCGCTGCCGCTGCTGCTGGTGCTGGACTGGTCGCCGGACCGGGTGCCGTACCTGTTCGCGCTGCTGTTCGGCCTGGGGATGAGCGTCGATTCGCTGCTGCTGCCGCTGGTGGCCGCCGAACACTTCGGCAGCCGGTCGCTGGCGGCGGTGCTGGCGATTATCGTGCCGGTGAACGTGGTGGGGCAGTCGTGGTTTCCGTCGCTGATGTCGGTGCTCTGGTCGGCGACCGGAAGCTATACGGTGCCGCTGCTGGTGACGTTCGCCTTCATTCTGGCCGGGCGGTTTCTGCTGGCGGCGCTGCCGGCGCCGGGCGTGGAAAGCTAAGGTTTCTGCAGCTCTTTGAGGGCCCGGGGATCGTCCATCTTCGGCCCCGGCTTCGGGTCGAGCGGCTCCCGCGCTTTGGCCGGGTCGAAGAGTTCGGGGCGGACGGAGAGCAGCTTGTAGGGAGCGAAGTCCGGGTCGGCGCTGGAGAAGCAGTCGGACAGGTCGGCGGCGGTGGCGTCGTAGAGGTTGAGCGGCGGCAGGCCCAGCAGGCGGAAGGCGGTCTTGAGGAGTCCGGGGAAGCTGGAGTTTACCTTCGAGACGTAGTTCTTTTTGGCGTAGGGGCTGGCGACCATCATCACGGTGCGGTGGGAGTCGACGTGGTCGACGCCGCCCTGGGAGTCGTCTTCGGTGATGAGCACGGCCATCTGCTTCCACCAGGGGCTTTTCGAGAGAAACTCGAGGATGCGGCCGAGGGCGATGTCGTTGTCGGCGACGTAGGAGGCCTGGTAGGGGTAGCCGTCTTCGGGGCGCGGCTTGGCGGTGTGGTCGTTGGGCAGATGGATGTAGACGAAGCGGGGAAACGCCTCGTGGCCTTCGATGTAGAGGCGCTCTACCTCCTTGATGAACTGCGTGGCGCGGAACTGGTCCGGGATGTTGGTGTTGTAGTTGGGATAGTCGCGGGAGGTGTTGCGGTAGAGCGGGTCCGGCATGGGGACGTTGGTGAGGAAGCGGACGCCGGTGGGTTTGAGGCCTTCGCCTTCGTCGCCGCCGGCGAGTTCGAAGCCTTCGCCGAAGTTGCGGAAGGGGATCTTGTGCCGTTCGAGATGGTGCCAGATGGCCCCGGCTTCGAGCTGCTCTTCCGGGTGCACCGAGGAGTTACTGCCGGTGAACAGGAGCCGGCCCGGCGCCGCGGTGGGGAAGCGGAAGTTTTTCTGACCGCCGTAGGCGGCCATGAGCGTCGATTCGGTCCAGGCGTTGGGATAGGAGCCGGCGAGCCAGTGGTGGCCGTCGACGGAGACTTCGGAGTCGGCGTAGAAGTTGTCGGAGAAGGCGTAGCGGTCGATGAGCGAGCGGTGGTTGGGGGTGACGGCGATGTTGCGCAGAGCGGCGCGATTCTGCAGGCTGCCGCGCTCGGATTGGACGATGGCGTACTGGCCGAAGCGGGCCAGGTCCCAGGCCGAGTTGACGGCGCCGTTCGAGGCGGTGACGACATCGCCGAAGACTTCGTCGAAGGTCCGGTTCTCCTTGACGATGACGACGACGTAGCGGATCTCTTTGGGAAGCGCCGGTGCGGAGGCCTTCTGCGGGAGGAAGCCGTTCAACTGCAGGACCTTTTCTGTATGTTTGGCGAACTCGGCGGCGGCCGGAAAGGGGTAGAGGGAGATGGAGCCGCGGCGGAGTTCGGCGTTGAAGCTGCGGTCGAAGGCTTTGGTGAGGGAGGCGTTGGGGCCGGTGCCGTGGCCTTTGGCGTTGCCGACGTGGACGACGCCGTCGTGGACGGCGACGCGGGTGGGGAACCAGCCGGCGGGCAGGTGGGCGATGTGCTGCTGTTGCTTCAGGTCGATGACGCCGATGGCGTTGATGCCCGATTCGGCGACGAGCAGATGGTCGCCGTGGATGGCCATGCCGGTGGGGAGGACGCCGCGGAGGGATTCGAGGCCGGGGATGCGGATTTCGATTTCGCGTTCGACCGCCAGAGTCTTGGCGTTGATGACGGTGATGGAGTCGTTGTGGCCGTTGGCGACGTAGACATGGTCGCCGTGGGCGAGGACGCCGCTCGGGCTCGAACCGCCGTGGATGCCGTTGCCGAAGGGTTTACCGGTGGGGATGAAGGCGAGGACGCGGGGCGCGGCGGGGTCGGCGACGTCGACGACGGTGACGGAGTTGGCCTCTTTGACGTTGGGGCTGCCGAGGCCGGGGACGGCGACGGGAGCGCCGGCGGCGTTGGGGCGGGTGGCGCCCTGTTCGGCTTCGGCGCTCGGGAAGCCGAAGGCGGGGAACGGCAGTCCGGTGAGGCGGGCGGCCTTGGGCTGGGCGCCGGGGATGGCGCTGTATTCGAACATGCCGATGTTGGTGACGTAGACGCGGCGGCCGTCCGGGGAGAGGGCGATGGCGAACGGGAGACGCCCAGTGCGAAACGAACCCACCATTCGCCTTTTCTTTGCTTCGAAGATGACGACCCGGAAGTTGGCCTGGTCGACGACGTAGAGGAGGCCATGGGCGGGGTCGAGGGCGAGGTCGCCGGAGTAGGAGTCGGCGAAGCCGTTGCCGTTGAGTTCGAGGATCTGTTTGGGTTTGCCGGTGGCGATATCGAGGAGGCGGACGCGGCCGGAGTTGCCTTCGCTGGCCCAGATGTCGTGGTTGTTTTCAAAAGCCAGGCCCATGAAGACGCTGCGGAACTCGTCGTCATCGTCGGCGGGTTTGGGGCGGGAGCCGAGGGCTTCGATGGTGTGGATGCGGTAGGCGCCAGCGCTTTGGTCGAGGACGGTGAGGGAGTAGCGGTTGGGTCCGCCGTCGGCGGAGACGACGTGGCGACCGTCGGGGGAGACGGCGAGGCCCCAGATGCCGGGGCCGGTTTGGAACTGGCGGCCGAGGGGGGCGAGCATGCGGCCGCCGGGCAGGATGGTTTCTCCGCCGGGGCGGCGGGCGGCGGGGCGGGTGCCGGCGGGGGTGCGGTAGTCGGCCGCCAAGAGGGCAAGGGGGAGGAGCAATCCAAAAGCGGCGCGCATAGAGGTAATCTCAATTATTATCGTGCTGAGACAGACTTCGCCAAATCAGAAGACCCAGCTTTACGTGCTGGAACAGTTTGTGTTGCATCAGGGGCCGCAGGGGCCGGCGGTGCACGAGTGGATACAGAATCACTGGCTGCCGGCGCATCCGGGGCCGGCGCTGGTGCTCGATGCCGTGGTGGCGGCGCAGATGCCGCAGGTGGCGACGATCCGGGGCTACGGTTCGGTGGGGGAGTGGCTCGAGAGCCGGGTGGAGCCGCCGGCGACGGCGGATGCGTCGGTAACGCTGCTTGCGCCGACGAGTTATTCGCCGGAGTTGGAGTTGGGGGGTGGCGAGAAGGGCCGCATTTTTGAGATGCGGCTGTACCATTCGCCGTCGTGGCCGCAGCTGGAGCTGTTGCACGAGCGGTTTGCGGGGCCGGAGATTGGGATCTTCCACCGGCTGGGGATTCGGCCGGTGCTGTACAGCAGTACGCTGGCGGGCCGCCATCTACCCAATTTGGTGTACGTAACGCCCTTCGCCGATCTCGGGGAGCGGGAGCGGGCGTGGGGCGCTTTTATGGCCGACCCGGAGTGGCACCGGGTGCGGGCAGAAAGTATTGAGCGGGGTGGGCAGATTTCCCAGTGGATGGAGATTACGCTGTGGCGGGCGGCGGGGTATTCGCCGGTGCGGTGATCCGGGCGGCGGGGATGCCCGCCCGGTGCAGGTTGTTTTCCACCTTGTCGATCGAGAGCCGGGAGGCGTCGTATTCGACGAGGATTTCGTCAAGCGACGGCTGTACCTTGATCTGTTCGATGCCGTAGATGGCGTGGGCCCGGTTGATGCTCTTCATGAGGGCCTCATCGAGGGGCTTCAGCAGCTGGTAGCGGAGTTGAACGCGGGTCATCTACTTTGATTCTAACGCGAGAGATTTTAGCCCCAGAGCTCCTCAACCGGCTTGTAGAGCCCTTCGCTGGCGTAGGGCACGTACTCGAAGCCGCGGCCGAAGGGGTCGTCGTAGCGCACGTTGGTCCAATTGATGCCGAGGGCGGAGTAGATGGTCGCTTCGATATCCTCGACGCGGATGTCGCGTTGCTCGGACCAGCCGAACTCGGTGGTGCGGGCGCCCTGCGCATCGGTTTCCCCGATGGCGCGGCCGCCTTTGACGCCGCCGCCGGCGAAGACGGCGAACTGCTGCGTGTAGTGATCGCGCCCCGCCTGGTTGTTCAGCGCGCCGACGGTGCGGCCGAACTCGCCCATCATCACCACCAGCGTTTCGTTGAGCAGGCCGGCGGCCTTGAGGTCGGCGATCAGCGCGCCATAGCCGTTATCGAGCGTCCGGCCGAGGGTAAACATGCTGTTGCCGTTGGGGGCGTAGATGCCCGAATGCATATCCCAGCCGCCGAGGGTGATCTGGATGTAGCGGGTGCCGGAGTTGGCGGCGAGCACCTGCTTGGCGGTGAGCAGGGCGTTGCCGAAGCCGGTGTTACCGTAACGGGCGCTGTCGGCGGCGGTGTACTTGAAGGCCTGGTCGACGGTGGGGTTGTACATGAGGCCGCGGGCCGACTGATAGAAGGCTCCGTAGTCCTCCATGACGGGCGAGAGGGGGGACTTGGCGCGCAGCGGGGCGTCGAGGTTTTCGAGCAGATCGTATTTCGCGGTGAAGCGGGCCGCGCCGTCGGGATGCGCGGTGTTGGCGAGGCCGGCGGTGCTGGGCGCCGTCTTGAAGGGTTCGTACTGCGCGGGTAGGTAGCCGGAGCCCACCGCGCCGTCGGCGTTCAACGCCAGGAACGTGGGGAAGAGCTGGCCGGGGGTGCGTTCGGCCCGTTTTTCGAGTGCGACGATAGAACCGATGTTGGGGGCGACGTCGCCGAGGACGGCGGCGGGGCTGCGGCCGATCTGCACCCAGGTTTGCGAGAGCGAGTGCTGGGCGGCCCAGGCGCGGACGCTGCGGAGGATGGCGATGTCGTCGAGTTGGGCGGCGATTTTAGGAAAGACGCCGGTGTTGAAGCGGATGCCTTTGATGGTTTCGGGCTGGAAGCCGGCGGGGCTGATGCCGTCGAGGAACTTGAGATCGAAGGTATCGACGTGGGACGGGGCGCCGGTGAGCAGAATGAAGATGACATTCTTGGCGGTGTTCCGGGTTTTCACGTCGAGGTTGCGGACGAGCTGAGCCTGGGAGTTGCCGGCGAGGAAGGAGCCCGTGACGCCAGCGCCGAGCAGGCGGAAGAACTCGCGCCGCGAGGCGAAGGGGCGGCGGAAGAAGGGGATGTGGGAATGGTTGGGGGTCATGGCGGGGCTCCTTAATACTGGAAGGTGAAATCCACCTTGTTGTAGAGGCTCCACAGGAGGTTTTCCGCCTGCTGGCCCCGGTTGCCATTGCTGAGGGCGGCGCTGCCGGCCGCCCGTTCGGTCTCATTGGGAAAGCGGGAGAGGACGTTGAGATAGAGCGTCTCGACCAGCTGCCGTTCGTCGAGGTTGATGACCTGCCGGAGGAGGCTGGCGGTGGCTCCGGCGCCGGTGGCGCGGGTGCGGTTGACGAGGAAAGTGTTGTTCATCAGGGCGAGCGCCTGCAGGTCGGAGCCGTCGGAGCGCCGGTCGTTATCCTCCCGGTTGCCGGGGTAGAACACGTTCAGGAAGGCCGCCGAACCGCCGCGGGCGCTGGGGGAGGGGATCTGCATGGCCCAGTTGACGGTCCGGGTCTGCGTGCGGTCGTTCGCGTTGACCGCGAAGGTGATGGTGGCCGGAATCCTGCTGGTCTGCACGAGAGCGTCATGCAACTCTTCGGCACTGAGGCGGCGTACCAAGCGCCGGGCGTGCAGATTTTCCCAGGCCGGATTCCAATCGCCGTCGTAGCGGGCCGAGAGCTGATAGGCGTCCGAAGTGGTGATCAGGCGCATGACGGCTTTGAGGTCGAATTTGTTGGCGGCGAAGAACTCGCCCAGCTCCTTGAGTAGCCGGGCGTTTGAGGGTTGCAGCGTCCAGGGGGCGGGGGGTGGATTGTCGGGGTCGAGGCGGGCGGGATCCAACTGGTTGACAGGCTCGACGAGGCCGCGGACCATGAGCGCCTTCCAGAGGTAGTTGACGGCGGCGCGGGCGAAGAGCGGGTCGTTGACGACGGCGCGGGCGGCGGCCTCGCGCCAGTTATCTCCCGCCGCGAGGGGAGGCGCGGCAGCGGCGGTAAAGGGGTACTCGGGGGCCACGGTATTGCTCGAGCCGAACCGGGTCCGCGGGGGGCGGTTGCCGGTGGTGGTGCCGAGGGCGTAAGAGCCGCGGGCGTTGAAGTTGACGTTCCAGTAATAGTAGTTGTTGTTGGTGGAGACCGGGCGGACCAGGGCCAGGGCCGTCTGCGAGAAGTAGGCGGCGAAGCCGTAGGCCTGGGCGCGGGAGGCGGTGCGGCCCCACAGCGAGAGGGTATCGACGTGGCCGCGTCCGTTGTGGCAGAGGATGCAGTTGAAGTGGCTGACGCCGAGGAAGGTTTCGGCGGTAGCGGCGGCCATCTGGTCGTACATGTCCTGGGCGGGGCCGTTGGTGACGCGATTGCCCACCTGCCAGTTCAGCTCCCCGCGTTCAAACGAGTTCTGACCTTGGGCGGCGATCAGGGTGGAGGCGATCTGGTTGTAGGGCCGGTTGGCGGCCAGGGCGTCTTTAATCCACCGGTAGAAGGCTTCGCGGCCATCGGCGAAGCGGTTGGTATCGGTGGCGCGAACAAAGTCCGTGTTGCGGAACAGGTCGCCGAAGAACATGGTCCACTTGTCGACCCATTCCGGGCTGGCGAGCAGTTCGTCGATGGCCTTGGCGCGTTTCTCGGGGTCGGGGTCGGCGACGAAGGCGTTGAGTTTGGCGACGGTGGGGACGCGGCCGGTGAGGTCGAGGTTGACGCGGCGGAAGAACTCGTAGTCGTTGGACCGGCGGGCGGGTTCGATGCCGCGCTGCCGGAGGACGCCGAAGATGTGGCGGTCCACCAGGTTGCTGTTGTCGCCGGAGGCGGCGCGGCCGGAGCCGGCGCTGCTGAGGAGCGCGGCGACCGAGGCGGTTTCGCGGCTGAGGCGGCCGATGCGGGCTGCGTGACTCTGGTCGGCGCGCAGTTTCCTGGCCGGAGCGCTAAAGTAACTGCATTCGGCGTGTTCGACCGCCAGTAGTTGCTCGCTTTCCTGCTCCTGCGGGGCAGGGCCTTCCTGCCCGCTGAGGGCAAGCGTAAACGACAGGGCCGCGGCCCAGTGCATTCGTCTCATGTTGAAAATCCCCGTTTTGAGATCAGTCTAGGCTACCGAACCCGATTTTGTTCCCAGAGTTTTGCCGCCTAAGGTAATTTAACGGTCTGGTAAGATCGTCACATTGCGCCTCCTAGTACTGCTCTTTACCACCCCACTTCTCTGGGCTGAGCCTCTGACGCTAGCCCGGGCGATCGCCGAGACGGTTGAAAGGCATCCGCTGCTGGCGGCCGCCGACGGGCGCATCGGCACCGCGCAGGGCCTGCTGGAGCAGGCGGCACTGCGTCCGAATCCGCGGTTGGCGTTCCAGATCGAAAATCTGCGGGGGAGCTGGCAGGGGCCGTTTTCTTACCCGCGGGACACGGACAACTTTGTGTGGGTGCAGCAGACGATTGAGACGGCGCGGAAGCGCCAATTCCGTACGGAGTTGGCGGGGGTGAACCGGCAGGTGGCCGAGAGCGCGCGGTTGCTGCTGCGGCAGCAGTTGGTCGCGCGGGTGAAGCAGGCGTGGTGGGTGGCGATTGGGGCGGAGCGCGCGCGGAAGGTGTATGCCGAGACGCGGACTACCTTCGCGCAAATAGTGGACTACCACCAGATCCGGGTACGGGAGGGGGCGATGGCGGAGGCGGACCTGATCCGAGTGCGGCTCGAGGCCGAACGGTTCGCGCTGGCGGCGAACAACACGGATTTGGCGGCGGAGCGGGCGCGGATTGCGCTGCTGCGGGAGATGGGGCGGAGCGAATTCGGCGCCGTGGAGTTGGTTGATGAGCTGGAGGGGGCCGCGCCGCCGCCGGCGGCCGAGGTGGACAAGGCGCTGAACGAGCGCGGGGAGCTGGCCGTGGCCCGGCGGGTGATTGCCGCGGCGCGGGCCAATCAACAGTTGCAGGTGGCGCAGGCGCGGCCGAACTACGATGTGCTGGGCGGCTACAAGCGGACGATGGGGCAGGATACGGCGCTGGTGGGTTTGCAGATGGACCTGCCGGTGAACAACCGCAACCAGGGCAACGTGGCGGCGGCGGTGGCGGAGATCCGGGTGGCGGAGAACGGTTTGAAGGCGGGCGAGGCGCTGGTGAAGGCTGAACTGCAGACGGCTGAGGTTGAGGTACGGATGCGCCGCAAGCAGGTGGACGAGACGCTGGGACCGCTGCGGCAGCAGGCCGAGGAGACGGCGCGGATTGCCGCGGCGGCCTACCGCGAGGGCGGCACGGATCTGTTGCGGCTGCTGGACGCGCAGCGGCTGCAGTTGGAGACGCAGTTGGTATATGTGCAGGCGCTGGTGGACTACCGGCTGGCCGTGGTGAATCTGGAGACGGCGATGGGGGCGAACCAATGAGATACGGTTGGATGGCGGCGGTGCTGTTGTTGGCGGCATGCGGGAAGGAGGCGGCCAAACCGGAGGCGGCGGCGCCGGCCCCGGCCGAACCGGCCAAGACGCCGGGCGAGGTGCGCCTGGACGCGGCGATGATCCAGAGCGGGAACATTGTGTCGGTCGAGGTGGAAAAGCACAGCGAACCGCTGCTCGTGCGGGTGAACGGCCGGCTGACGGTGAACGAGGAGCGCACCTGGCATGTGGACTCGTTCGTGGACGGCCGGGTGCTGCAGCTGCTGGTGAATGTGGGCGACCGCATCAGCGCCGGCCAGGTGGTGGCGCGGCTGCATTCGCACGAGGTCCACGAGGCGCGGAGCGAGTATCAGCGCGCGAAGACGGACCTGGCCAAGGCGCAGTCGCAGCGCGCGTTCGCGCAGCGGAACCGGGATCGCCAGCAGCGGCTGTACCAGTTGAAAGCCGCGTCGCTTGAGCAGACCGAGTTGGCGGAGGCGCAACTGCGCGATGCGGTTTCGGCGGTGAAGAACGCCGAGATTGAACTGGAGCGGACGCGGGTGCATCTGGTGGAGTTTCTCGATGTGCCGGCCGACGACCATCCGGACCATAAGCCGGGCGAGTTTGTTCATGAAGAAGACATGGTGCCGGTGAAGACGCGCAACGGCGGGGTGGTGACCAAGCGGGACACCTCGACCGGGGCGATGCTGAAGGCGGCCGATCGGGTGCTCGAGGTGAGCGACCTGTCGACGGTGTGGATGATAGCGGCGCTGCCCGAGGAGATGCTGGGCAAGGTCCGGGCGGGGATGAGCGCGACCGTGCGGGTGCAGGCGTATCCGGAGGAGGTGTTCTCCGGGCGGGTGGTGCGGCTGGGCGATCAACTTGACCCGGAGACGCGAACGGCGCCGGCGCGGATTGTGCTGGCCAACCCCGGGCAGCGGCTGCGGCCGGAGATGTACGGGGTGGCGGAGATTGCCGCGGGCGGGAGCACCGAGGCGCTGTTTGTGCCGCCGGGGGCGCTGCAGGATATGAACGGGCAGGCGGTAGTGTTTCTGGACAAGGGCGAGGGGCGGTACGCGGTGCGGCCGGTGCGCACGGGGCGGACGCAGGGGGAACTGGTAGAGGTTTTGGAAGGATTGGCGGCGGGGGACCGGGTGGTGAGCCGGGGCGGGTTCGTTTTGAAGTCGCAGATGTTTAAATCGTCGCTGGCGGAGGAGTAGGCGTGGCGGCACTGATCAATTTTGCTTTGGCCAACCGGCTGCTGGTGATTGGTTTCCTGTTGGCGGTAACGGGATACGGGTTGTACTGTCTGGCGGAGATTCCGATTGAGGCTTTTCCGGACCTGACGAATAACCAGGTGAGTGTAATTACAGAATGCCCGGCGATGGCGGCGGCCGAGGTCGAGCAGATGGTGAGCTACCCGATTGAGACCACGCTGCTGGGGATTCCGCGGAACACGGGGGTGCGGAGTGTGTCCAAATTTGGACTGTCGATTGTCACGGTGATGTTTGAAGACGACGTGAACACGCTGGTGGCCCGGCAGTTCATCAACGAGCGGCTGCAGGAGGTGCGGACGCGGCTGCCGAAGGGTCTCGAGCCGGGGCTGGGCCCGCTGGCGACGGTGTTCGGCGAGGTGTTTCAGTACACGGTGGAGACGGACCGGCTGTCGCCGCTCGCGCGCAAGACGCTGCAGGAGTGGCAAATTAAGCCGCAGCTGCGGAGCGTGCGGGGCATTAACGAAGTGGACTCGTGGGGCGGGGAGACCGAGCAGGTGGAGGTGGAGGTGGATCCGCGGGCGCTGGAGCAGTACGGGCTCACGATAAAAGAGGTGTTTGACCGAATTACGGAGAACAACGAGAACTTTGGCGGCGGCTACATTGAACACGCCTCGGAGCAGTACACGATTCTCGGGCTGGGCCGCGTGCAGCAGCGGGAGAACTTGCGTCAGATTGTGCTGAAGACCGTGGCCGGGACGCCGGTGCTGCTCGGCAACGTGGCGCAGATCCGCACCGGGGGGCGGCAGCGGCAGGGCGCGATTCTGCGCGACGGCAAGGGCGAAACCGTGGGCGGCGTGGCTGTGATGCTGAAGGGGGAGAACGGGCGCAACGTGATTGAACGCGTTAAGCAGCGGCTGGGGCAGATCCGCGTGCCGGAGGGCGTGAAGCTGGTGCCGTTCTACGACCAGAGCGAGGTGATCAACCGGACGATCGCGACCGTGCGGCAGAACCTGATGGAAGCGGGAGCCCTGGTGATTCTGGTGCTGCTGGTCTTCCTGGGCAACGTGCGGGCGGCGCTGCTGGTGGCGCTGGTGATTCCGCTGTCGATGCTGATTGGATTTATCGGCATGCGGTACTTCGGGATTTCGGCGAACCTGATGAGCCTGGGGGCGGTGGACTTCGGGATGATCGTCGATGGGGCGGTGGTGATGATCGAGTCGTCGGTGGCGCGGTTGGCGATGCGGGATCACGAATCGGTGATCGACACGCTGCGGCATGCGGCGCAGGATGTGGCGCGGCCGATTGTGTTTGCGGTGGGAATTATTATTGCCGTTTATCTGCCGCTGTTTTTCCTCGAGGGTTTGGAGGGGAGGCTGTTCCGGCCGATGGCGGTGACGGTGTGTTCGGCGCTGCTGGGTAGTTTGGTGCTGGCGTTGGTGGCGATGCCGGTGCTGGCGAGTTTCGTGTTGGCGGGCGGGGTGAAGCCGCATTCGGACGAGGGCTGGTTTGAGAAGCTGCGGGCGGTTTACGCCCGGGTGCTCGACGGGGTGCTGCACCACCGGCGGTGGACGCTGGCGCTGGGCGCGCTGCTGGCGGTGACGGCAATTGGGTCGTTGGCGTTCATCGGGACGGAGTTCATGCCGCGTCTCGAAGAAGGCTCGATTCTGATTCAGACCAAGAAGCTGCCGGGGATTTCGCTGAGTGAGTCCGTAGCGCTGAGCACGCAGGTGGAAAAGATCGTGCTGACGTTTCCGGAGGTGCTGGGGACGGTGACCAAGCTGGGGCGGAGCGACCTGGCTTTGGACGCGATGAGCATCAGCGAAGGCGACGTCTACATTCTGCTCAAGCCGATGGAGCAGTGGACGACGGCGAAGACGAAAGAAGAGTTGATTGCCAAGCTGGACGAGCGGCTGCAGGCGGTGCCGGGGGTGGCGTACAACTTCACGCAACCGATGGCGATGCGGCTGGACGAGACGATTTCTGGGATCAAGGCCGACGTGGCCGTGAAGATTTTCGGGGAGAATCCGGCGGTGCTGGAGCAGTTGGCGCAGAAGGCGCTGCGGGCGCTGGAGCAGACGCCAGGGGCGGCGGATACGCAGATGGAGGTAATTTCGGGCACGGCGGAGCTACGCGTGGAGCCGGAGGCGGCGGCGCTGGCGCGCTACGGGCTGAACGTGGTGGATGTGCGGGAGGTGGTGGAGGCGGCCGTGGGCGGCCAGCACGTTTCCGAGATGATCGAAGGCCAGCGGCGGTTTCCGATTGTGATCAAACTGCCGGAGGAGTACCGGCGGACGCCGGAGGCGCTGCGGCAGATCCGGATGCGGGCGCCGGGCGGGGAGCGGGTGACGTTGGGGCAGGTGGCGAAGGTGAGCGTGGCGCGGGGGCCGGAGATGATCAACCGGGAGAACGGGCAGCGGCGGATTGTGGTGCAGGCGAACGTGCGCGGGCGGGACCTGGGCGGATTCGTGGCCGAGGCGCAGCAGAAGGTGGCGGCGGCGATGCCGGTGCCGGCGGGGTACTTTGTCGATTGGGGCGGGCAGTTTGAGAATCAGGCGCGGGCGACCAAGCGGCTGGCGCTGGTGCTGCCGGCTTCGCTCGTGATGATTTTCGGGCTGCTGTACCTGACGTTCAACTCCTTCCGGCAGGCGATGCTGATTCTGGCCAACGTGCCGTTTGCGCTGGTGGGCGGGGTGGCGGCGCTGTGGCTGCGGCAGATGAACCTGAACCTGTCGGCGTCGATTGGGTTTATTGCGCTGTTTGGAGTGGCGGTGCTGAACGGGATTGTGATGGTGAGCCAGATCAACCGGCTGCTCGAGGAGAGCGGGGGGGATGTGGAGCATGCCATTCGGGCGGGGGCGGCGGAGCGGTTGCGGCCGGTGCTGATGACGGCACTGGTGGCGGCGCTGGGATTCCTGCCGATGGCGCTTTCGACGTCGGCGGGCGCTGAGGTGCAGCGCCCGCTGGCGACGGTGGTGATTGGGGGACTCACTTCGTCAACAATGTTGACGCTGTTTCTGCTGCCGGCGATGTACGGGTGGTTTCGGAAGCGGGCCTGATTACTTGGCGGTCGACCACTTCTGGTAGTGGTCGGCCAGCTTGGCGGCTTCGGCGTCGCCGGGGTGGATGACGACGCGGTAGCGGAAGCGGAGCTTTTCGCCGGCGGCGAGGGCGAGGTCGCCGCTCTTGGTTTTGTCGTTTTCAAAGTCGTGGATGCCGAAGGGGTTGGCGGCGAACAGGCCGTAGCCGCGGGAGTGCCAGTAGGTGGGGTGGCGGGGGTTGGCGGGGTGATCAAAGATGGCGACGCCGAGGGGTTCACCGGCGACGGTGCCGGCGTAGTCGACCCAGGGGGAGCGCTTGCCCCAGACGGCTTTTTCGCCGATTTTGCCGTCGGCGGTGCGCATCTTGCCGGTGTGTTTTTCTTCGAGATCGGTGGTGAGGCGGATGGCGAAGGTGCCTTCTTTGGTATCGCCGAAGGTGACGGGGGCGGCGGCGGTGAGGGTGATGTCGAAGTCGATCCAGCGTTCGGTGGGGTGGGAGTGGAAGGTCATGGTGCGGGTTTCGTCGAGGAGGGTCTGGCCTTTGAGATCCTGCCAGGCGAAGTTGGCGCTGACGGTGCCCTTTTTCTTTCCGCTCTTGACTTCGGTGACGCGGCGGGTGATGACGACGCCGCGGCCGTTCGAGCCGGCGCCTTTCTGGTTCTTTTCGTTGGCCCAGAAGTCGTACTGATTCAGCAGGCCGTGGGTGAACCAGAGGCCGCGGTGGTGCGGATGGTCCTTGGCTTCGCCGGCGACGACATCCATGGGGAAGGAGCGGGTGACGATTTTGCCGCTGGCGGCGCGGAGGGGATGGAGGTAAGGCTTGGGGACGTCGGAGCCGACGAAGAATTCGGTGAACGGCTTGCCGTCGATGTCGACCGAGATCCGATCGGAAGACTGTTTCAGTTTGACTTGGGAGAAGGCGGCCGCGGCGAGGGCGAGCGAGAGGAGACCAATCCGGAGTTGCATCAAGGTCATTGGACCACAGGTGAGCGGGGAATGGAGAAGCGATATCATCGAGACATGACCCGGCGTACCCTTTTGAGCGCATCCGCGGCCCTGGCCGCGACTCCCCTGGCGGCGGCCAATCGCCTTCCGATTAAGAAGGGGGTGCTGGTGACGATGCTGCCCGGCAAGCTTTCCTATGAAGAGCGCTTTCAGATCGCCAAGGACGCGGGATTTGAGGGGATTGAAGGCAAGACCACCGAAGATCCGGCCGAGGTGGACGCCATCCGGAAGGCGTCCGAGAAGACCGGCATGAAGATTCACTCGGTGATGAACATGGCGCACTGGAACTATCCGCTGTCGTCGCCGGACCCGGCGGCGGTGGCGGCGAGTATGAAAGGAATGGAGACGAGCCTGCGGAACGCGGCGGCGTGGGGCGCCGATACGGTGCTGCTCGTGCCGGCGGTGGTGAACGAGAACGTGCGGTATAGCGATGCGTACGCGCGGAGCGTGGTGCAGATTAAGAAGCTGATTCCGCTGGCCGAGAAGCTGAAGGTGAAGATCTGCGTCGAGAACGTGTGGAATAAGTTCCTGCTTTCGCCGATGGAGTTTGCGCAGTATGTCGACCAGTTCAAGAGCCCGTACGTGGCGGCCTATTTCGATGTGGGGAACATTCTGCTTTACGGCTATCCGCAGGACTGGATCCGGACGCTGGGCAAGCGGATTGCGAAGGTGCACCTGAAGGACTTCAAGAATCAGAACAATGCGCTGATCCGGAAGCGGGTGCCCGAGTTTGTGGACCTGCGCGAGGGTGATCTCGACTGGAAAGAGGTGCATAAGGCGCTCGGTGAGATTGGTTATTCGAGCTATGCGACCGTAGAGTTACCGGGTGGGGACGCCAAGTATCTGGGTGACGTCAGCCGGCGCGTCGATTTGATCCTGAACGGGGAGTAGGACATGAAGAAGTTTTTGGCCGGCTTGTTGGTTGGGGTGGTGCTGGCGGGGATGACCCTGCTGATCGGGGCGCTGGTGCTGGCCAAGCTGGGCGATCAGAAGCCCAAGGTGGCCAAAGACGCAACGCTCGTGCTGCGGTTGGAAGGCGGGATTCCGGAGAAGCCGCCGGTTGACATGGGGCTGCCGTTTCTGCAGCAGACGCCGCCGGTGACGGTGATCGACGTCTGGCAGAGTCTGCAGCGGGCGGCAACGGACCCGAAGGTGAAGGCCGTGGTTTTGATGCCGCGAAATCTGGCGGTAGGCTGGGCCAAGCTGCAGGAGCTGCGGGGCGATCTGCTGGCGTTTAAGAAATCGGGCAAGCCGCTGCTCGTCTATCTGCGGGCGCCGCGGACGCCGGAGTATTATCTGGCGACGGCGGCGGATAAGATCTATCTGGTGCCGGAGGACATGCTCGATGTGAAGGGCGTGCGGGCGGAGGTGACCTACTTCAAGGGCGCGCTCGACAAGATTGGCGCCAAGATGGAGGCCGAGCACGCGGGGAAATACAAGGACGCGCTCGATACTTACACCCGGACCGGGATGACGCCGGAGACGCGCGAGGTGCTCAATTCCGTGCTCGACGGGCTGTATGGGCATCTGGTCGAGACGATCGGCAGCGCCCGGAAGATAAGCGTGGCCGAGGCGCGGGCGGCCATCGATCAGGGGCCGTTTCTGGCCGAGCAGGCCGTGAAGTGGAAGCTGGCCGATGGGGTCCTCTATGAAGACCAGTTTTTCGAGGAGGTGAAGAAGGCCATCGGCGGGGCGGAGGTGAAGAAGGTGAGTCTGCAGGATTATCTGCGGGCTGCCCGGAGTGAAGGCAAGAGCAAGGTGGCAATCCTGGTGACCGATGGAGAGATCATCCGCGGCAGCTCCGGCGGGAACGCCTTTGGGGAAGAGGAGTCGATTACGGTCGCTAATTCGGTGAAGCTGCTGCGCGAGGTGGGAGAGGACGAGTCGATCAAAGGGGTGATTCTGCGGGTGGATTCGCCGGGCGGCGATGCGGTGGCCTCCGATGAGATTCTCCGCGAAGTCAAGCTGCTGAGCAAGAAGAAACCGATGGTGATCTCGATGTCCGACGTGGCGGCCTCGGGCGGATACTACATTGCAATGACCGGGGATCCCGTGTTGGCCTATCCGAACACGATTACCGGTTCGATCGGGGTGATTTACGGCAAGATCAACCTGAAGGGGCTATATGACAAGCTGGGCCTGACGAAGGACCTGGTGCAGCGGGGCGAAAACGCGGCGATCGACTCGGAGTATTACGAGTTGAGTCCTGCCGGGCGGAAGAAGCTGCGGGAGGGGGTTGACGAGGTGTACAAGACCTTTGTCGGCATCGTAGCGGAGAGCCGGAAGAAGAAGTTCGAGGAGATTCACGAACTGGCCCAGGGACGCGTCTGGCTGGGCAGTCAGGCGAAGGACCGGGCGTTGGTGGACGAGCTGGGCGGTTTGGACAAAGCCGTCGAGATGGTGAAGGAACGCGCCAAGATCGCCAAGGCCGAGCAGGTGCGCATTGTGGTGTACCCGCAGAAGCGGACGCTGATTGAACAGCTCCTGGCCCAAAACACGCCTACCGTGGAGATGCGGCTGCAACGAGCGGCCATCCGGGAGCTGACGGGAGGCTTTCCGCTCGAACTGCTGCAGCAGGGCGGCATGATGAAACTGATGCCCTATCGGATTACGGTGCGGTAGGGCGGGGACAGCTTAGAACGCCCGGATGGACTGGATGCCTGCCTCGTGCAGCACCCCGGCCATCTTTTCGAGGGCGATTTTGTGAATCTGCGAGACGCGGCTTTCGTTGATGCCGAGTACCCCGCCGATCTCCTTCATCGTCATCTCGTTCGAGTAGTAGAGGAAGACGACCTTCTGGTAGCGTTCCGGCAGGGTCTTCATCGCGGTCGAAAGGACGCCGCGCAGCTCCATCCGGGCGCAGATCCGGTCGGGCTGGCTGTCCGCCTTGGCGGGAAAGTCCGGCGCCGGCATATCCTCCTGCTCAACCGAACGCGTGGAAGCTGAGATCAGCCCTACGTTGCGCAGTTCGAGCACCATCTGCCGCCAGCGCTCCACCGTTACGCCCATCCGGTCGGAGAGTTCCGCCTCCGAAGGGCTGCGCTGCAATTCGGTGGTCAGTTCCCGCGTCAGGTTCTCGATCTTCTTGTGGCGGCGACGGAGGTCGCGACTCGCCCAATCGAGCTGCCGGAGGCTGTCGAGAATCGCACCCTTGATCCGGTGTTTGGCGTAGCTCGAAAACGAAACCAGCTTCTCGGCATCGTATTTTGTCGCGGCATCGAACAGACCCATCACGCCGGCGTGCACGAGATCGTCGAGATCCACGTGGACGGGAAGATTTTCATGCACCCGGATCGCAATGGCCCTGACCAGAGGCAGATGCTCGAGGACGATCGCATCGCGCTTGGCATTCTGGTTCGACTGCATGGTCGGGTTGTTTCTCGCGGGAGCTGCGGCAGTGCTCATTAACTATTTCCTCTACTGGATGGTTTGGTAAGGCGTTCGACCGGGGCTTGGGAACGACCACCTACAAACTGCATCCCTCTAACCACTCCGCGTTGGAGCGGCTTGGGAGGGAGGACAGGACCGGGTTCTAATCGGTAAATCTTTGAAAAAAAGCTACTTCTGGACGCAGATCGACGCCGCCGCGCCGAAGCGCAGGTCGCGCCGTCTGGCTGCATCTGTTCCGAAGCGGAACAGATGCAGCCAGAGCCGATTCCAGATCGGAATCCGGGTGTTTCAGGGCGGAACAGCCTAGTACTTCTAGAGCCGCCCTTCCATCACCTAAGGCGATCGTAACAGGAAGGGAAGCGTTTCCCTGCGCGTAAGAACGCTGCTTTTCCCGAGGAATTTCGCCTTAGAAACTCTTAGCCAGTGAGGGTAGCCACGGCGCAAACGTGGCTATTTCTGAACCTTTCGAACTACTCCGGGCCGCCGCTGCCGCCGTTCCTGTTCGCATGTCGGTTCTGGATCTCCGCAATCCAGGTCTTGATGGCGAGGGCCACGAAAAGCACCAGTACCGCTGCTCGCAGCTTCGGCTCGCTAAGGAGCCACACCGCCACAGCGGCGAGTACCACATAGGCGCCGAGCGCCCCCGCAAACTTTCCTCGCATGACTCTTCAGGATACTGCCGGAAGGCTCCGCGCGAGGGGGAGTTCCGCGGACGCTCTGTCGCCAGAGACCTTAACGGATCCCGCTGTTCTGCTGGTTGTAGGTAAAGGTAAACTGCAGCCGGATCTGCTCGCCCTTGAACTCGGCGGGCAGGGGCGGGAAGGGGTTGGAGGCGCTGATGCCGGCCACGGCGGCCCGATCGAGGGGCGGGGCGCCGGATGGCCCGGCGATCACCAGCTTCGGAACGCTGCCGTTGCGCGCCACGGCGAACTGCACCACCACGCGGCCGCGCTGGCCCATGCGGGCGCTTTCGGGAATTACCGCCTGCCAGTTGCGCCGGACGGCGGCCAGAATCCGGATGAGATAGGGCCGGAAATCGACGCCCATGGGGTCGCTGAGCAGTTCGAGGTTGCTGCCGGTGCGGCCGGGCGAGGGGGGCAGGTTGATGCCGGCGCCCACGCCACCGATCCCGTCCCCGACGCTATCGCCCACCATGATTCCCCCGCTCGACCGGCGGGTTTCGCGCGCCACTTCGCTGATCGAACGCGAGGGCGGCAGCGGGACGGCGCCGGCGCCGGGATTCACCCCGGAGGCCGACATCGATCCGACCGATTCGAACTGAATCTTCGGCCTTTCGGGGGGCGGCGGCGCGGCGGGCAGGCCAAGGGCGCCGGGCGCCACCAGTTTCGCCGACTGCTGCTCGGCCTCGATTTTGGGCGGCTCCGGCAGGCGGACCGGCTCGGGGCGCCCGGTGACCGGAGCGGGAATGCGGGCGGCGGGCCGGTTGGTGGAGGGCTGGCCCTGCGGAATCTGGATATTCGGCCGCGGCTTCAGGCTGTTTTCATCGAACGTCCGGTTGACCTTGGCCTTGTTGGGCTCGGGCTGGGTCGGCTCGAGATTGGGCAGGTAGAGCGGGGTGACCACGCGAGCCACGGTCTGCGGCAGCGGGCGCGCGGAACGGGCTTCAAAGATCGCCACGTCGCGCAGCAGAAAGACCGCCAGCAGATGCAGACCCACCGAAGCGCCGATGATCCGGGGCCAGGGCCGCGGCTCGAGACGCGAGTCGACGCCATAGAGCGTGGGCAACTCGTTTTGCAGCGGCTTGGGGTCGGAGGGCGCCATTAGAGTTGCGTGGGGTGAGCGGCGAGGGCATCGTGAATCGTACGGGCGTGGACTTCGATGTGATGGAGGATGTCGAGCGAGACGGCGAGCGCCTTGCGGGCCTCTACGCCATCGACGCGGGGCGTGGTCCGTCCGGTTACACACGCCACGAAGTGGGCCAATTCGAGCGCGAGCGGCTCGGCCTTGGTGATGCGGAACGGATCGTAGCCGATCTGCCGGTCGCCGGAGACGGAAAAGGCCACCGCCTCCTGCTTCTGATAGTCGAGGGAGATGTACTGATGCGGCTGAAACAGGCGCATTTTGCGTACCCGTTCGGTGTAGACGCGGCTGGCGGTAACGTTCGCCACGCAGCCGCCGGGGAAGGCGAGGCGGACGTTGGCGATGTCCACTTTGTCGGACAGAATCGAGATGCCGGCGGCGCGCACCTCCTCGGGCATGCGGCCGGTGAGGGCGAGCAGGATGTCGATGTCGTGGATCATCAGATCGAGGACGACGTCGACGTCGAGGGCGCGGGGGGTGAAGAGGCTCAGCCGGTGGATTTCAAAAAACAGGGGCACCGTGATGCGTTCGGCGAGCGCGGTAACGGCCGGGTTGAAGCGTTCGAGGTGGCCTACCTGCAGGATGCGGCCGTGCGCGGCGGCGGTTTGGATCAACGCGTCGGCGGCCTCGAGCGTGGGGGCGATGGGTTTTTCGACGAGCACGTCGATGCCGGCGGCCAGCAGCGCGCAGCCCACTTCGGCGTGGGCGAACGTGGGCACGGCGACCACGGCGGCGTCGATCGCCCCGGCGAGCGCGGCGAGCGGCAGGGCGCGGCAGCCGAACTCGGCGGCGGCGGCGGCGGCGCGCGCGGGGTCGGTATCGCAAACCGCCGTCAGTTCGGCCTCCGGCAGCGATCGAATCACGCGCATGTGATTGCGGCCGAAGGCGCCCGCGCCCACGACGGCAATACGAAGTTTACTCATCTGTCTTGTAGCCTACTATGCAGATGCCCGCGGCGTTGGCCTGGGCGATCATTTCGTCCTTGTCGAGCAGCAGCGTCCTGCCCGCGTCGCAGGCGAGAATGGTAGTGTTGGTCTCCCGCATGGTTGCGATGGTAGCGAGGCCAGCCACGGGCACGTCGAACAGCATATGCTGGCGGCGGCGGGAGGATTTGATCAGCCGCAGCGGATGGCCGTTCGCCAGCCCGGCGGCGCGGCGCAGCATGGCGTCGGTGCCCTCCATCGCCTCGAGCGCCACGCAGGCGCGGTTGCTGATGGCCACGGCCTGGCCCACGTCGAAACCGGCCAGTGCGGCGGCGATGCGGCGGCCGTAGCGCACCTCTTTCTCTTCGTCCGCGTTGGGCTTGCGCCGCGTCAGCACCCCTTCGCCGGCCAGTAGCGGCTTGAGCAGCAGCGTGGAATCAACCAGCCGGATCCCTTCGCCGGCCAGCACCTCGGCCACACCGCCAATCAGCGCTTCCGTGTTCTTCTCCTTGAGCGAGAACAGCAGCTTGGCGAGGCGCCAGTCGGGCGCGATCGAAGAAAAGATGGAGGCGTGTTTCACCTGCCCGGCCATCATCAGCTCGGTGATGCCTTCGCTCTTGCAGATGTCGATGAGTTTGCCGAGCGCGCCGAGCGAGATCCAATACGTCCGCGTGGCGAGGGCTTCAATCTCGGGCGCAGCCTCTTCCTTGATGCCGATCGCCACCACCGCCACGCCCATCTGCCGCGCCGTTTCGAGCGCCAGAATCGGGAAGCGGCCATTTCCGGCAATGAGGCCGTAGGGCATGACGTTACTTGATGACGCCGCGCTCGGACGAACGGATGAATTCGACCAGATCGGCGATCTCCGGCGTGGCCGGGAGTTCGGCCTCGATCCGGGCCAGCGCCTGCGTCGTGTTGAGGTTGGCGCGCGTCAGAATCCGCAGCGCGTTCTGCAGGTGCTCGACGGCGGCCGGGTCGAAGCCGCGCCGCTCCAGGCCCGTGGCGTTGGCGCCGAAGACGGAGTTTTCGCGCTTGCTGACGGTAGTCGCAAACGGCATCACATCCTGCGTGATGACGCTGTAGCCGCCCACCATGGCATGCTTGCCGATGCGGCAGAACTGATGCACCCCGGTGAAGGCGCCAATGACGGCCCAGTCGCCGATCAGCACGTGCCCGGCCAGCGTCACCCCGTTGGCCAGCACGCAGTGCGAGCCGAGGTGGACGTCGTGGGCGATGTGCGAATACGCCATCAGCAGGTTCTCGTTGCCGATGCTCGTCAGCAGGCCGCCGCCGGCGGTGCCGCGGTGGATGGTGACGAACTCGCGGATCTTGTTCCGGTTACCGATGCGCGTTTCGGCCCGTTCGCCGTGGTACTTCAAGTCCTGCGGCGCCACGCCCACCGTGGAGTAGGGGTAGAAGATGTTCTCTTCGCCAATCGTCGTCGGCCCTTCGACAAAGACGTGCGCCTTCAGCCCGGTGTGGGCGCCGATGGTGACCTCCGCGCCGATGACGCAAAACGGGCCAATGACAGCCGTTTCGTCGATCTGCGCCGAGGGGTCGACAATGGCGGTCGGATGGATGGGCATCTCAGGCCGCCGGCTTGTCGCGGAGGACGCACATCAAGGTCGCTTCCGCCACGACGACGCCGTCGACGGTCGCCTTGCCGGTCATTTTGCAGATGGTCGCCTTGCGGCTCACCATCGTCATTTCGATGCGCAGCTGGTCGCCGGGCCGCACCGGACGGCGGAACTTGGCTTCGTCCACCGAGGCCAGCAGCACGAGCTTCGAGTGGCGGTCCGGAATACTCTTGAGCACGAGCACGCCGGCCACCTGCGCCATGCTCTCGGTGATCAGCACGCCGGGCATCACCGGAAACTCGGGAAAATGCCCAATAAAAAAGGGTTCGTTCGCCGTCACGTTCTTGATGCCGACGATCCGTTCCTCTTCGAGTTCGATGATTCGATCGACCAGAAGGAACGGATACCGGTGCGGAAGAATGTCGCGAATCGCATCAATATCAAGAATGGCCATGGGAATTAGTTAGTCTAACAAACGATGGACTCTTTTCTTTCCTGGGCGCGGGCCAACGAGCGCCGCATCGTAGCAACCATACGTGAAATGGTGGAGTGCGAGTCGCCAAGCGACGACCCGGCGGCGATTAACCGCCAGGTGGACCAGATCGCCGACCGCTGGGGCCACCTCGCGAAAGTCACGCGGAAGAAGGCCAAGGGCCATGGCGACCACCTGCTGCTGGAGTTTGCCCTGCCCGGCAAGCGGCGCGCGGGGCAGCTGCTGGCGCTGGGCCACACCGATACCGTCTGGCCGCTGGGCACGCTGCGCACGATGCCGTGGCGCGAAGCCGAAGGCCGCCTGTGGGGCCCGGGCGTCTATGACATGAAGGGCGGCGTGGCGTTCTTTCTGCACGCCATGGAGGCGCTGCGGGAGTTGGCGGTGCCCGTGCCGTCGAAGGTGGTGCTGCTGCTTGATTCGGATGAAGAGATCGGCAGCCCCTCGTCGCGCGATTTAATTGAGGCGCAGGCGCGCAAGAGCGCCGGGGTGCTGGTGCTCGAACCCGGCACCGGACCCACCGGCAAGCTGAAGACGGCGCGAAAGGGGGTGGGCGGGTATCAGGTCACCGCCCGCGGCGTCGCCGCCCACGCCGGCGTTGATTTTTCCAACGGCGCCAACGCCATCGTCGAACTGGCGCGGCAGATCGACCGCATTGCCGGCTTCACCGATCTCAAGATCGGCCTGACGGTTAATCCCGGCGTCATCCGCGGCGGCACCCGCAGCAACGTGGTGCCGGCCGAGGCCTCTGTGGATGTCGATATCCGCATCGCCCGGCTCAAGGACGCGGGACCGCTCGAAAAGAAATTCCGCGCGCTCAAGCCGGTCGATGGCCGCTGCACGCTCACTATTACCGGGAGCCTGAACCGGCCCCCGATGGAACGAACCAAGGCCATCGCTGCCTGGTTTGCTCAGGCGCGGCAGCTGGCGGCGCAGATCGGCATTGATCTCGAAGAGTCGTCGACCGGCGGCGGCTCGGACGGTAACTTCACCGCCGCGCTCGGCGTGCCGACGCTGGACGGCCTGGGCGCCGTGGGCGAAGGGGCGCACGCCGTCAACGAGTCCCTATTCATCGACCGGATTGCGGACCGCACGGCGCTGCTGGCCGGCCTGGTGGCGGGTGCCGGGACGCGGGAAGTTTAACCTGTTTTAACATCGGCCTCCGGCCCAACGGGGGTACCGTGGAGAAAACGATGCGCAACAGCAGGCAGCGGTGGCGGGGCTGGCTCGAGATCGGGTCTCTCGTGCTCCTGTGCGGCATTCTGGGCGCCCTGCAGTATCGTTGGATCGGCGAAGTCAGCGTGGCCGAAAAGCAGCGTCTCGAAACCACGCTGCAATCCGGTTTGAACCGGCTGAGTCAGGAGTTCAACGAAGAGATCTCGCTGCTGTGCCGCGCCGCTGTGCGCGGCGACAGCGGAGATTCTCTCGGCCGGCTCCACGCCTGGCGCGACAGCAGGCATCACGCCGGCATGCTGCGGGGTGCCTATATCGCTCGCCCGGCCCAAGGGGACCTCCAACTGCTGCGGCTGAACCTGGAGGCGATGGCCGAAGAGCCCCAGCCCTGGCCCCCGCAGTGGGAGGGCACGCGGCGGCAGATGCTGGCCCGGCTGGCCGGGGAGCGGGGCCGCTGGGGCACCGGCATACGCAATGAACCAACCCTGATTGAGCTGCCCCGCTTTCCCCGCGGCCCCGGGCCGGGCCCCGGCTTCGGCCCCGGCCCGCGCGAACTGGAATGGGTGCTGCTCGATCTTGACGGCCCCTACCTGGCTACCGTCCTGGTTCCCGAACTCCTGGCCCGTCATCTGGGTGAACCCGCCGCGGCCGAGTATTTCTACAGCGTCTCGGTCCGCAACGACCCGGCCCGCGTCATCGCCGGCAACGCCACCGGTAAGCCCGACGCCGAAGTCGCCATCCTGCAACCGCAGTTTGAAACCATCTTCCGCCGGGGCGGCGGGCCTCCGGGGCGGCGCCCGCCGCCTGACAACAGCGAAGGCCGCTGGACCCTCGCCGTCCGCAACGAAGCCGGTTCGCTCGAAGGCGTTGTCGCCCGTACGCGCCGGCGGAACCTCGCCGTCACGGGTGGCATTCTGGCACTGCTGCTGGCCGCCGTCGGCATTGTGCTGCGCACCAGCCGCCAATCCCGGCGCCTGGCGGAGATGCAGATCGATTTTGTCGCCGGCGTCTCGCACGAACTGCGCACCCCGCTCACCGTCATCCGCACCGCCGCCTACAACCTGCGCGGCAAGATGGCCGCCAACCCCGCGCAGGTGGAGCGTTACGGCGGGCTGATTCAACAGGAGAGTGAGAAGCTGACGGCTCTGGTGGAGCAGGTGATGCAGTACGCGGCCGCCCGCTCCGGGCGCCCGCTGCAGACGTCCCGGGAGCCCGTCGACCTCGCGTCCGTGCTGGCCTCCTGCGCCGCGGCCCACGAAACGCTGCTGCGCGAAGCCGGCTGCGAGTTCGCCGTCGAGATCGCCCCCGGTCTGCCGGCCGTCTCCGGCGACTCGCTCGCGCTCGAACGGGCCGTCAACAACCTGCTGGCTAACGCCGCCAAGTACGGGGCGGAGGGCAAATGGGTGGGTCTTTCGGCCGCCCCGGCCGGGGGTGGCGGCGTGGTCATCCGCGTGGCCGATCGCGGCGCCGGCATCCCGGCCGATGAACAGGCGCACGTCTTTGATGCCTTCTTTCGCGGGCGCCGGGCGGTGGAAGATCAGGTGCACGGTACCGGCCTCGGGCTGAATCTCGTCAAAGGGATCGTTGAAGCCCACGGCGGAACCGTTACAGTGAAGAGCGCCCCGGGCAAGGGAACCGAATTCCGGATCCTGCTGCCGGCGGCGCCGGACGGAGGACAAAATGAGTTCCCGCATTCTGCTCATTGAAGACGAACCCGGACTGGTGCTCACGGTTACGGACCTGCTTACGGCCGAAGGCTTCGCCGTCGAGTCGGCAACGGACGGACCCTCGGGCCTGAAGCGCGCGCTCGAAGGCAACTTCGATCTCATCGTGCTCGACGTCATGCTGCCCGGCAAGAACGGCTTCGACATCTGCCGGGAGCTGCGCCAGCAGGGCCGCGATGTCGCCGTGCTGATGCTCACGGCCAAGACGCAGGTGGTCGACCGTGTCGTCGGGCTCAAGCTGGGCGCCGACGACTATCTCACCAAACCGTTTCATCCGGCCGAGCTTGTCGCTCGCGTCGAAGCCCTGCTGCGCCGGGTGAAGCAGGAGAGGCTCCCGGGGCTCCGCCGCTTCGCCTTCGCCGATGTTGAGGTGGACTTTGAAAAGGGCGATGTGAAGAAAGGCGGCAAGCCGGTCAGTCTGGCGGGCAAAGAGCTGCAGCTGCTGCAGTATCTGATCGAACATCGCGGTAAGGTGGTCCCGCGCGAGGAGCTTTTGGAAAACGTCTGGGAGTATCAGTCGGCGGTATCTTCGCGGACCATTGATGTCCACGTGGCCTGGCTGCGCCAGAAGCTCGAAGATAACCCGCAGAATCCCCGTCATATCTTCACCGTGCGGGGGGTTGGCTACCGGTTCTCCGTGTAGCACCCGGCGGGTGTACAATGAATTTGTTGACGCTGAAAGAGGAGTGGGCGAAAGCCCACTTTTTTATTGGTTGCCATGAAACAGCCGCTCGTGGATCAGATTTACGAAATTGCCGACCGCATCGCCCGCGCCGCCGGCCTCGAGATTGTCGAGGTGGAGCTGCTCGGCGGCGGCGCGGCCCGTCTGTTGCGGGTGTCGATTGACAAGCCGGGCGGCGTGTCGCATGCCGATTGCGAGCTGCTCTCCCGCGAACTAGGGGCCGAACTCGATGCCGGCGATCTGATTCCCGGCGAGTCCGGCTATCAACTGGAGGTAAGTTCGCCGGGCGTCGAGCGCAAGCTCAGCCGTCCCCGCGACTTTGAACGCTTCACCGGACAGAAGGTGAAGATCACCCTGCGGGAGCCGGTCGACGGCGCCAAACGCTATGAGGGTGTGCTCACATCCTTTATTGACGGCATCGTCACGCTGGAAACTCCGGCCAAGCCGGTGGCGATTCCGTTTCCTCTGATTAGCAAGGCCAATCTGAAGTTCGAGTGGTAGGAAGGAAAACACCTTGGGTACGATTTATCAATCCATCGAGATGCTCAGCAAGGAAAAGGGCATCGATCCGCAGGTCATCATCGAAGCCGTCAAGGACGCCATTCTGGTCGCTGCGCGCAAGCAGTTCAAGACCAACGAAGAACTGGTAGCCGAAATGGACGAAAAGACGGGGATGATCCAGATCTTCGGCGTCAAGAAGATCGTTGCCGAAGTGACCGACAAACTGCGGGAGATCAGCCTGAATGATGCCCTCGTGCAGGACCCGCGCGCTGTCGTGGGTGGAGAGGTGCGCACCAAGCTGCGGACCGAGGCGCTCGGCCGCATCTCGGCCCAGACGGCCAAGCAGGTGATCATGCAGAAGGTGCGCGAGGCCGAGCGCGACACCATCTTCAGCGAGTTCCACAACCGGGTGGGCGAACTGTCGACGTGCACGATCAAGCGGGTCGAGGGGCAGGATCTGATCTGCGACCTCGGCAAGACCGAAGCCCGGATGCCGAAAAAGGAGCAGTCGCGTCTCGAGTCGTTCAACATCGGCGATCGCGTCCGCTGTGTCATCAAGAGCGTCGAGCGGAGCGGCAAGAACTCCGGCGTCATCCTCTCACGGGCCGATTGCGAGTTCGTCAAGCGGCTCTTTGAGCAGGAAGTGCCCGAAATCTACGACAACACCGTCGTCATCAAAGCCTGCGCCCGGGAAGCCGGCGAGCGGACCAAGATCGCCGTCGCCTCGCGCGATCGCGACGTGGATTCCGTCGGCGCCTGCGTCGGCATGAAGGGGATGCGCGTGCAGTCCATCATCCGGGAACTGCGCGGCGAAAAGATCGACATTATTGAACACTCCGAGGATCCGGTCGCGTTTGCGACCCACGCGCTCAGCCCCGCGAAAATCAGCCGCGTCGCTATCCTCGATCTCGGCAGCAAGCACATGGAAGTCATCGTCGACGACAGCCAGCTCTCGCTCGCCATCGGCAAGAAGGGTCAGAACGTGCGGCTGGCCGCCAAACTGATCGGCTGGAAGATCGATATCAAGAGCGAGGAGGAGAAACGCCAGGAGGTCGAGCTGCAAATGGCCTCGCTCACCAACTCCGGCGCCCCGGTTTCGGTGTTGATCGACTTCGGCCTGCCGGAAGCCGTTGCCGAGCAGTTGCTGGCTGGCGGCGTGGCCACCGTCGAGAAACTCGGTTCGATGACCCCCGAGCAGATCATCGCCGTGCCCGGCGTCGGCAGCGAGAACATGGAGAAGATTGGTGAAGCGGTGAACGCCTACTATGGCACCCCGTACGAGGCGGCCCCGGAGGCGGTTGCCGCCGGCGAATCGCCTGCTGAAGAGAACGGTCCCCCGGCCGAATAGCCACCGATGGTCCCCGGTTGTCAGTACTGGAACCGAGCAGGTGTAGGGAACTTGCCGCGGAATCTGCTACTATGACAACTGGGGAAAATTCTCGCCATGGTTTCAGGAGACGTGTCGCTATGTAAATGAAAACGACACGCGTCCCCATTTTTTAGATCATTTATGAGTAAGATCCGTATCAACGAGCTGGCCCGCGAGCTTGAGGTAAAACCGAATGTCATCCTCGATATGCTCGCGGAGTATGGCGTAGAAGAAAAGAAAACGCATTCCAGCTCAGTTGACGAGGATGTGGCCGTCGCGCTCCGGCGCCGTCTGGCCGGAATGGGCGAGTCCGGCACCGAAAGCCAAGCCCCGCCCGCGCCTCCCGACGCTGTCGAGGCCGCCCCGCCGGCGCCGCCCCGGGTGGTCGTTCAGCCCGAGCCCCCGCCGCCCCCCCCGATTGCTGTCCCGGTTGCGGCGCCCCCGCTGGCCGCGCCGCCCCCTCCAGCGCCCCCTGCGCCTCCAAGACCATCGACGGCCCCGTTGGCGCCTCCTCTGGCCGCCCGCCCGGTTTCCGCGCCCGTTACACCGGCTCCGGAAGCCCCGGCGCCCGCTCCTCCCCCTCCTCCGGCGCGTCCCATGTTTCCGCTGCGTCCGCCGCTTGCCACGGGAGGACCGCTCGTCCCGCCGATCGCCAGCACCCCGGCCCCCGCACCGGCCCCCACGCCTACAGTCGCTCCGGGCCCTGCGATGCCCCCGGTCCGCCCGGCCGCAGTCGCGCCGCCGGTCGCTCCCGCCCGTCCGAGTTTGCCGCTTGTGCCGCCCGCCCGGCCTGCCCCTGCTGCCTCCGGTGCCCGCCAGGCGATGCCCGGCCCCAGTGTTCCCCCTCCGGCACCGGCCGCCGCCTCCCCGGCGCCCGGCGCCCCCCGTCCCCCGGCGCCCCCCCGGCAACAGCCCCCCGCGGCCATGATCCTCGGCACCCCCGCTCCCCGGCCTGCCGGTCCCGCCGCCCCGGCGGCCCCCCGTCCCCCGGCCCCGCCTCCGGCGCGCCCGGCGGCGCCCGCCATGCCCGCTCCCCCGCCGCAGCGGCCGGCCCAGGCTCCCACGCGCCCCATGGCGCAGATCTCCAATCCGCAGCGGCCTCTCGTCGGTCAACCGACGGCGCGGCCCATCGTTCCGCCCCGGCCGGATATGGTCGATCGGCTGAACCAGCTCCGCCAGGCCCCTCCTGCCCCGGGCGCACCGCGCCCGGCTCCGCCTCCGCCCGCTCGCCCCGGCTCTCCCGCTCCCGGTCGTCCGCTCTATCAGGGCGCCCGTCCCGGCGGACCGTCGCCGCGACCGGCCGGCCCCGGACAGCCTTCCGCGGGCGGCCGCCCCGGTGGCCCGCCCATGATGGGCCGTGGCCGCCCGATGCACCCCACCACCCCGGGACGCATTGAACCTGCCGTTCCCCCGCCCACCACCGAAGCCGGCCGGCGCGAACCCGGCAAACGCGCCCGCGAAAAGCGCGAGATCGAGCCGCAGGAGGGTCTGCTCAAGACCCGCTACGCCCGGAAGTCGGAGACCCCGCTCCCGGCTATCAACAAAGACATCACGATCTCAGAGGGCCTCACCGTCAAGGAACTGGCCGACAAGCTGGGCATCAAAACCAACCTCGTCATTAAGAAGCTGGTCGAAAAGAAGATTTTCGCCACCATCAACCAGACGCTCGATCTCAAGCTGGCCGAAACCGTTGCCCGCGAGTTCGGGGCCAGCACGAGCCACGTCTCCTACGAAGAGGAGAAGAGCTTCGAAGTCGAACTGGCCGAAAACCCGGCCGATCTCATCACCCGCGCCCCGGTGGTCACCATCATGGGCCACGTCGACCACGGCAAAACCTCGCTGCTCGACGCCATCCGTTCGGCCCGCGTGGCCGACCGCGAAGCCGGCGGCATTACCCAGCACATCGGCGCCTACCAGGTCGAAATCCACGGCAAGAAGATCGTCTTCATTGACACCCCCGGCCACGAGGCGTTCACCCGCATGCGGTCCCGCGGCGCCAAGGTCACCGACGTGGTCATCCTCGTCGTCGCGGCCGACGACGGCGTCATGCCCCAGACGATTGAAGCCATCGACCACGCCAAGGCCGCCGGCGTACCCATCATCGTTGCCATGAACAAGATCGACAAACCGGACGCTAACCCGGAGACGATCAAGCGGCAACTCATGGAACACGGCCTCCAGGCCGAAGACTGGGGCGGCGACACCATCGTCGTACCGGTTTCGGCCAAGCAGAAGACCAATCTCGATCTGCTGCTCGAAAACGTTCTCCTGGTCGCCGAGATCAAGAATCTCAAGGCCAACCCCACCCGGCCCGCCCTCGGCAACGTGCTCGAAGCCAAACTCGACCGCGGCCGCGGCCCGGTTGCCACGGTCCTCGTCCAGAACGGTATCCTCCGCGTTGGCGACTTCTTCCTCTGCGGCGCCGTCTTCGGCAAGGTCCGCGCCATGTTCGATGACCAGGGTCTGCCCATTCGTGAGGCGCAGCCCTCCACCCCCGTCGAAGTCATCGGTCTCGACAGCCTGCCCGAAGTCGGCGATGCCTTCCAGGTCGTTACCGACACCGCCAAGGCCAAACAGATCGTCGTCTACCGCGAAGCCAAAGCGCGCGACGCCGCCATGGCCAAGGCCAAGCAGCGCATCTCGCTCGAAGCGCTTAACATGCAGATGCAGTCCGGCTCCGACGCCAAGGACCTCAACATCATCATCAAAACCGATGTGGGCGGTACCGCCGAAGTGCTCTCGGAGACCCTGCAGAAGCTCTCGACGGACAAAGTTCGGGTTCGCGTCCTGCGCCAGGGCGTCGGCGCCATCTCGGAAGCCGACGTGCTCCTCGCCTCGGCCTCGAACGCCATCATCATCGGCTTCAACGTGAAGCCGGACCGAACCGCCGCCGCCGTCGCCGAACGCGAACGTATCGACGTGCGGTCCCACTCGATCATCTACGAAGTCACCGACGAGATCAAAAAGGCCATGCTCGGCCTCCTCGCCCCGGTCTACCGCGAAATCTACAAGGGCAAGGCCGAAGTCCGCGAGATCTTCCGCATCACCAAGGTCGGCAACGTCGCCGGCTGCTACGTCACCGACGGCACCATCACCCGCAACTCCGAGGTGCGGATCGTCCGGAACGGCGAAACGGTGCACACCGGCAAGATCAGCCAGCTCAAACGGTTCAAGGACGACGCAAGCGAAGTCCGCAACGGTTACGAGTGCGGTATCTCCGTCTCCGGCACCAACGATATTCAGGTCGGCGACATCCTCGAAGCCTTCCTCATGGAGCGGGTCATCCAAGATTCGCTGAACTAGAATGGCCGCTGTGGGCGTGCTCCATCTGGAACTGCACCTGGACTACGCCCAGTCCATCAAAGAGAAACGTAACGTCATTCGCGGCCTCAAAGCCCGACTGCGCAGTCGCTTCAACGTCGCCGTCGCCGAAATCGGCCACCAGGACTCCCTCACGCGGGGTCTCGTGGCCGTCGTCACCGTCGCCCCCAGCCGTCCCTACGCCGAAGCGCTTCTCCAAAAGGCGGAAGACGAAGCGGCCGCCCTCCTCGGCGCCACGCTCACCGGCACCGGGGTAGAGTGGATGGAGTAGAACACTATGGAACCACAAATTCGGGCCCAGAGGATCTCGGAAGCCCTTCGTACCGAACTCGCCGAAATGATCAGCTTCGAACTCGCCGATCCCCGCGTCGACGGCGTTCTCGTTAACGAAGTCCACGTCTCCCCGGACCTCAAAAAAGCCCGCGTTCTCGTCGCCATTCCCGCCGGTGCCGACCCCGCCACCGTCCTCGGCGCCCTCAACGGCGCCCGCGCCTTTCTGCGCACCCAGGTCGCTGAACGCCTCCAACTCCGCCGCACCCCCGACCTCCAATTCGAGTCCGGCGCCGACGTCGACCCCGCTAAAGTCAAAAGCCTGCTTCGCCGCATCCAGCGCGGCCGGCCGCGGGAACTCGAATAAGCCCCCGCGGCCCCCTCTGCCGGCCCTACAGCAGCGCCGTCGGACGCCGCTTCCAGTTGCTCGCAATCCCTTCGAGCGCCCCAATGTGCGCCCCGGCCTGCGTCAGAATGTGGTGCAGGTCGTTGCCGACGCTGAAGAAGCGGAAGCCCTTTTCGAGGAACTCCCCCACCCGCGCCGTCCCGAATAGGAAAATTCCCAGAATCACATTGTTCTGCTGCGCCGCCGCAATCAGCTTGTTGGTCGCCTCCAGCAGCTCCGGCGACGTGTACATGTGGGGAAACTCGTACTTCACATAGAGCCCCATCGACATGCACAGGTCGTTCTGGCCCAGAAACAGCATGTCCACGCCCGGCAGCGCCGCAATCGCCTCAATGTTCGTAATACAGTCCGCCGTCTCCACCTGCAGCGCCACAATCACGTTATCATTCGCGCTGCCCGCATAGCCCAAAAGACCGGCCTTGTTCATGCTCCGCTGCGGAAAATAGACCGACCGCGTTCCCGCCATCGGATACTTCGCGCAGCTAATGGCGTGCGCCGCCTCCTCGGCCGTGTTGATGTACGGCACCAGAATCCCATCGGCGCCCAAATCGAGCGCTTGCTGAATCCCCGCCCGGTCGTGCGCCCCCGCTACGCGGACCATCGACTTGGCCCCGCCGCTCGCAATCGCGCACAACATCGCCGAAAGCTTCTCATAGCCCATCGGTCCGTGCTGGGAGTCCACCAGGAGCCAGTCATAGCCGGTGTGGGCCAACTGTTCAGCCACCGTCGGGCTATGCGAATTCAAAAACAGGCCCATTTTGGGATGGCCATCCCGCATCTGCTGCTTAAACTGGGCGCCGGAAACTGCTTCAGACATAATCATCATCCTCCTGGAAGATAAGAACCTATTGCACTATAACTAACCTAAAGCAGCACCCGCAAACCGTCGATACACCATCATGCCGCCGCCCGTCACGGAAACTCCCGCCGCGGCTCAGCCCGCCGGGACGGATGCCCCCTCCGATCTCGCTCAGGTCCGCGCTGAACTTCTGGCCGACGAAACGCTCATCCTGCGTATCCTCGCCACGCTCTATCTCAGCAAGAAACGGAACCTCATCGGCTACGCCATCTCCATCATCGACCTCGAAAAGCAGCTGGACCTTCCCCGCGAAGGCGCCACCTTCGTCTGCGACTACCTCAAGTACCGCCGCCTCGTGCTCGCCGACGACAAAAGCCGTTTCACCATCACCGTCGAGGGCATCGACTACCTTCGTCAGAGCCTCCGCATCGAAGAGCCACGCTCCCTCTAGCTTCGCTACCCTGAAAGCAGTGCGTCTGCTCCTTGCCCTGCTCTCGCTCCTCCCGCTCGCGGCCCAACCCCGCTTCCTCCCCCAAACCAGCGGCGTCGACGCCAGCCTCCGCGGCCTCGCCGCCGTCAACGCCCGCACCGCCTGGGCCAGCGGCACCGGCGGCACTGTCCTGCTCACCACCAACGGCGCCACCTGGCAGCGCCGCCCCGTCCCCGGCGCCGAAGCCCTCGACTTCCGGGATATCGAAGCCTTCAACGCTCGCCGCGCCATCCTTCTCGCCGCCGGACCCGGCGAGAAATCCCGCCTCTACCGCACCCGCGACGGCGGCGCCACCTGGCAACTCCTCCGCACCAATACCGACCCCCAAGGCTTCTGGGACGCCATCGCCTTCTCCAACGAAAAGCACGGTGTCCTCCTCGGCGACCCCGTCAACGGCCACTTCGTCATCGAAACCACCGCAGACGGCGGCCAAACCTGGCAGCGCCGCCCCACCCCGCCCGCCCTCCCCGGCGAAGGCGCCTTCGCCGCCAGCGGCACCTGCCTCGTCGTCCGCGGCCCGCGCGAAATCTTGTTCGCCACCGGCGCCGCCCGCGTCTTCCGCTCCACCGACGGCGGCCAATCCTGGACCGTCACCCCCCCCCCCCTCCGCCAGCCCACCCCCTCCGCCGGCATCTTCTCCCTCGCCCTCGGCCCCGGTCCCACCGCCGTCGCCGTCGGCGGCGACTACCGCCAGCCCGAACAAACCAGCCAAACCGCCGCCTTCACCCCCCGCCACGGCGCTACCTGGACCCCCGCCCCCGGCCTCCGCGGCTACCGCTCCGGCGCCGCCTTCTTCACCCGCACCACGGTGATCGCCGTCGGCACCAACGGCGCCGATCTCTCCACCGACGGCGGCCAAACCTGGCAGCCCCTCGCCGCCGAAGGCTACCACGCCGTCCAGCGCGGCTGGGCCGTCGGCGCCCAGGGCCGCATCGCCCGCGTCACTCTCCGATGACGCACCGCCGCCAACCCACCCGCAACCGCACCGGCTGGACCTCCAACGTCCTCAACGAACTCAGCGAACTCTTCGTCGCCTTCGCCGCCCAAACCCAACGCCCCGTCCTCGACATCGGAGCCGCCTACGGCGTCGCCTCCCTCCCTGCCCTCGCCGCCGGCGCCACCGTCTACGCCAACGACGCCGACCCCTCTCACCTCGCCACCCTCGCCGCCGCCACCCCACCCCCTCATCTCTCCCGCCTCCACCTCCTCCCCGGCCGCTTCCCCCACGAACTCCACCTCCCCCCCGCCTCCCTCGACGCCGTCCACGCCTCGAACGTCCTCCACTTCCTCCCCGGCGACGAACTCGCCCACGGCCTCGCCCTCGCCCACCGCTGGCTCGCCCCCGGCGGCCGCCTCTTCATTCAAGCCGCCACTCCCTACCAGCAACCCTTCCAGGCCTTCGTCCCCACCTTCGAAGCCCGCCTCGCCGCCGGCCACCCCTGGCCCGGCTGGGTCCCCGCTGTCCGCGCCATCTCCCAACACAAAAAACTCGGCCAAATCCCCGCCGCCCTCCACCTGCTCGACGAACAAACCCTCTCCCGCCTCGTCCTCGCCCACGGCTTCACCATCGAACGCTGCTGGACCTACCGCCGCCGCGATCTCCCCCGTAGCATGCACCTCGACGGCCGCGAAGGCGTCGGCCTCGTCGCCACCTCCTTATAACTGCTTGAAATAGCGTTATAATGAAAGGATGTCTCGCTTTCCGGGGTACACTCCCCTGCGCCGTTCTGCCCTCCTGCTCGCCCTTTTGGTTCCGGCCTTCGCCCAGACCTCGACCACTCAATTCTCCGGCACCGTCTCGGACTCCACCGGTGCCGTCGTCCCCGGCGCCAACGTCGTCGCCACCAACGAAGCCACCGGCCTCCAATACACCCTCGCCACCACCGACGCCGGCCTGTTCGCCTTCCCCTCCATCCCCGTCGGCTCCTACCGCCTCGTCGTCGAAAAGACCGGCTTCAAGAAGTTCCAACTCGCCAAAATCGTCCTCCAGATCAATACCCCCGCCACCGTCAACGCCACCCTCGAAATCGGCTCCGCCACCGAGACGATCCAGGTCGAAGCCACCGCCGAAATCCTCCAAACCACCGGCGCCACCATCGGTAACGTCATCGAACGCAAAGCCATCGAAGCCCTCCCGCTCAACGGCCGCAACCCCCTCAACCTCCTGATCTACGAACCCGGCGTCGTCCAGCGCTCCGGCGGCACCGTCAGCGTCAACGGCTCCCGCACCGGCGCCGTCAACGTCACCATCGACGGCATCGAAGCCAACGAAAGCACCAACCCCAACCCCGTCAACAACATCTTCCGCCTCAACCCCGACAACGTCCAGGAGTTCAAAGTCACCACCTCCAACCCCTCGGCCGAAGAGGGCCGCAACTCCGGCGCCAACATCTCCGTCGCCACCCGCGGCGGCACCAACCAGTTCCACGGCACCGTCTTCGAGTTCTTCCGCAACACCGCCCTCAACTCGAACGAATTCTACGCCAAAGCGCAGGGCCTCGAAAAACCCATCATCAAGCTCAACCAGTACGGCGTCGAACTCGGCGGCCCCATCCGCCGCAATAAAACCTTCTTCTTCGGCTCCTGGCAGGGCCAGCAGGTCAACTTCGCCGACCCCGTCGACAAAGCCTTCGGCGAATCCGTCGACCTCTATAATCAAATCGCCCTCACCGGCGCCTTCCGCTACTTCGTCGTCGACCCCCGCAACCCCTTCACCGTCAACGGCCAACGCATCACCCAAAACACCCCCCTCCTCGTCGATCGCGCCACCGGCAACCTCGCCTCCGGCGTCCGCGCCTGCGCCAGCCCCACCGACGCCAACTGCGTCGCAACCTTCAACATCTTCCAGAACGACCCCCTCCGCCGCGGCCTCGACCCCGCCGTCCGCAGCGTCCTCGGCGCCTACCCCGCCCCCAATCAGTACTCCTCCGGCGACGGCCTCAACACCGGCAACTACGTCTGGAACTCCCCCTTCCAGATCCGCGGCCCCCAGTACCTCGGCCGCATCGACCACGTCATCAACGATAAACACAACCTCTTCGGCCGCTTCCTCGGCGCCGAACAAAACACCCTCGGCGGCGATCCGCTCAACGGCCGTCCCCAGGTCCTCCCCGGCTTCCCCGCCCGCGGCGAAGTCTTCCGCCCGGCCTATAACGCCGCCGTCGGCCTCCGCAGCGTCCTCACCCCCCGCCTCGTGAACGAGTTCACCGTCGGCTACTCCCGCTTCGACTTCCTGTTCACCCAGGGCGAAGCCAATCCGCTCTTCCCCAACACCCCGCGCTTTACCTTCAATAACTCCGACGTCGACTACACCGCCTCCCCCCGTACCCAGCGCGCCGTCAATACCTACCAGCTCATCAACAACATCACCTATATCGCCGGCGCCCACGTCATGAAATTCGGCGGCAACCTGCGCATCTACCAGCACAACGATCGCCGCGGCGATGTCGGCGGCGTCGCCCTCACCCCCGCCATCTCCCTATCCCGCACCGTCCGCCCCCCCACCGGCTTCACCTTCCCCGCCGTCTCCACTGCCACCACCCCCGGCATCGCCTCGAACGACCTCAACCGCCTCCAGGGCATGGTCAACGACCTGCTCGGCATCCCCGCCCAGATCTCCCATAACTTCATCGGCGATCTCCGCAGCGACAGCTTCCTGCCCCTCCTCTCCGGCGAAAAGCAGGTCACCCTCTGGGCTCAGGGCCAGCGCACCAAGCAGTTCAACTTCTTCGCCCAGGACGATTGGAAGATCCGCAAAAACCTCTCCGTCTCCTACGGCGTCCGCTGGGAGCTGAACCCCCCGCCCCGCGAAGCCGGCGGCCGCACCTATGTCCCCGATAAGAACATCGACGGCAGCCAGGGCCTCGTCACCTTCGTCCAGGCCGAGCGCTGGTACAAGAACTGGAACGCCGGCGCCCTCGCCCCCCGCGTCGCCCTCACCTGGTCGCCCGGCAACTCCGGCAAAACCGTCATCCGCACCGGCTACACCATGGCCTTCGACCCCATCGCCACCTTCCAGGTCACCTCGGTCGCCTCCGCCGTCCCCGGCCAGGTCTTCCGCTGCACGGCCACCGTCGGCGGCGCCACCACCCCCGGCTGCCAGTCCGTTCCCAATGTCCGCCTCAGCGACCTGCCCACGCAGCTCGCCCCGCCCAACGCCAAACCCTCAAGCCAGCTAACGCCGCCGCTCGCTACGCAGAACACGGCGCCCCCGGCCCGCATCTTTGATCCCAATCTCAAGCTGCCCACCGTCCACATGTGGAACCTAACCATTCAGCGCGACCTCGGCCAGGGCTACATCGGCAGCGTCGGCTACGTCGGCCGCCGCGGCACCCGTCTCTATCGCAGCTGGGACGTGAACCAGATCGACTCCCGGCCCATCCTCCCCAGCTTCCTCGCCATGCAGCGCAACCTCGCTCTCGGCGGCGGCTGCCGCGCCGATGGCACCCTGGCGAACAACACCGCCTGCCCCGGCGCCTCGGCCGTACCCCTCATCCAGCAGGGCATCATGACCAGCGCCTTCGCCAACTCCACCGCCTCGGTCTCCGACCTTAGCCCCACCCAGAACGCCGCCGGCAACATGGCCGTCCGCCTCGAACAGACCACCCTCGCCGCCCGCCTCCGCCCCAACCAGCAGTTCGCCCAGATCCTCCTGCTCGACAACGGCGCCGACTCCATCTATCACAGCCTGCAGATGACCATCCGCAAGCGCTTCGATAGCGCCGGCCTCCTGTTCAGCGGCGGCTACACTCTCTCGAAATCCATCGACAACCTCTCCACCGATCCCGTCGGCTCCACCTCCGGCGGCGGCCTCACCACCACCTCCGCCCGCACCCCCGCCGACGGCCGTAACTACCGCAACGAACGGGCCCGCAGCGACTTCGACCAGCGCCATGTCGTGAACTTCAGCGGCATCTACGAACTCCCCTTCGGCCGCGGCAAGTCCCTGCTCCGCAACGCCAACCGCGCCGTCAACGCCGTCATCGGCGGCTGGAGCCTCAACTCCATCTACACCTACCAGTCCGGCGAGCCCTTCACCATCCGCTCCGGCTTCCTCACCGCCAACGGCTCGGCCCAAAGCCGCGCCGCGCTCGCCCCCGGCGTCACGGAACTGCCCAAGCCCCAGCTGCAGAACAAGGCCGGCGTCCTCGGTCCGGTCTTCTTCCCGGACGCGAGCATGTTCGTCAATCCGGGCCCCGGCCAGCTCGGCTTCGGCCGCAACCTCTTCCAGGGCCCAAGCTACTGGAACGTCGACCTCGGCATCTCGAAGGGCTTCCAGCTCTCCGAACGCTTCCGGCTCACCTTCCGCACCGAGATGTTCAACGCCCTCAACCACGCCAACTTCCGCAACCCCCGCGATGCCTCCGTCGGCAGCCCGGCTATCAACTCGAACGTCTTCGCCCAGGCCT
>JADCJL010000299.1 GCA_020247055.1 Acidobacteriaceae bacterium | reverse complement strand
GTGGCGGGCCGGTGCGGCCTGTGCGCTTGGGGGGAACCGCGCACAACGGACTCGCTTCGGCCCGGCAGGAGGGGCGATTTCCTCGCGTGTTGGTGGCGGGCCGGTGCGGCCTGTGCGCTTGGGGGGAACCGCGCACAACGGACTCGCTTCGGCCCGGCAGGAGGGGCGATTTCCTCGCGTGTTGGTGGCGGTCCGGTGCGGCCTGTGCGCTTTGGGGGGGGGCGGCGGCGAGAGGATATTGGTGGCGCTATCGATGACGCTATTGATGGCGGAGGATGCGTCCCGGGCGGACGGTGTTGGGTTGGCCGTCCTCGACGGAGATGGCGCCGTTGACGAGGACGAAGTCGAAGCCGGTGGTGTATTGGTGGGGCTTGTTGAACTCGGCTTTGTCCTGGACTTTGGCGGGGTCGAAGAGGACGAGGTCGGCGGCGAAACCTTCGCGGACCTGTCCGCGGTCCTTCAGGCCGAAGGTGCGGGCGGGGAGGGAGGTCATTTTGCGAATAGCGTCTTCGAGCGTGAGGACGCCGCGTTCGCGCACATATTTGGCCAGGACGCGGGCGTTGGTTCCGTAGTTGCGCGGGTGGGGGATAGTTTCTCCGAAGGGGACCAGGCTGCCGTCGCTGGCCACGGCGGTGAAGGGATGTTTCATGATGCGGTCGACGTCTTCGTCGCTCATGGTGTGGTAGACGATAGAGGGGCGGCCTTGCAGGCGCAGGTCGATGACGGTTTCGATCTCGTCGGCGAGGGTGGGTTTGCGGCCGCGAGCGAGGTTGATCTCGCTGATGTTTTTGCCTTCGAGGGCGCGCTGTTCGGGGAAGTCCGAGATGACGGCGAAGGTGTAGTTGGGCTGGCCCTGACGGAGGCCGACCTCTTTGGCCATCTGGGCGGCGATGCGCCTGCGGCTGGCCGGGGAGGAGAGGCGTTCGCGGATGGCGGCGGGGCCGTCGGCGAAGACGTCGCGGGGGAAGAAGATGTCCATGGTGGCGCTGGCGGCGGTGTAGGGATACTGGTCGACGACGACGTCGAGGCCCTCCTGGCGGGCGGCTTCGACCATGGCAAGGGTGGCGGTGGAGTTGGACCAGCGGCGGCGGTCGATGATTTTGAAGTGGGAGATCTGGACGGGGAGGCGGGATTCGCGGCTGATGGCGATGGCTTCGTTGATGGCGGCTTCGACGGCCATGCCTTCATCGCGCATGTGGGTGGCGTAGACCTGGGCACCGGCGGCGGCGGCGGCCCGGGCCATGGCAGCGACTTCGGGGGTCTGGGAGTAGGTGCCGGGGACATACCAAAGACCGGTAGAGAAGCCGACGGCGCCGTCGCGGACGGCCTGGGCGACGAGGGCGTTCATTTTCTCCTGTTCGGCGGGGGTGGGTGGGCGGTTGGCGGAGCCCATGACTTCGGTGCGGACGGCGTTGTGGCCGATGAGGGCGGAGATGTTCGGGCCGATGCCGCTTTTTTCGAGGCGGGCGAAGAAGTCCTTCATGTTCACGGCGGACATGCCGCAGTTGCCGGTGACAAGCGTGGTGACGCCATCGCGGAGGAAGGAGTCGGCGCGGGGAACGAGGAAGATGCCGCGTTCGATGTGGGTGTGGACGTCGATGAAGCCGGGGGCGAGGACGCGCCGGGCGGCGTCGATGACGCGGGTGGCGGAGGCTTGGGGGAGAGGGCCGATTTTGGCAATGCGGCCGTTTTTGATGCCAACATCGGCAAGGAACCAGGGGTTGCCGGTCCCGTCGACGACGCGGGCGTTGCGGATGACGATGTCGAAGTCGGCGGCTGGGGCGGCGGCGGCGAGCAGGGCAACGAGGAGGAGTTTCATGGAGACCTTTTTTACTCTATCGTTGTCGGGCGGGCGTTTTCGCGGGGTAGGCTCAAGTAGCGGTCCTTCCGGTGTTTTTCGACGTGGCCGGCGGTCCGCATCACCGGCTGAAGGTGCGCTCTCGTCTGATTCTGGCGGATCAGTTCGACGACCCGGTAACCGATGCCGGTCGCGTTGATGGATGGCGTAGTACAGGACCAGCGTCGGGTGGGCCGAAATCTGCTGGGTGATGTGGTTCTTGGCGCCGGAGGCCAACGCAGTTCGAGCACCGTGAGGGCGGTATGGTTCTGGCGCTTGCCGGTGTCGAGCCCGAGGGTTAGTGTTTCGACGGTAGCTTCCCGGATCTGCGATCGCGTCAACAGCTGCAGGCCCGCGGCGATGAACTCCGGGGATAACCGGGGGTGTTCCGCGGCGGTGATGTAGTGCTTTTCCCAGCTGTTTCCGGGATCGTGTCAACGATCAGCGAAGTGGCCCACGGGACCTGCCGGGGTCGAGGCGACCCAAAGCTTCCGCCTCCGATGGCGAGAGGGAGCGATAGCTTCTCCGGACTCCACGCGCACAACGGACGCGCTGCGGCCTGTGCGCTTTTTTTAACTACGCGCACAACGGACGCGCTGCGGCCTGTGCGCTTTCTTTAACTACGCGCACAACGGACGCGCTGCGGCCTGTGCGCTTTTTTTAACTACGCGCACAACGGATGCGCTGCGGCCTGTGCGCTTTTTTTAACTACGCGCACAACGGACGCGCTGCGGCCTGTGCGCTTTTTTTAACTACGCGCACAACGGACGCGCTGCGGCC
>JADCJL010000298.1 GCA_020247055.1 Acidobacteriaceae bacterium | reverse complement strand
GTGGCCACTGCCTTGTCGATCTGCGACTGCGGGTAGCCCTGCTGCTTGAGGAAGTCCTGATACGCGACGTCGAGGTTGGCTTGGTCAAGGGCTTGCTGCCTGTCACCGATAGCCGACAGGGCTCCTGCGCCGGTGAGCCCGAGGCTCTGCTGGCGAGCGGCCATGTCCGCCATCTGCGCGGCGGTGGCGCGCTGGGAGGCGATGTCCCCTTGGCCGAGGGTCCCGGCGGTCCCGGCGAGGTTGCCGAGGCGCGACAGGTCGGTCTGCGCCGCACCGAGCGCGCCTTGGTAGCCCGACGACAGGGCTTCAGCCTGCCTAGCCGTGATGCCCTCCATCGTGTCGCGGATGCCACGACCGATCATCTCGGCCTGACGCGACCCACCGAACTGCCCCGACTTGATGAAGCGGTCGCTGATCTCCGGCAGGATTTGCTCACGCAGGGTGCGAGCGCCCATCTCCCCGATGCGGTTGACCACCGCGTCTTGGTAGGGGTTCATGTAATGCTGCACCTGAGACGCCGACGTCTGGCCGGCGCGGTTCAGGAAGGGCTGTGCGGTCTGCAATCCGCCGGGCTGCGTGAGCAGGTTCTGCGTGGCGGTCGTGGCGGCGTTCAGGCCGGGCTGGTAGGAGAACGCCGCATCCTTGGTCGCCCCGAACCCAGCCTGCTGGTCGGGCGTGAACCCTGCGACGCGAGGACCCTGGTAGGTCTGGTACGGGGCGTTCATCAGCGCGCTCTGGTTAGAGAGAAGCTGCATCCCGTAGTTCGTGTACCACTCCGGCAGCACGGTCTCGGTCGTGCTGGCGTTCGGCGCGATGTTCACGTTGCCGCTGTTGAGGAAGCTGGTCAGTCCAGTATCGTCGGCCATGTCAGACACGTCCCCCTTTGAGGTAGGCTTCGGGCTTCTTGGCGTTCACGCTGAACTCGCCCCGCACGAGTTTCTTGCCCTTGTGCTTGCGGATGTTGGCGCGGAAAGCGTCGAGGCGCTTCGCCCCGGCGTCCGACGAGCCGTCGCCGAGGAGGGCCACGGTCTCTGCGTCAATGACGTACTCGCCGTCGCTCAGGCGCGCGGGGATCTTGTCGTCGCGGCCAGAGCCGATGCCGCGCACGGCGAAGCCGCCCTTGGCGAATCGCTCAGGCTCGGCGGACGGTGCAGGCGTTGGCCGCGGGCGGCGGTCCCGCAGCGCATTGACGCGAGTGATGAACGGCGTGTTGGTTTCAGGTTTGCGGCTCATGTCCGCGCCAGTCGTTGTGCTGTAACTCGGACCCGGACTGGGGTTGAAGCCGGGCACGGGCTGCGCGGACGCTCCTGCGGGTGCCGACGTGCCGAGAGCGGTGCGGGGCCGCATGATCGGGAAACCGCCATCGCTCTTCGGGGTCGCGCCTGCGGCTGTGGCCGGAGCGTTAGTCACCGTAAGGCCAGGCTCCACTTCGCCCGCCAGAGTGCGCCCTACGACAGGCCCCACGTTGGCCTTGAAGCCGGTCTTCGGCGGCGCGAGGATGCCCGACGGGCGCTGCGGCACGTTGTTGTAGAACGACTCCTCAGAGCGTGTGCCGTAGGTCTTCCACTGATCGGGCGTCATGGCGACGTTGCGGGCGGACAGATCGGCGAACGGCCCAGAGGGCGCCGGCAGCTTGGCGCGGAAAGCGTCGGACAGCGAACCCCGCGTGCCCGCAGCCGCGAAGCCGGGCGGGATGCCGCCACCGCCAGAACCGCCGCCGGACGCCGCGCCTCCGATACCTCCGGCCAATGTCAGGCCAAGGCTGGCGGCGTCAAACGGGTTCGCCTTTATCCAATCCAGCACCTTCTGCTGCCAAGTCGGGTCCTCGTAGTCCGGACCTGACGTGTCGAGATCAGGCACATCCTTCGGGATGGTGGTGTCGTTCAGCACGACGTCGGAGCCGATGGTCCCGACGACACCGCCCGCACCCTCGACCTCGCCCGGCGTCTCAGGCTTGACGACGACCTCATCAATGAGGTTGCCCAGCGCGCCGCCAGCGGCGCCACCCGCCGCAGCGTCTGCGTTGCTGGCCGTGACGTCCACGCCCTCAACGGGGTTGCCGAGTGTATCGGCCCCCGTACCGCCGGTAAGCGCGTTAACGCCTGCCGTCCCGGTAAGCGCCCCGATACCGCCACCCGTGATGGCGCTCGTCACCGACGGGGTGACGATCAGTTCGCCCGCTGCGTTCAGCCCGCCCTGGATGACGTTGCCGACGTTGCCCGCCGCACCGCGCACAGCGTTGACCCCGGCGTTCAGCGGGTTCATCACCGCGCTGTAGCCGGTGTTGATCGCGTTGCCGACCGGGCCGGGGATCTTCGTGATCGCCTTGCCGATAACCGGGGTCACACCGGACAGCGCCCCCGCCGTCAAGCCCGTCACCGCGGCCCGCTTCAGCGCGTCGTCGAAGTCGCGGCGGTTCGTCGCGGAGCCGAGCATAGAGCCGCCCGCAGCACCGAGGCCAGTCGCCACCGCCGTGCCGAGCGCACCCGTGAGACCCAGCGACAGCCCGCCGGTCATGGGCGCCAGAATAGCCCCGAGGACAGGCAACGCGAAGTCCGCCAACTTGCCCCAGAAGCCCTGCTTCTTGGGGTCGTAGCGCTCCTCGGCCATGGACACCCAGCCGCCCTCGTCGGTCGGCTTCTGGATGGCCCACGCGGCGCCACGCCCCTTGTCCTTGGAGATCGCGTTCGCCGTGGCCGTGGCGACCTGCGCCGCCGCCGGGCCGACGCCCTCGTACACGACGTCACCAGTCAACTTGTCGACGAGGCGGACCTTCTGCCCCTCGGCCACCATGACCGCGCCGGCCATGTCGCCGTCATTGGTGTAAGCCGCGTAGTAGGGCGTGCCGTAGCCCTTCTTCGGGTCGGCAGGCATGAGTTGCGCGTTGCTCAGGAGAGCGCTGCTTTGCGCGGCCCCGGGCGCCTTAACGGCGAAATCGTCTGCCATCGTCAGTTCACCTCAAGCATGGGATAAGCGCGCTCGGCCCAGTCGCGCCAGTCCGCAAACTGATAGGGGTCCGGGACGACCTGCTGTGTGAACTGTGATGCTCTCACGAAGCCGATGGCCCAGTCTTGCCAACGCGACTCGTCCTCCATCTTGCCGAAGGACCACGCATCACTCGTCGAGAGGATAACACTATCCGCCCAGTCTGTCAGCGTCATGTTTCGCGGGTTGATCATCCGATCATCGTCCCGTCACCGGGCTGGACATGTGCGAGAACCAGACCCATCTGGTAGTCGCCGCCGATCACGTTCGACGCGAAGCGGAACCGCAGTTGGCGGCGCTGCGTGTCAAGGTAGATGACCTGGTCGTTGCGCCCGGCGGACGTCTCCGGGAACGGCATGAACGGCCCCTCGACTTCCGGCGAGCGGGCGTTGAAGCGCCCATGCACCGAGACGACCATCTCACCGGACTGCACGAAGTCGGGCTCTACACCAAGCACCTGAAGCTGCTTGTTGATCTTGCCCTCGCTGGAGATGGGCAAGGAGATTTCCGCCGTCTCGAAGAACGAGTAGATCGGCTGGACGGACGTGCCGTCCACCTCGTCAACGCCAGTCTCGTGGACCCACAGCTTGTAGCCGCTGTTGAGAAGCTGCACGCCGGTCATCAGCGGCTTGCGGAACACCGAGGGCGTCGCGCCGGCGGACCTGCCGCCGTTCGGCAACTCGCAGTCGTACCACGAGTTCTCCCGCACGTTGTAGATGATGGCGTGACTGCACTCCGTCGCCTCGCCGCGCGGGTAGCACCACCAGATTTCCCCGTAGCGGGGCACCTTCACGGCGAACACCTTTTGGGCTTGGGTCTCGTTCAGGCCGTCAAAGAACCAGTTGAGGTTCATGGCGTTCGGCACTTCGCGCACCACGCCGTTGAACATGAGGAACCTGTCAACACCCGGCCAGAAGAACACCCCGTCGTACTCGATGACGCCGTTGGGCGACAGGATGGAGGACTCGGTGCTGATGGTGTCGAACTGGAAGACCTCGGCCCCGCCCACGAAGGTGGCCCGCACGACGGCGTCCAGCGACCACATCAGGCCCGACGGCGAGTTGCCGGGGCCGCCGCGGAGCGGCATGGCCTTCACGATCTTCTGCGCCGTGACGTTTGCAGATCCACTGCCCGTGCCGCTGAAGTCGGTCGGGTCGCCAGCGACGGACCAAGCCACGTAGCCGTTGGTCCCGTAGATGAAGGTGTAAGGGTGCAGCGCCACGACGCCGCCGGTGCAGTTGCCGCCAGACGGCAAGGTGATCGGCGTCAGGGCGGTGGTGCCGAGGATCGGGCCGGAGAACAACTGGCCGCCGGTGCTGTTGGCGATGTTCACCCCGTTCGGCGCCACTTGCGCCACGATCAGGTTCTGGGTGCTATCGCTGTCGATGTCGAACTGCCAGACGTTGGCGGGGTTGGTCGTGAAGCCCGACGTCGGGGTGCGGTCGGTGATGACCGAGGTGTTGTTCGACGAGTCGATGAAGAACCGCTCGATCTTGTTGGCCGAGCCCGAGTGGACGTAGGTCAGGTCGTTCTGGGTGTAGGCGTTCAGCGCCCGGCTGACTTCGGACAGATACTTGTTGATGGAACGGTAGCCGCCGATCTTCCGCGGAAGGCCGCGCTGGAACCTCACCCACTGCCCGTCGACGTAAGCGTCGCCCTCCAGCATGGTGCCGTCGCGCTTGATGCCGGGCTGCGACTGGATGCGGATGATGCTCTCAGCCACGGATCAGCCCCCTGCTTCAAGCCAGGACAGCGTCTCTTCGTCCCACACGTATGCGCGGTAGGCTTCCGGCAACGGGACGGGCGCCTCCCAGTCCTTGGTGACAGGGTCCCACACCCAACTCGGGTAGGGCTTCGGGACGGAAGTTTCAGTGCGCTTGGTCATTTCAGCTTACGGTGAAACTCAGTTAGACAGGAGCAGGCAGCCCCCAGTAGGCCGCCATCTTGACGCGCGCCCACCAGCGCACGTTCGGAAACAGGTACGTGTCGTCGGCGCCAGACCAGAGCGGGTGCAGCCCGTCGCCGTCGTATGTCAATGCCGGGGAAAGCGGCTTCGGCCACCCACCTGACGGCCCGGGGTACGCGCCGCCGGGACCCAAGTAGTTGTCAAGGGTGGTGTCGCCCTGCGCGGCGGCGTAAGTCATCTCGTCGGCGTAGTAGTTCGCCAAGTTGGGGCGCCCGGTAGCCACGTCGGAACTGACGCTGCTCATCGTCTGCCAAGTGATGTCAACCGACGGGTTCGCCGCCTTCCACGTAGCCCGCATACTGGCCATGTTCAGCAGGTGGTCGATCTGGCTGACTTGCGGGACGCCGCCGACGAGGGCGCTGTCGTTGATAGCGAATCCTTCGGTCAGAATATGTGTGGGCCGCATGTCCGCCGCCAGATTTGCGTTCGCAGCGCCCCAAGCCGATGTCTGGGAGCCCCGGCCCATGTTGTAGACGATCACCGGCCCGATGGCTTCGGGCACGCCGTAGAGCGCCTGTTGCAGCCGCTCAACCCATTGCGCTGAGAGCCGCCCTGTAGTCAGCGACGTGCCGTAGGTGACGAGGGTGAAGGGTTTGCGGACTTGCCAAGACATCAGAAGAAATTGTCCCTCGGGTCAAGCCAGCCGACCACACCACCCGCGATGACGTCGCCGGTGTCGTTGGACGCGGTGAAAATCTGCGCGTTGGTGTTCGTGTAGACCTGAATCATGGTCGTCTGGTACCGCAGGTCGAGGTTCGACCCACCCCACTGTATGCGGAGTTGCGCCCACCTAGCGTTGTTGTTGGTGGCCAGAGTGCCGTTCGGCACGCCAACGTCGGGGTCGAAGCAGCCGCTGAACGCTGGGTCGGTTGTGCTGCCCCCGCTCGTTGTGCTCTGGTAGTAGACATCGAGGAGCAACTTCAGGCCGAGAGGCACCTGCATGTTGCGCAGGGTGCCAGCGGCGACACCGTTTGAAGTGGTCGCGAACTCGGCGTTGCGGACCTTCAACTGGACGTAGCTGCCAGACTGCACGAAGCCCCTGATGTTGGCGGACGAGTCGAGAACCACCGACATGACACGCCGGAAGTGGGTGTAGCCCGAAGGGAGTGTCGGTGCGGTCGCCGACTTCGACAGCAGGACGTCCGTCGCCCCGCTGGTCCCGTTGAGAATGGCGTGAACGTGCCAGGTCTCGTTGGCTGCGGGGGCCGTGGCGACGTCGCGCCCGCCTTGGTTCGTGCCAGCCGCCCATACAGCAAACAGGTTCTTGATGATGCCCGCGCTGCGCGGGATGTTCCGGCTGTTGGTGCTGTCCCGGCAGTTGCCGACGGAAATGTTCAACGTCGTGTTCGGGTTCGTCACATCGTTGGACACGATGTAGCCGGAGATGGCGCCGTTGGTGGCCTGCGCGTATCCGCTAAGGACCGAGTTGGTGGGTGTCTGGAGTTGGAACCGGGTGCCGTCAAAAATCGCCAAGTAGGAGGCGGCGGGCATGAGGTCTTGCAGGTTCATCGCCGACCCATCGACGTTGACCAGCGACACTGCAGCGTTCGCCCCGACCTTGAGGGTTATGGCCCCTGACGGGCTGGATGTGGGCACCTTGAAGATTATCTGCTGGCCGGCGGACTGAGAGTACGCCACGCCGACCGGGATCGTGAGGTCAAGTTGAGTTGGCGTCACGCCGTTCCAGACGCCCGTGCCCAGCGAGAACGGCGGCGGGACCGGGATGCCGATAGCCGCTTGGGCTGCCTGCGAGGTCGCCGCGGTGAACACCGCGATGCCGACAGACGATCCGCCAAGGTTTATCCGCGCGCCCGCAGCCGTGCTCGCGCCGGTGCCACCATCGCTCAGGTTAATCGGCAGTGAGATCGACGCCGTGTCGGCCTTCACCATGTTCGAGCCGTCCGAGTAGTAGATCCCCCGGGAGCCCCGGGGCACCACCAGCGGCGCGGGCTGCGTAAGCGTTGCGACGCTGAGTGTGAAAGAGCCGCCCGTGGTGTCGTTCCACACCCAGTACTGCTGCACCGTGTTCGGGACCCGCACGACGATGTCCGAGGAGAGCGTGCCGACGAAGCGATACGCGACTCGGTTAAGTTCCGTTCCTGACAGGGTGTAGGTGGACCCCGACACGGACACGGACGTGTAGTCGAACGCGAACACCGGGTCCTGCCCGAGCCCCACGGTGTACCAGTTGGCGCCGTCCGTGATGAAGACCGCACTGTCGCCGGGCTGCATGGACAAGGACGCCGCGCCGTTAACCAGGTCGCTGCCGGCGCCGTCGACCAGAAGCGCGCCGGTCCCACTGTTCCGGACGCTCAGGAAATAGTCGTTCCCGACCGCTGACGTGACGGGCAGGTTGAGCGTTCCCGAACTGCCGGTCCACACGAGCGCCTTGCTGCGGTCGGCGGCGCCCGGCGAGTAGGAACTGTTGAACAGCGTGACTTGCTGCGCCTGAGCCAGCGTGTTCCCGATGGCGACCAACCCGTAGCCCGCCAGCGAGGCGGCCTGCGCCGAAGCGGTGGCTGCACCGTAGCGGAAGACCCTCCAGTCGCCTGCGGCGGTGGTGTTGCTGGACAGGTAGACCTGCCACTGCTCGCCCGCGCCAAGGGAGCACAGCACGCCGCCCCCGCTCTTGAGCACCGTGACGACTGACGGCCCGAGGTTGTTGAACAGCACCGTCTGCCCCGGGGCCGTGAGCGTGGCGTCGGGCATGGTGATGGCGAACGCGCCAGTCGGCGTGACGTCGATGATCGAGGCGGCAACGGGCGCGAGGGTGCTGGACTCCAGCGGCCATTCCAGCGTGGTGTCCGCTGTCAGCGACAGGGCCAGATACGAGACGTCGGAGGGGTAGAGGGTCGTGCCCCCGAAGACTTGCGTGTAGGACACCTACGCCTCCTTGCGGGTGGAGTTGCGGTCGAGGACCTTGGCGAGGTCTTCGCCGTTGAGCATGGCGGCGGCACGGTCGTACATGCTCTGCCAGACCTGTATGCGCTCGTCGTTCTTGAGGAAGGGGGTCGCCTCCAGCAGCGTGCCGTAGAGCAGCAGTTGGGGCGCATACTCGGTGAGCCAGTTGCTCTGCACCACGTCGTCGAGTAGGGGCGGCAACTCGTAATAGAGGATCTCGAACGGGTACGTGGCGTCCGGCGTCGGGGCGATCAGCCAATGGCTGCTGTCGTAGTCGCTGTAGAAATCCGGCTCGGCGGTCAGGCTCTCGTCGGGCCAGTACTGGCGCGAGTACTCGTAAGACCGGGCGAACACCTGCTTGCGGGTCGAGCCCACGCCGATGTTGACCGACACCGTGTCCCGCCAGCGATCCGGCTTGGCATACACCGACTGGCCCGCCGTGAACTGGCCGGTGACGACGCTTATGAAGCCCTGCACCTTGAGTTCACGGGCGATGCGCCGCTCGGCAAGGTTGATCAGGCGCGGAAGCTGCTCGATGATGACAGGGTCGTTCCCGAGCGTGGAGCCACGCTCAAGATACCGCTGCACATCTTCCTTGAGGGTCGTGAAGGTGGTCGTCGTCGCCATGAAGCACCGTTGTCGGGAGCCTTGACGCCGTAGCCCTGTGGTGGGCCGCGACCGCCTCGTCTGAATAGCCTAGCACAATCGGCGCGATGCGCCAACCGAATGGGTTACGCCTCGTTGGTCGAAACCCGCTTCGGGTCGTTGAACCCCGTGACGCGCACCGGGACGACGGGGGCGCTGTTGTCCGGCCAGCGCATGGCGATGCAGCGGTCCTTGGCGAGCCACGCATAGTTGACGCTGTTGGACTGGTTGCCGCCCAGCACACGGTAATAGGTAGTCGTCTCGCCGGCGTAGAAGCCGACATGCCCGCCGCCGGGTCGCTCGAACACGAGGACGCAGCCGAGCGTCGGGGTGACGAGCGGCTCGCCCCACGTCGCCCATGCCTTGGCGCGCACGGCGACGGGCGGGGGCCTGAAGCCTGCGGCTTGGAGGCAGTAGCCGGTGAACACGCCGCACCACGGGGTGTCGTCGTTCGTGTAGGCGATGCCGAGCCGTGAGCCGAGGGCCTTGGCCCAAGTCAGGATCGTCGGGTTGGACTTGGCGCCCGGGATTTCCCTCACGCCGATCTGCTTCTCAGCTACGCGATACCAGAGCGGTCCAGTCACCAGAACCTCCACCAAGGCTTGCCAGCGGGCTTGTCGATCAGGGAGACGAGGCCCACCCGCTTGGCCTCGCAGTCCTGTAGCGCAACCTCTTGCCGCACGGAGAAGGCGGCGAGGTCGGCGATGGTCTTGACGTTATCCTCCGGCCCCTTGCACGGCTCCTTGAACGCCTGCGGGATCGGCGGGCTTGGCGCTGTCGTCGCGCAACCGGCTAATGCCGTCGCGCCAAGCAGACAACACGCCGTCAGGCACAGGGCTGTCCGCGCTCGGCGCTTTGTATATACGTTGTGTGGCTGCACTGCCCTTCTCCCGGATGACGACGGTTTTCTCGGTGTAGGTCTCTGAGGCTTCAAGCGCCTGTTTGGTGGCGGCGATCTCAGCAGCGGCGACCTGGTTGCGCTTGCGCTGGAGGTCGAACATCACCTTGTAGAAGCCCGCCACGATGAGGCAGAAGACCACGAAGGTGATGCCGAAGGCGATGAGGTAGCGCCTCATGTGATGATCTCCTTGACCTCTTCCGCCGTCTTGATGGCTTCGGACTTGAGGCGGGTCAGGTCGACGAGCGTGGCGCCCGCCATGTAGACGAAGGCGAGCATGATGTTCGCAAAGATGAGGCCCAAGCCGATCCACTTGAGAGCGCCCGGGTCGTCGATCTTCCAGACGATGGTGGCGACAGCAAGGCTGTTGACCCCCGTGAACAGGAAGGTGAACAGCCGGCGCCAGAACCACTGGGCCTCTTTGATCACACCGCTTCTCCCCGGAAGTAGGCCACGCCGTCCAGCACCTCGCACAACTCGGGCGGAAGCAGCTTGCCGTCCTTGAACGTCAGCACCGCGAAGCCGGAGGTCCACGGCGTGGCGTTGTTCTCCAGATACTCGAACTGCGGGCCGAGCGGGTCGGCCAGTGTGCCGGTGTCGACGCCCCAGCGCCTGCCGTTGTAGTCGGCCCAAGGCGTCACGGCGAGGCGGTGCAGATGGCCCGTCACCATCGACAGGCCACCCTTGAGGGTGTTGTTGTATGCCGCGTGGATGCCGTTGGCCTGACGGTGCTTGATCATGACCGTGTTGTTGACGCGCATGGACCACGCCATGTCCCACTCGGGGAAGATGTCGGACAGCCGCTCCAGAACGCCGTCATACTGCGGCGCGTTGATGGCCAGAGCGCGGTCGAAGCGCATGTCGTGGTTGCCGATGGTCCACTTGCGCTCGGTTTGGCGCGGGGCGGCGTCGGAGATTTCGTGCATCCGCTCAACGCAAGCGTCCCGCTCCTCCTTGACCGAAGGGGGCTGGCCCCAGCCATGTGGGTCGTGCCGACTGATCCGCGCGCCGTCGAAGATGTCGCCATTCGCCACGAGCAAGGCGGGCTTCAGCCGCTTGATGAGTTTCAGCAGCGCCTCGTTGGCGACCGTGCGACCGCCGGGCCAGAAGTGAGCATCCGAGAAGACGATGGCGTGGCCGTTCTGCACAGTGACGGTCAGTTCACGGGGGTAGGACCAAGCCTGCGTGTAAGTCGATTGCATTGCTCCCGAAGTGGTTGCCGGGTGCGTCTCAAGCACGATTCCGCGGTCCACCATCCGCTGGCGTCGGCGATATACGGCGCGGACGTCGATGTTGAGTGTGCGGGCGGTTGCGGCGGGCGAGCAAAGGCTTTCCCGCCATGCGGCGATGAACTGTTCGTCTGTGTGTCGCACGCAATGCTCCTTGCGGCTGTTACAGGGGGGCCTTCGTATCCAACTTGTCGTAGATTTTGTCCAGCAGTTCGTGGATCCGCCCGATGTCCTGACGGAAATCGTCCTTGGACACATACTCTTTGGGCAGGTCGGCGCGCAGGGTGGCGAGGTCCACTCGCAACTCCTTCACGGCGCCCCACAACTCACGCATGAACCAGCCCCCTAGCGCCATGACCAGAGCCGCAAGGGTTTGCAGGATGGCGTCCCATTCCATAGCGGTTAACTCCAGTCATGCCGGGGCGGGTAGACCCAGCGCTTCTGATAGCGCTGCTCAAGGCCGGGAGGTGGATCGTATTGGCCGGGGCGCTTGCCCTCGTCGCGCTCGATGGCTTTCTCGCAGTGGTTCGGGTCGAGCCAGTCGAGGATTCGGCACAGGACGCAGGCGAACTTGTGGCCTCGCCGGGTGTCCTTGGCGATGCGGGAGGACACGGTCTCGTCCTCATCTCCACCGAACAGGACATTAACAAGCTGGTCGACGGAGACGAACAGCCGGCGGAAATACGACAGGATCGGCTTGCCGGGGATCGTCGCGCTTTCTGTGGGAAGTTCTTTGATCACGGGGTTTCTCCAGCAAGGATTTGCGCGGCGCGCCCGGGTCCGATCAGCCCGCCGAGTTCCAGCAGCATGATGCCCGCCTGCGTGTCGGGGTCGGACAGTCGCGGCTTGTCGGTGGCGTTCAGCAGGTTCTGGTAGTCGAGGATGTAGGTGTTGGTCTTCGCCGCCTCCAAGATGTCCCTGCGCTCGGCAGGGGTGAACAGCCGCAGGAAATCGACCTTGTTCAACTCGTCAACGGGCGGCGGCGGGGGAGGCGGGGGCGTGTAGGGGAAG
>JADCJL010000297.1 GCA_020247055.1 Acidobacteriaceae bacterium | reverse complement strand
TGTCAGGCCCGGTGTCGGTCGTCATTGACGCCCTGCTCGACGGCTGGTCGCCCGAGGACGGCTGGCAGTCGGATGACGGCTGACGAGGTGGTTGCGCGGCTCACCGGCGAGGCGGCTTACCTGAGCCTCACGCATGGCGTCCTCGTCATGGCCAATGGGCGACGCATCCCGCTCGTGCGCATGTACGACAAGGACGGGGATCCTACGGTCCACGCCGACGAGGCCGTCACCTTCCTGCTGAACGGCCCGGACTGCGGCGCCCCGAGCGGCTACGTCCTGCTACCGTGCGACATGTTCGACCTGCTGGGGACACTGCATTGACGTTCACCCGCGAGCAACTGATGGCCCTGTCCAAGGAGGACCTGCTGTTCCTCGACTGGCAGGCTCGTTGGCACGCGACAGCCCGACCGGACCAGATTCCACCAGAAACCGACTGGACGGAGATGGGTATACAGGCCGGGCGCGGGTACGGAAAGCAGCTTTGCAAGGAGACGCCGATCCCGACGCCCTCCGGCTGGCGGCGACTTGGCGACTTGGAGGTCGGCGACGAGGTCTTTGACGAGACTGGCGCCCCGTGCCGCATCGTCGCCACCTACGAGCAGCCCGTCACTCGCGCTTACCGCCTGACTTTTAGCGACGGGGCGACGATCACGGCCTGCGAGGACCACCTGTGGGTCACGTTTTTGGCCGAGGATCTCGGGGCGATTGACTATCTGCCGGAGGGTTGGGCCAAACTGCCGGCGGCCAAGGTCAGGACGACCGACGAAATCGTCAAAACCCTGTTCACGGCGGACGGGAAACCGAACCACCGCATCCCGGCCTGCCGGGAACTAAAGTATGCCGACAAAGGCATCGACATCGGGGAGTTGTGGGCTTTTGGCTTTCGTCTCACCGACACCGCGGACCCCATACCGTCTGAATATCTGCAAACCTCATGGGAGCAGCGGCTGTACCTGTTGAGCGGGCTCTCAAACAGGCCGAACCGCGGCCCGGGGGTGGTCTGCAAGTCCGAAACGCAGGCGAAAAGCGTCCTAGAACTCGTCCGCTCCATGGGTATGGTGGTGGCGCCGATTGAGGCGCAAAACGGCGAGTATACCGTCCGTTGGGGGTCCATTGGCGACGATCTAGCGGCTTTCCACCGCATGATCGTCGCCGCCGAAGAGGTGGCGCCGGCGCCCATGCGCTGCCTGACGGTCGACAGCCCGAACAGTATGTTCCTGTGCGGCGAGGCGCTGATCCCGACGCACAACACCCGCATTGGCGCTGAGTGGCTCGGAAAGAAAGCATACAGGGACACTGAGCGCCTTCCTCATGCAGTAATCGCGCCAACTCTTAATGACGTGCGCTTTACCTGTTTTGAAGGCCATTCCGGGTTGCTTAACGTCATCCCGCCAGAACTCGTTGAAGACTACAACAAGACTAATCTGCAAATCAAACTTATTAACGGCGTCGCAATCCGGGGATTCAGCGCCGAGGAGCCGGAGCGCCTGCGCGGTCCCCAATTTGCCGCCTTGTGGGGTGATGAATTGGCGGCTTGGAGCCGTGACGAGGAGACGTGGGACATGGCCATGTTCGGCCTGCGTCTCGGTCGCCACCCGCAGGTCATGTGGACCTCGACGCCCAAGCCCAAAACCCTGATCCGCAAGCTGACGGAGCCCAAGCCGGGCCGCATCATCGTCCGCGGCTCGACCTACGACAACCGGGAGAACCTGGCGCCGTCCTTTTTCGAGGCGCTCAAGAAGTACGAGGGCACCAAACTTGGCCGTCAGGAACTGGAAGGCGAACTGATCGACGCCGAGGAGGGCGGCATCATCGCCCGCTCGTGGTTCAAGATGTGGCCGGCCAGCAAGCCGCTGCCCAAGTTCGAGTGGATCATCATGTCCCTCGACACGGCCTTCACCGAGCGGACCCTCAACAAGCGCACCCACGACCCCGACCCGTCGGCCTGCGCCGTGTTCGGCATCTTCTGGCACGAGGACGTGATGAACGTGCTGGTCCTCGATTGCTGGAGCGACCACCTCGGGATGCCAGACCTCATCACCCGGGTGAAGCGCGAGTTGAACGTGGCCTACGGCGATGACGAGGACACCTCGCTCATCAAGCCAATGTTCGGCCCCTCCAAGCCCATGACCAGCGGTCGCAAGCCCGATCTGCTCGTCATCGAGGACAAGGGCAGCGGCATCAGCCTGCGCCAGTCGCTGTCAAAGGAAGGCATACACGCCTACCCCTACAACCCCGGTCGCGCCGACAAGCTGGCCCGCCTGCACATGGTAAGCCATCTGTTCGCCCGTGGTTATTTCTGGCTACCCGAAAGCGAAAAGCGACCCGGCAAGCCGCGCACTTGGACCGAGCCTGCGCTGGACCAACTCTGCTCTTTCCGGGGCGGCGGGTCCATCAAGCACGACGACTTCGTTGACGTTTTCAGTCAGGCCGCGCGCGTAATCATGGACAAGGGCCTGCTTTCCGGTGTAAAGCGAGAAAGCAAGTCCGTCCGCGAGGCCCCGGCCCCGCCGAAAACTCGCGTGAACCCCTACGCTATCTGAGGCCCGCATGGATCCCGAAGACGATCAGCCGGAAGAGAGCGAGGTTTACGAACTGGAGGACGAGGAGACCGACGTCGTCGACACTGAGGACGGCGGCGCTATCGTCACGCTGGACGAGGACGACAGCGACGAGCCGTCCGCGGAGTTCCTCCAGAACCTGGCCGAGACGCTGCCAGACACCGAACTCAAGGCGCTGGCCAGCCAAATCCTTGAGTTCGTGGAGCGCGACCGGCAGGCCCGGTCCAAGCGCGACGAGCAGTATGAGGAGGGCATCCGGCGCACGGGCCTTGGGGACGACGCTCCCGGCGGGGCGGGTTTCCAAGGGGCCAGCCGCGTGGTCCACCCGCTTCTGACCGAGGCGTGCGTCGACTTCTCGTCCCGCGCCATCAAGGAGTTGTTCCCGGCGAACGGGCCGGTCAAGGACTTCATCCCCGGCAAGGTCACTCGCGACAAGATCGCCAAGGCCCGTCGCAAGACGGCCTATATGAACTGGCAGTTGACGAAGCAGGCGCCGGAGTTCCGCTCGGAACTGGAGCAGCTTCTCACTCAGGTGCCGCTGGGCGGCGCGCAATACCTCAAGGTCGGCTGGAAAGAGGCGAAGAACCGCCCCAACTTCCTGTTCGTCGCCATCGACGAGATGCTCATTCCGTTCGCGGCGACCAACTTCTACACGGCGCAGCGCAAGACCCACGTCCAGTACCTGACGCAACTGGACTACGACCAGCGCGTCAAGTCCGGCATGTATCGCGACGTGGACCTGGTTCCGGTGGGCACGGACCCTGACCGCACCAAGGCGGACGTTGCCAACGACAAGGTCGAGGGTCGCGAGGAGACCGCCTACAACGAGGACGGCCTGCGCACGGTCTTCGAGGTCCACACCACCGTCGACATCGAGGACGGGCAGGCGCCCTACATCATCACGATAGACAAGTCGACGTCCTGCGTCCTGAGCATCTATCGCAACTGGGACGAGGAGGACGACACCAAGGAAGAACTCCAGTGGTTCGTGGAGTTCCCCTTCGTGCCGTGGCGGGGCGCTTACCCCATCGGCATCACGCACATGATCGGCGGCTTGTCCGCCGCGGCTACGGGCGCTCTGCGGGCGCTCCTAGACGCGGCGCACATCAGCAACAGCCAGACCATGCTGCAACTCAAAGGCGCGGGCATCGGTGGCCAGACCATCGACATCCAGCCCACGCAAGTGGCGCAGATCGAGGGTGGCATCGGCGCGGACGACATCCGTAAGGTGGCCATGCCGCTGCCGTTCAACCAGCCCTCCGCCGTGCTGTTCCAACTGCTCGGCTTCTTGGTGGAGTCGGGCAAGGGCGTCGTGCGCACCACCATGGACGACGTGTCCGATGGCAACGCCAACGTGCCCGTCGGCACCACCATGGCGAAGATCGAGCAGGGGATGGTGGTGTTCAGCGCCATCCACATGCGGCTTCACAACGCCATGGGCCGGTTGCTGGATATCCTGCATCGCCTCAACGGCATGTATCTCGACGACGATGCGCAGGAGGATGAACTCGGCGAGGAGATCGCGACCCGGGCTGACTTCGCCGGGCCGATGGACGTCATCCCCGTCAGCGACCCCAACATCTTCTCCGAGACCCAGCGCATCGCGCAAATCCAGACCATCGCCCAGCGGGCGGCGGTCCAGCCGAACCTCTACAACGCCCGCAAGGTGGAGGAGCGAATCCTTGAGACGCTGAAGGTCCCCAACGCTTCTGACCTGCTGGTGCCGCCCGTCGAGCCCAAGGAGCAGAACGCGGTGGCCGAGAACGTGGCCATGACCATGGGCCGGCCTGTCATCGCCTTCCCGCAGCAGGACCACATCGCCCACTTGGAGGCGCACCTCGGCTACATGCTGAACCCGGTGCTTGGGGCCAACCGGCTGATCGCTCCGCAGTTCCTGCCCGGCGTGCTGAACCACATCAAGGAGCACATGGCTCTGTGGTACGCCCAGCAGGTCTACGAGTTGAGCAATCAGGCGACCGGCATGGACATGGGCGACGCCGTGCGCGAGAACAAGAGCGTGGCGGACAAGCAGTCCTTCGACCGGATGCTGGCGCAAGCGTCGAACACCGTGTCGCAGCGCGCCGCCGAGGCGTTCGGCGACATGCCGCCGGTCATCGAGCAGGCCGTGCAGATGCTCCAGTCCATGTCGCCGCAAGCCCCGCAGGACCCCGCTGTCCAAGCCGCCATGGCCGAGACGCAGCGGCGCGCGGCGGCGGATCAGGCCAAGGCGCAACTGGACGCCCAGCGCCTCCAGATTCAGCAGCAGGACGATCAGGTCGACGCGCAGATGCAGCAGGCCAAGCTGGAGGCTGAGATGCAGGCCGACCAGATGCAGCAGCAGGCCGAGGACCAGAGGTCTGCGATGGAGATGCAGGCCCGCGTCGCCATGAACGACGCCGACAACCAGACGGCCATGTTGCTCGCCCAGATGGGCGGCGACGAGCCTGCGGTGAACCCGAACCCCAACCCCCAGCCTTAGAGGACACTCGCCGATGGCTAAAACCCCGACGAACAAGACCAAGGGGCCGATCCCCCAACATCACATGCTGGCGACGACCGGCAAGCCGCGCCCTGACAACGCGCGCAAAGGGCCGCTGCCGCCCAAATGAATCCCGACACGCTGATCAGGAGGCTGAAGGAGGCGCAAGCCGAACTCGCCCGGGGCCTCCTGATTACGCCTTCTGGGCGGGACGCCTTCGAGTATGGCCGAGCCGTCGGTCTGTATGAGGGATACGAGAGAACCTGGAACCTGATCGCGAACCTTTTTGAGGAATCGGAACGCGGCAAGTTCGACATCTAAGGAGCACACATGCAAAGCCTTGCAAACAAGATTACCTTTGACTACGGCACCGTAGACGAGGCGTTTCCGCCTTGCGACCCGCTGGTCAGGCCGTTCGGGTCACGGGTCTTGGTCCAGTTTCGGACCCCCAAGAAGGTCACGAAGGGCGGCATCTTCCTGACCCCCGAGACCCGTGAGACCGAGCACTACAACACTCAGGTGGCCAAGGTTCTGGCCGTTGGCGAACTCGCCTTCAAGAACCGCAACACGATGACTGAATGGCCTGAAGGTGCGTGGTGCGCGCCGGGCGATTTTATTCGCGTCCCGAAGTACGGCGGAGATCGCTGGACGGTGATGACGGATGATGGAGAGGATGAAGCCATCCTCGCCCTGTTCAACGACCTCGACATCCTTGGCCTTGTGACCGGCGACCCGCTGGCCATCAAGGCCTTCATCTAGCCTGAAGGAGCCGTTCATGGCTGACGTTATGACCGAAG
>JADCJL010000296.1 GCA_020247055.1 Acidobacteriaceae bacterium | reverse complement strand
GATTCGGCGATGCGGGCTTCGGCCTGGCGGAGGCGGGCGCGGAGTTCGGCGTAGTCGAAGCGCACCAGGGGCGTTTCGGGGTCAACGAGGGCGCCTTCTTCAACGAGGACTTCGGTGACGCGGCCGCCGATTTTGGAGCCGGCTTCGACGCGGCGGGATTCGACGATGCCATAGACGGTGGGGGGCGGGGCGGGGCGTTGGGTGAACCACCAGGCCGCGGCGGCCAATCCGAGGAGCAGGGCAAAGAGCAGGAGGCGGCGAAGGATCACGTCTGCTTTGAGTATAGGACGAAGGCCGGCTGAGCTATTGGAGGCTAAGCGGGTCGACGTCGATGACCAGGGCCGTGGCGCCCCATTTCTGTTCGAGGGCGTAGCGGCGGATCTGGTGGAGCAGTTCGTTGAGCTTCTTTCGGTCGTTGGCTTTGACGAGGATCTGGTAGCGGAACTCGGCTTTGAGCCGGGGGACGGGGGCGGGGGCCGGGCCCATGATCTTCATGCCGGCGGGCTCCGGCTGGAGGAGCCGTTCGAGCTCGGTGGCTTTGCGCAGGGCGTCTTCCTGCTTTTCATCGCGCACCAGAAGATTCGCGAGGGCCGCAAAGGGAGGGTACTTCATGCTGCGGCGGAAGAGGATCTCCTTCTCATAGAAGCCGGCGTAGTCCTGCGTGGCAGCCAGGCGGATGGCGTAGTGGTCCGGGTTGATGGTTTGCAGGATGACGCGGCCCGGGAGTTCGCCGCGGCCGGCGCGGCCGGAGGCCTGGGTGAGGAGTTGGAAGGTCCGTTCGGCGGCCCGGAAGTCGGGTACGCCGAGGCCGATGTCGGCGTTGACGAGGCCGACGAGGGTGACGTTGGGGATGTCGTGGCCTTTGGCGATCATCTGGGTGCCGACCAGGATGTCGTAATTCTTTTCGCGGAAGCCGGTGAGGATGGTTTCAAAGTGCCGCTTGGTGGTGATGGTGTCGCGGTCCATGCGGGCGATGCGGGCGCCGGGGAGGGCTTTGTAGAGTTCGTCTTCCACCTTTTCGGCGCCGGTGCCGAGGAAGTTCAGGTAGTCGCTGTCGCACTTCGGGCAGCGGTTGGGGATGGGGGCGGCGTGGTTGCAGTAGTGGCAGAGCAGGCGGCGGTCGCGCTTGTGATAGGTGAGGGTGACGGCGCAGTTGGGGCATTCGACGCGCTCGCCGCAGGAGCGGCAGGTGACGAAACTGGCAAAGCCGCGGCGGTTGAGCAGGAGCATGGTCTGCTCGCCGGCGTCGAGGCGTTCGCGGAGGGCGTCGAGGAGTTGACGGGAGAAGGGGTTCTGCGTGCGGGTTTCGAGGAACTCCTGGCGCATGTCGACGATGTCGACGATGGGCATGGGGCGGTGGGCGACGCGTTCGGGGAGTTCGAGGAGTTGATACTTGCCGCGTTCGACGTTGTAGCGGGTTTCGAGCGACGGCGTGGCGGAGCCGAGCACGACCGTGGCGCCGGCCTGCGAAGCGCGGACGACGGCGACATCGCGGCCGTGGTAGCGGGGGGCTTCCTGCTGCTTGTAGCTGCCGTCGTGCTCTTCGTCGACGAGGAGCAGGCCGAGGTTCTTCATGGGTGCGAAGACGCCGGAGCGGGTGGCGACGACGACGGTGGCTTCGCCCTGGCGGATGCGGCGCCACTGTTCGGCGCGTTCCGAGTCCGAGAAGGCGGAGTGGAGAATGGCGACGCGGTCGCCGAAGCGGGTGAAGAACTGGCCGGCGACGGCGGGGGTGAGGGCGATTTCGGGGACGAGGAGGAGGGCGCTGCGGCCCTGCGGGAGGACGTGATCGATGGCCGAGAGATAGACTTCCGTTTTGCCGGAGCCGGTGACGCCTTGCAGCAGAAAGGCCTCGAATTTGCCGCTGTCGAGCGAGGCCTGGATGCGGGCGAGGGCGGCGGCTTGGTGGGGGTTGAGGGTGTGGGGTGGGCGGTCGGAGGCGGTGAGCGCGAGGGGGGCGTGGCGGAGGCCGAGGAGTTGGCGGCGGGCGAGGGCGCGGGCGGTTTGGCTCGCGTTTTTGAGGGTTTGTTCGAGCTCGGCGAGGTTGTGTTCGCCGGGGTGGAGTTCGAGGAAGGCGAGGAGTTCGCGTTCGGCCTTGGGGAGTTTGAGGCCTTCGGGGCGGATGGTGAAGCGGACGCGCAGCTGCTCGGCGGGGGCGCGGAGGGGGTCTTTGGCGGTGATGTCCTGTTCGACGGCGAGCCAGCCTTTCTTTTCGAGGTTGGCGAGGACGGTTTTGGCGGTGGGGAGTTTTTTAATGAGATGGGCGGCGGAGAGGGAGCGGCGTTCGAGGAGGCGGAGGACCTGGATGGCGGGCTCTTCGTCGGTGGTTTCAAACAGGAGTTGGCGGAGGACGTCGCGGCCGGTGTCGGTGAGGGTGTAGACCTTCGAGCGGGAGGTTTCGGCGGTGGTGGGCGCCATCGAACGGAGCACTTCGCCGAGGGGGGCGCAGTAGTAGTGGGCGATCCATTTGGCGAGTTGGAGCAGACCGGCGTCGAGGACGGGGACCTCGTCGAGGAGGCGTTCGACGCGTTTGACGGCGTAGGGGGGCGTGGTGTCGTGGAGCGAGAGGATAACGCCGGTGAGCTTGCGGGGGCCGAAGGGGACGACGACGCGGGCGCCGGGGAGGGCGCGGTGGCGCAGGGATTCGGGCAGCTCGTAGGTGAAGAGCTGGTCGACCGGGACGGGCAGACTCAGGTCACAGTACCGCACGGAAGAGGGGAGCGAGGGCGGGGTAGAGGGCCTGGTAGCGGGCGTGGCGGGGGCGGTAGAACGCGGCGTTGGTGGGGGAGAGGCGGGAGACCTCGCGGACGGTGGCGCGGCAGGCTTCGGGCACCGTGGCGAAGTGGCCCGTGCCGGTCATGGCGAGCAGGGCGGCGCCGTAGGCCGAGCCTTCCTGCGTTTCGAGCAGGCTGACGGGTTGGGCGAGGATGTCGGCGAACAGTTGGGACCAGAAGGGGCTGCGGGCGCCGCCGCCGGAGAGGCGCACACTCGAGATGGGTACGTTGAGCGAGGCGATGATATCGAGGCAGTCGCGCTGGGAGTAGCAGACGCCTTCAAGGACGGAGCGGATGAGGTCGGCGCGGGTGTGGGCGGCGGTGAGGCCGACCCAGGAGGCGCGGAGGGTGGCGTCGAGGTGGGGGGTGCGCTCGCCCATGAGGTAGGGGAGCCAGAAGAGGTCGCGGGCGCCGGCGGGGGAGAGGGCGGCTTCGGCGGTGAGGTCGTCGTAGCTGAGGCCGGGGGTGAGCTGGTTGCGGAGCCATTGGAGGCTGAGGCCGGCGCCCTGCGTGACGCCCATGACGTGCCATTTGCCGGGGACGGCGTGGCAGAAGGTGTGGACGCGTCCGGCGGGGTCGTAGGCGACCTCATCCATGTGGGCGAAGACGACGCCGGAGGTGCCAATGGTGTCAGAGACGATGCCGGGTTCGACGATGCCGTTGCCAACCGCGGAGGCGGCCTGGTCGCCACCGCCGCCGAAGACGGGGGTGCCGGGGGCGAGGCCGGTGAGAGCGGCCGCGGCGGCGGAGATGACGCCGGTTTGGCCGGTGGATTCGACGACGGTGGGGAGGATGGAGGGGTCGAGGCCGATGGCCGAAGCCAGTTCGGTAGACCAGCGGCGGTTGACCACGTCGAAGAGCGCGGTGCCGGAGGCGTCGCTCACTTCGGAGGCGAACTCGCCGGTGAGGCGGTAGCGGACGTAGTCCTTGGGGAGGAGTAAGTGGCGGACCTGATCGTAATTAGCGGGTTCCTGGTCGCGGACCCAGAGTAACTTGGGCAGGGTGAAGCCGGTCAGTACGGGATTGGCGGTGCAGGCGAGGATCTTGTCGGGCCCGACGTGGGAGTTGATCCAGTCCACCTGGGCCTGGCTGCGCTGGTCGCACCAGATGAGGGACGGGCGGATGACGTTGGCTTGGTGATCGAGGATAACGAGGCCGTGCATCTGGCCCGAGAGGGCGACGCCGCGCACGGTGCAGCCGGGTTGGGCGGCGAGGACGGCGCGGATGGCATCGGCGGCGGCGCGCCACCAGTCGTCGGGATGCTGTTCGGCCCAGAGGGGATGGGGCATGGCCATCTCCTGGTGGGCTTCGGTGGCGGCGGCGGCCACGCGGCCAGTTTCGTCCACTAACAGGGCGCGGGAGCCGCCCGTGCCGATATCGATTCCGAGCCAGTAGGTCATGACGGTCTAAGCGAGGTGCTGGAGCGGGAGGTAGGCGGCCCCGTAGAGGCCGGCGAGATTGCCGAGTTGGGCCTGGGCGATGCGGGTATCGGCGTTGCGGAAGGTGAACGAACGGCGCGAGGCTTCGGCCATCATGGCGGGGGCGAAGTAGTCCCAGGCGGGCAGCATGCCGCCCGAGAGGAGGTAGAGCGGGAAGTTAAACGTATTGATGAGATTGGCCAGCGCGATGCCAAGGGCGCGGCCCATTTGTTCAAAGATGCGCTGGGCCTTGATTTCGCCCGCGGCGGCGAGGTTGTAGACGTCGCGGGAGGTGAGGTTATCGCCGAGCGACATGAGATAGGCCATGGACTCGACGGCGGTGGCCGAGGCGATCTTTTCGAGGCACCCGTTGTTGCCGCAACCGCAGGGGGGGCCGTTGGGGTCGATGGTGAGATGGCCGAGTTCGCCGGCCATGCCGACGGCGCCGTGGAGGACCTGGTTGTTGAGGATGATGCCGCCGCCGATGCCGGTGCCGAGGGTGAGGAGCACGAGGCTGTCGACTTCGCGTCCGGCGCCTTGCCAGGTTTCGCCGAGGGCGGCGGCGTTGGCGTCGTTTTCCAGGATGATGGGCGTACCGAGGCGCTTTTCGATCTCATCCCGGACGGGGAAGTTTTCAAGGTACGGCAGATTGTTGGAGTTGGTGATGAAGCCTTCGCGGAGACGGATGAAGCCGGGGACGCCGATGCCGACACCGGCGAGGCGGTGGGAGGCGAACTGCTGTTGGAGGCGGGAGACGGCGTTGACGATGTCGCCGATGACGGCTTCGCGGCCGCCGAGGTAGTTGGTGTCGACGCTGATGGGTTGGTCGAGCAGATTTCCCGCCCGGTCAATGGCGGCGGCGCGCAGGTTGGTACCGCCGAGATCTACGCCGATTCCAAATTCAATCATTTCAGATCAGGATAGCAAACCCGGAGCAGGCGTAAGGCAAACAACCGGGTTGGCGTTACGACTAAGTAGAAAGATAACTGAGGGGAGTGGCGCGGCTGGGCTAGCGGTCCAGGGAAAAGGCTTAGCGGCGCGGGTGAGGAGGGTTCAACTTACCCTTACCCGCTGGGGTATTAGATTCAATTTCCCATAACCAAAGAAAGTCTGCTCATACTGCGCGCGGGGCCGACGAAATGACCCTCATTCCAGCCAACTAAGGATTGATGTTATGTTGTCTTACTTATTTGCGGCCGCGCGCGTGCGTGCCCTTCTGCTGCCGATGCTGCTGCTGATTCCCTGTGGCGCTGCGTTTGCTCAGCGCTTTGACCGTTCGCAGGCGGCGCGCCTGCTCCGGACGCCGAATGTGCCGGCGCAGTTCCTGGTGAAGTTTCATGATCCGGAGTTTGCGCCGGATGCGGACGTGTTGGCGTTTTACGCTCCGGGCGGAGTGCGCAGCCTGCGGGCGATCGGCCAGTCCGGCCTGCACGTGCTGCAGACGGTCCGCGGCGGCGCGGATGTGCTGATGCAGTTGAGCCAGCATCCGGCGATTGAGTTTATCGAGCCGGACTATCTGGTGAGCGTGAACAAGACGGCGAACGACCCCTTGAACAGCCAGCTCTGGGCGCTGGGCACGGGTGCGGCGGGCATTGGCGCGCCGTTGGCTTGGGATGTGACGACTGGTTCGCGGAACGCGGCGGTGGCGGTGATTGATACGGGGGTTGACGTATCGCATCCTGATCTAGTGGGCAACCTGTGGAGTGCGCCGAAGCCGTTCCAGTTTGTGCGCAACGGGAGTTTGGTGACTTGTCCGGCCGGCAGCCGCGGCTATGATTTCGTTGCCAACGACTGCGTTCCGGACGACGAGCACGGCCACGGGACCCATGTCGCCGGCACGATTGGGGCGACCGGTAACAATGGAGTGGGTTTAACCGGGGTGAACTGGCAGACTTCGATGGTGACGATGAAATTCATGGGCGCCAACGGCACGGGGGCCGGTTCGGACGCGATTGCAGCGATCGACCTGGTGGTGGAACTGCGCAAGCAGTTTCCGGCCGAGGCTGACATCCGGATTGTCAACAACAGTTGGGGGAGCCCGGCCTACTCGGCGGCATTGAACGCCGCGATCGGGCGGGCGCGCCTGGCCAACGTGTTGATGGTGTTTGCCGCGGGCAACGACGGCAAAGAGAACACCGCGGACACCGGGCTGTCGCAGTACGTGCAGGCCAATCCCAACGTGATCGCCGTAGCGGCCAGCGATAGCAACGATGCCCTGGCTACGTTTTCGAACCGCAGCAAAAGCTTTGTGCACCTCGCCGCACCCGGCGTGGGGATCCTTTCGGCGTTCAAAGGCGGTCAGTATGCCATTGCTTCCGGCACATCGATGGCGGCGCCTCATGTGAGCGGGGCGGCGGCGCTGGTCCTGTCGGCCTGTTCGCTCGCCTTCGACCGCCTGCGCGAGTCGCTGCTTTTGAATGTCGATGCCCGGGTGGGGTTGGTGGACGTTGTGGCGACGGGTGGGCGGCTGAACGTCGACCGCGCGATTCAGAGTTGCAAGGGATCGACGGCGCCGGCATCGATCCGGTTGGAAGCCGCATCGACCGTCTTGCGCGTGCGTCCCGGGGCAGGGGGATCCTACAGCCTGACCCCCCGCAAGACGGGTACGGTGACGACGGTGCCGGTGTTGACGGTTACCGGGTTGCCGGCTGGGGTGACGATGGCGCCGATTGCCGCCTCGCGCTACGATGTGGCGCAGAGGATTACGCTCAATACGAGCGCGAGCGCCAAACCTGGCAATTACACACTGATGGCGACGCTCACGGCGGGAACGCTCAGGAGTTTCCTGCCGCTGGCGTTCTCCGTGCAGGCTCCCCCAAGCTTCTCGCTGGTTCAGTTCCCCGGCACGGTACGGATCGACCAGGGGGCGCAGTCGCGGATGACGGTACAGATCATCCGGGATCCGGGATTCTCCGGAGCGGTGACGGTGCGGGTAGTGAATCCGCCGCAGGGTCTGACGGCCGCCTCGGCCACCATCCCGGCAGGAGCAAACGCGACGACTTTGCTCCCGATCACGGTGGCGGGTACCACCGCACCGGGCAGTTACGACCTCTCGCTCGTCGCCGAGTCGGCCGGGGACGGAATCTCGAAGACGGGCACACGGAGACTCGAGGTGGTTGCTCGCCCGCCGTCGATCTCCCTGGTGGCTCTCGTGGATATCACGGTGCCGCCGGGACGGACGGTGCCCGTTCCGATCCGGATTACGCGGTCCAATACGACCGCGCAGAGTGTGGCCGTGACGGTAGCCGGGCTGCCCGCGGGCGTGACCGCGAGTGCTCTGAACATACCGGCTGACGGCACGACGGGCACCATCAGTCTGACGGCCGCCGCTACCGCCGCGACCACTCCGGGGACGGTGATCCGCTTTGAAGCCGCAACGGGCTCCCCGGCTTTGCGGGCCACGGCGGCGGCGATTGTGCGGGTGCGGTAAGCGCGAGAGTGCCCTGCGACCCTCCCCGCCCAACGCGGGGAGGGTAGGCATGGCGGCCAGGCGTGGGTAGGGTACAATCTCCTTATGTTTAAAGGCTTGGAACATACGGCGATCGCCTCGCCCAACCCCCAACGGCTCGCTGAGTGGTATCGCGACCACCTCGAGTTCCGGATCAATTTCGAGTACGCCGGCAACTATTTCGTCCGCGCGGCCAACGGCTCGATGCTGGAGATTATCCCGAGTGAAGGGGAGCGTCCGTCGAACCGGATGAAGGATGAAGGCATTCGCCATCTGGCGATTGACGTGGAAGACTTTGATGCCGGCCTGGCCCTCCTCAAAGAGAAGAGCGTCCATTTTCTGGGTGAACCTTTCAACAATCAGGGAAACCGCCTCGTGTTCTTTACCGATTGCGATGGCAACATTCTTCATCTGATCGCCCGCCCCGCGCCGCTCCCGTAAGAGGCACCGGGAACCCACTTGCTCGATAGGGTTTTCAAAGCCTTCTCCTACCCCCAGTTCCGCAACATGTGGCTGGGGGCCTGCACCTCCTCCATCGGGACGTGGATGCAGCAGGTTGCCCAGAGTTGGCTGGTCTACCAGCTATCGGACTCTCCGCAACTGCTGGCGCTGGACACCTTTCTCGGCGAGATCCCCATCTTTCTGCTTTCGCTGGTCGGCGGGGTTACCGCCGACCGGTTTGACCGGCGGAAGATCGTGCTGGCGTCGCAGGTTGTTCAACTCACGTGTGCGTTCACCATCACGGCTCTTCTTTACTTTGGGTGGATTCAGATCTGGCACATCCTGACCATCTCTTTCGTGGTTGGCTGCGCGCAGGCGTTTGGCGGCCCCGCCTATTCCGCGCTGGTTCCTTCGCTCGTCGGCAAGGAGGACCTGCCGAACGCGATCGCCTTGAACAGTATTCAGTTCAATTTGGCCCGCGTCATCGGACCCGCCATCGCCGGCCTCGCCATGGCCGGGCTAGGGCCGATCTGGTGCTTCGGCTTGAACGGATTGAGTTACTTTGCCGTGATTGCTTCGTTACTCTCGCTGCCCAACCGGCTGCCCGTGGTGCCGAAGAACGAAAGCCCGCTCGAGTCGATGAAGCTGGGGATTAACTTTGTCCGCCACCGGGAGGGCATGGTCGCGCTGGTGGCGCTTGGTTTTCTGATGACGTTCTTTGGTTCGGCGTCCCTGACGTTTCTCCCCGTAGTGGCCCGGGATGGGTTGAAGCTCTCAGCGAACGGATACTCGCAGCTGATGTCGATTTCGGGGATCGGGTCGGTGTGCGGTGCGCTGATTGTGGCGGGCCTCGGCAACGTGAGCAGGAAAGGTTTAGTCGCCAGCGCACTGTTGGCGGTGCTGGGGCTGCTGAACATCGGGTTTGCCTATTCGACCAGCTTTTCTCTCAGCACGGTGCTTCTGTTCCTCTCCGGCGGTTGCCTGATTGCGTCCTTTGCGCTCGTGATGAGTCTGGTGCAGCTGCGCACGGAGGACCACATGCGCGGCCGCGTGTTGAGCGTCTATAACGTGTTCTTCCGCGGCGGACGGCCGATGGGGAGTCTGCTTACCGGCCAGATGATCACGCTGGTGGCGGTGCCCAACGCTCTGGCGCTGAATGGCGCGCTGCTGTCGGCTATCGGCCTATGGTTTTTACTTCGGCAACGGAGGCTGTCCGACCACGGATAGCGGATACTGGTGAAGATGCGGACGTTTTTCGCGGTTTTTTTTTCCGTCTTCCTCTGTCAGGCCGGTGACCTTGAATCGGCCCGCGACCGGCAGGACCGCGCCGCGCTGGCGAAGCTGGCCACCGGCTCTCCCTACCGGATTGCGCTGGCGCAATCGTACCTGTCCGAGGTCGCCCTGGAGCTGCGGGACAAACGGGAGGCCCGGACGGCGGCCGAGACGGGAATCGCTGCCGCGCGGGAGGCTCTGGCCGCCGATCCGAACAAGGCCGAATACCACCGTCTGCTGGGGACGCTGTGCGGGCAGGTGATTCCGGCCGACCCGCTGGCCGGGCTGCAGCACGGCAAATGCGCCAAGCAGGAGATTGAGAAGGCGCTGAGTCTCGATCCGAAATCGGCGCTGGCCTGGGTGTCGAGCGGCGTGGGCAAGTATTACCTGCCCCCGATGCTGGGGGGCGGGGTGGAGCTGGCGTTGAAGGACTTTGAAAAGGCAGCGGCGTTGAATCCGCAGCTGGCCGAAGCGTGGCTGTGGATTGGCCTGGCGCAGCGGAAAGCCGGACGTAACCCGCAGGCCCGCAAGGCGCTCGAAAAGGCGCTGGCGCTGAACCCGCAGCGAATCTGGATCAAGCAGCAGCTCGAGAAGACGCCGGCGCCATGAGGTTGGCGTGGGCCGTGTTGGCGGCGTTCGCGCTGCTGGGTTTTTTCGTTTTCCCGGGGCACACCTATCTGCAGTCCGACACGCAGATCTATCTGCCGATGCTCGAACGGGTGGCCGACCCCGCGGTTCTGACCAAAGACATCATCGCCACGCATCCGCACCTGCGCTACACCGTTTATGACGAAGTGGCGGTTGCGCTCAAGCGCGGGACCGGAGCCGATTTTGAGGGGATTCTGGGATCGCTGCAGTTGGCTACCCGGTTGGCGGGCCTTTACGGCGTGTTTCTGCTCGGGACGGCCGCCGGCCTCGAACTCTCCGGCGCCCTGTTTCTGGCCGGCTTGTGCGGGCTCGGCGCACTGATTGCCGGCCCGGAGGTGCTGACGGTGGAGTACGAGCCGGTGCCGCGCGGTCTGGCGCTGCCGTTTCTGCTGCTGGGGCTGGGCTGGTGCGGCCACGGGCGCTGGCGCGCGGCTGGCGTTGCTCTGGGCATCGCGCTGCTGCTGCATCCGCCCACGGTGTGGCCGGTTTGGCTGGTGGCGGGGGGCTACGCGCTGTGGCGGCGGCACTACGCCATGGGCTGGGGGCTTGCGGGCGGGGTGGCGCTGTTGGTGCTGGCGGCGAAGGGGCAGGTGGGCGAATCGGAAGCGCAGGCCTTCCGGGCGACGATTCCGCCGGATCTTGAGGCGTTGCAGCGGATGCGGGCGGCGTATGTGTGGGTGGGGATGTGGAAGCCGGAACGGTGGATGCAGCATGCGGTGCTGCTGGGGCTGGCGGTCGGGGCGTGGTGGCGGATCCGGGCGGGGCTGAATCCGGCGCTGCGGGCGCTGCTGCTGGCGCTGCCGCTGGTGGGGGCGGTGAGCGTTGGGCTGAGCTATCTGCTGCTTGATGTGGCCCGGTGGATCGTGATTCCGCAGGTGCAGCCGGCCCGCGCGCTGCTGTGGGTGACCGTGGCGGCGATTTTGAACGGAGCTCTGGCCGCGGCGCGGGCGGAACGGTGGGCGGAGCGGCTGGCCTGGCTGGTGGCGCCGTTCTGGCTGCCGGGGGCGGGACTGTGGTGGCTGGCGGCTCCGGCGGCCGCGTTGGCGCGGACGCGTTGGGCCTGGACCATCATCCCGGTGGCGCTGCTGGCCTATCCTACCGTGGGCGGGGTGCGGAACTATCCCAATCTGCACACCGCCGAGCTGACGGAATTGAGCAGCTGGGCGCGGGCGCAGACGCCCCCGGACGCGGTTTTCCATTTTCCGGACGCGGGCCTGGCGCTCTACCCGGGCATCTTTCGGGCCCGGGCGCTGCGCAACGTCTGGGTGGACCGCAAGGGCGGCGGGCAGGTGAACTTCACTTACGGTCTGGCGAAGGAGTGGTGGCGGCGTTACGAGGCCACCATCGGCCGGGCGTACGCGCCGAAGCCGCTTGCGGAGTACCGGGCGCTGGGGGCGGACTTCCTCATCCTGCAGCGGGCGCACTCCCGTGCGGACGCCCAGCCCGTTTTTGCGAACGCCGCTTATGCCGTCTACGCTCTGCCTTAGCGCGGCGCCGTGAGGAACGCACCAACCGCCAGCGCGCGCCGGCTCAGGCGGGCGACGAGGATCTCCCCCTTGAAGTAATCCACGCGGTTGATGCGGACGCCCACCGACGTCCGTCCCGCCCCCTGCGGCGCCAGACGGACCGCCGCTTCGCCCTGCAGGACGCCATCGACGTAGTGCCGGAAGGTCGCGCCGTCATAAACCATCGCCGCGTGGTGCCAAGCGCCGAGCGAGTGGAGCTTCTGGCGGTCGATCAGCGCCTTCGATCCGGTCGCGCTGGCGGCAAAGCTATCGAGGCACCAGCCGCCGGGGAGCAGTCGCGTTTCGAGCAGCAGCCGTGTGGGGGCGCCGGTCTCCTGGAGGTGAAAGAAGCGCTGCTCGGGCCGGCCGTCGGCGGCGGGGCGGAAGATGACTTCGACGGTGAAGGTCTCGGCGCCGGCCAGCGGATGAACATCCAGAAAGAGGGCGTCGCGCACCCCGTCAAAGGAGACCGCCTTGCCTTGCGGCGTGTCGATCACGCGTGGGGTGCCTTCGACCTGCGTGGGGTGAGCGCCGAGGCGGTCGAGCCGGTCAAATCGCCAGGTTTCGGCGGTGGGGGTCTGGCCCGCAAGGAGGGCGCTCAGGGAGAGCCCGAACAGGAGGATGCGCATGCATGGACAGGTATACCACGTTGCGGCAAAGAAAATGGCCGGCCGCGGGGAAGCGGCCGGCCATGGGGGTTGGTGAGGACCCGGTTTAGCGAACCGAGGTCTTGAGGAAGTTCACGGTGACGATCTTCGAAGCGCTGATGCCCTTCGAGTTGGTCACGGTCAATTCAAAGGAGTATGCTCCGAACAGTTCACCGAGCTGGACGCGGGTAACGGCCGAGTTCGGGTCGAGGACGGCCGCGGTCCGTTCGAGCGCGCGCCACCGGTAGGTGAGCGCGAGGCCTTCGGGATCGCTGGAGGCGGCGCCGCTCAGCGTGACCTGCCGTTCGATCGTGTCGATGTTCGGGCCGGCGTCGGCAACCGGACGCACGATGGTGGGCGGGGCGGTGACGGTGACGGTCGCCTGGCACTGGGCCGTCTGGTCGTTGGCGCCGTAGGCGATCAGCGTGTAGGTGGTTGTGGTCATGGGACGCACCACCACCGGGCTGCTGGTGCCGAGCCCGTTGAAGGTTACCACGCGGGCGTTCTGCGCGTTGAAGCTGAGGTTGACCGCCTCACCCGGTGTGGTGATGACAGAGGGCGAGACGGTGCACGAGATGGTGGGAGCGGGCGGCGGCACCGGCGGCGCTGGCCGGACGTTGATGCCGACCGTAGAACTCACGCTGCCGAAGGCGTTGGTGGCCGTCAGGGTGTAGAGCG
>JADCJL010000295.1 GCA_020247055.1 Acidobacteriaceae bacterium | reverse complement strand
TGCTGCTGAAGGCCCAGCACATGGCGGCCAGCCGGACCGAATTCATGGTTCTGCAGAATGCGGCCTAAAATGTGTAGTTTTACAGATTCTCGCTCAGAGCCCAGAATTCATTGTTACTGCCTATAATATGGCTTTCAGATGGTTATGGCCTGCATCTGTTCTCCTGCCGGACTATATAGTCGGGCCACTCGATTGGTCGCTACTGTTGGCTCGCGTTGTCGCTGCCGTCCTCATGAATGGTTTCCTATACGCAGCAATCGGTATCGGCTTAGTGTTGATTCGCTCACGTCTTGCGGCGCCGAAAGTGTGAGCCTCGAAATCGACGGTAATCCGCGTAGTGATGGCAATTGCGGCGGCAGAGACGAGAGAAGCCACGGTAGAATACTGAGTTGACCGCGTGAAGTATTTCCTATCAAACAGTTCCACCCGCTTATATCTTAGGGCATACCTGGTGTTTGGTTCGCCCCGCCCTCCGAATCAAGGTTGCCGCAGAAGACCAGAAGGACTTGCTCAACCTGCTGCATGGAGGGATTCAAAAGGTCCGGGTCGCCTTGCGCGCGCTGACTTTGCTGCGGCTTGCGGAGGTCATGATCGCACCGCAAATCGCCAGATTGCTTGGAGTTACACCCTAAGCCGTTCGGAAAAGTGCCCATCGCTATAGTGCCGGTGATCTCGCCTTGGCTTTTCATGATCGGTAGCGGCCAAGCGCCGCCGAGTTGCTCGAAAACCCTGAAAAACAGCCTATTTTTGCGATGGTTTGTAGTCCTCCGGCGGAAGGCCAAGCTTGATGGACGGTTCGTTTCGTACCGGAGCAGGCGGTCAAGAGGAAACTGGTGCCTCGCGTCGACCGGGAGACAATTCGCATCCTCCTCCAAAAGTACGACCTCCAAAAGTACGACCTCCAAAAGCACGACTTGAAACCGTGGCGAGAAACATGCGGTGTATGGCCGAACTCAATGCAGAGTATGTCTCCAGGATGGAAGACTTGCTGGGTGGTTACGATCGGCCCCATAATCGGAAGGAACCAGTTCTTTGCCTCGATGAGAAGCCCGTCACGCTCCACGCCGATATTCGCCCCGCTTCACCTGCCAAGCCGGGGCGGGAGGCTCGACGCGACAGCGAATACTCGCGATGCGGCACCGCCAACATCTTTTGCGCCGTAGAACCGAAGGCCGACCGCCATTTCACGTATCCCACTCCGAATCGGTCGGCGGCCGAATTAACGAGAGTGATCGTTGATCTTGCGATTTCGTACCCCGCAGCCGAAACGATTCCCTTGGTCTTGGACAACCTCAACATCCATCGCCGCAAATCATTGACGGATTTGCTGGGCGCTCAGGTAGGCGGTGAGGTCTGGGACCGCTTCACGGTCCACTACACGCCAGTACACGGCAGTTGGCTCAGTCAGGCGGAGATCGAAATGGCATCCTGTCGAGGCAATGCCTCGGCAAGCGGAGAATCCCAGATCTGAAGACGCTCCGTAAACAAGTTAAGGCCTGGAGCCGCCGAATGAACCCAGCGCAGACTCGAATCAACTGGATGTTTACGAAACGTGATGCCCGCGCCAAGTTCGGATACAAAAAGAAGCCTTCCAACCGGTCACAGCACTAGGAACGGATAACGGCAGGACGCTATAGACGTGTCGAGTTTTCATTGCCGGATCACCCTCCGGCACGGTACAAATTAAGTGACCCTGGCCACCTGGAAATGGCCGGTTTTGCAGTGACCCCCGAGGGGTAACGACGGCGGGTCGGTTTCAAAAGGGGTTCGCGCGAAGTGCGGAGCAGTGGAACGGGAAGAAACGGTGGGCCTTTTTGCGGAAGATCGTTTTGCGGGAGTTCTATCCGAAACGGGCCGGACAAACGGCCGGACAAACGGTCCATCCGGCCTTGGCTTGAGGGTCAATTGCCGTTTTCAGGATTATCGTTCTCGGAATCTTGAGGTGTGATCGAGCGGCATCCGGAGCCTTTGAGCGTTTCTGCGAGAAAGCTTTCGGACGTCACCCGCTCCAGATTGTCGGCTGACATGAACTCTTGCAGCGCTTCACGAGCGTAGACCCGGTGACCGTCCATGGGCGCCGCGCAAGAGTACAGAGCCGTGCGGATAGAATCTCGCAGAAGATGTCGTTAAGCGGCGCGGCGCTCGTCAACGCCGCGTTTCGGCCAGGGATCTTGCAGTTCGGACTGAACTTCATCGACTGATTTAACCCGCTGCGCGCTTCGCCGCGGCGACCGAAAGCAGCTGGCGTATGGCCCTTTCCGCCGGAGCAGATATCTCCTCCCCGAACCTGTCACTTTCAACATTATCTGGCATAGCGCCGTCAACATTATTTGGCATACTGTTTCAGTATGGACGAGTTGGCCGGACTCTCGGAGGACGCCCGCAGACGGGCTATGGAGCGCTTCCGCTTGCTCCAGCCTCATCTGGAGCAGAATGAGCCTTTAGTTGCTGTCGCCAAAGCCGCCGGCCTGGCTTACCGAACAGCGCACCGCCTGGTTTCGCAGTATCGACGAGACGGACTCGTCGCCTTGGTTAGGAAGAAGCGGACAGATCGTGGCCAGCGGCGGGCGGTTTCCGACAAGCTGAAGGCCGCAATCGAAGGCTTGGCTTTACAGAAGCCGCCGCTTCCAGTCTCGGCCCTGCACCGCAGAGTCATCAAACTCGCGCAAGAGATTGGAGAACCGCCGCCAAGCTACGGGACCGTCTTCAATATTGTCCGCGGCCTCCCCTCCGACCTCGTCACTCTCGCCCACGATGGACCCAAGGCGTACGCCGACGCGTTCGAATTGGTTCATCGCCGCGAGGCGCAGAGCCCCAACGCGATCTGGCAGGCGGACCACACCCCGCTCGATATCCTACTGCTGCGTCCCGACGGTACGGTTGCGAAACCGTGGCTCACCACGGTGATCGACGACCACAGCCGGGCTGTGGCCGGATACTTCCTCTCGTTCGATGAGCCGTCCGCGTTGCACACATCCCTCGCGCTCCGGCAGGCGATCTGGCGCAAGGAAGATCCGCGCTGGATCATCTGTGGTATTCCCGATGTTCTTTATACCGACAACGGCGCCGACTTCACGTCGCAGCACTTGGAACAGGTTGGTGCTGACTTGAAAATCCGGCTCGTCTTCTCCATTCCCGGCAAGCCTCGGGGCCGAGGCCGTATCGAGCGCTTCTTCTCGACGGTGAACGAAATGTTTCTGTGCGAGTTGAACGGCTACGCGCCGGGCGGCGGGGTGCGCGGAAAGCCAACGTTGGCACTCGCGGAGTTCGATGCGCTGTTTCACGCCTTTCTTCTCGATGTGTACCACCGGCGAGAGAATGCGGAAACCAAGACCCCACCCATTGAGCGCTGGGAAGCCAAAGGCTTTCTGCCGAGAATGCCGGACTCACTGGAACAATTGGACCTGCTGTTGATTCAAGTCGCGAAGGCGCGCCAGGTGCGAGTGGACGGTATCCATTTTCAGAACCTCCGCTACATCTCCACTACCTTGGCGGCCTACATCGGGGAAACGGTCACGCTGCGATTCGATCCCAGGGACATGGCGGAAGTACGCGTCTTTCACAATGACAAATTCCTGTGCCGCGCCGTCTGCGCGGAACTGGCCGGTGAGGCCGTTGCGCTTCGGGACATCCTTCGAGCCCGTAACACCAGACGGCGGGAGCTGCGCGGTGTTCTCCGCGATCGCCAAGCCGCCGTGGAAACCCTGCTGGAGCTAAAGCGTGGGGAACCGCCTGAGAAGAGAGATGCCCCGACACCAGAAGAAGACAAGAAACCAACCAAACCGGCCGCAGCCCTCAAGCGCTACAGAAACGAGTAACCGCCGCGTCGGCACCTCGGCCATCGTGGAAACCCTCGAACACCGAAAGTTCACGGAGTTCTGCGATGCCTGCCGCCGCTATGGCTACATTGGACTCTGCTTCGGATCTCCCGGCGTGGGCAAGACACTGTCGGCGCGGACGTATAGCCGGTGGGATGCCGTTCTGGCCGCGAACCTGAAAAGCACCGAGCCGGTCGATCCCACGCTTACGACAGTGTTGTACACGCCCTCCGTCGTGAACAGCCCAGGCTCGGTTGACAGCGGGATCAGGAAGTCGCGTAACATGCTGAGGGACCTGTCCATGCGCACATTTCGAGCAGAGATGCGCGAGCAGTTCTCGGCGCTGATCAACAGGGATGCGAAGCACCGCGAGGACTTCGTGGAGAACCAAGACTGGCTGAACGGGCCGCTACCTGAACTGACTCCTCGGTTCGGTGATGTCGCCGGCGAATATCACGCCAGGGAGTGGGCGTTCCCCGATCCGACATCGTTGGTTGTGGTCGATGAAGCAGACCGGCTTCGGATGGCGAGCCTTGAGCAGGTGCGCGCCATTTTTGACGAGGGCAAGATCGGACTGATCCTAATTGGCATGCCTGGTCTTGAGAAGCGGCTGGCCCGATTCCCGCAATTCTACTCGCGCATCGGCTTCGTGCACGAGTTCCGCCCGTTGGGTGCCACAGAGATCCGCCAGTTGCTGGCTCAGCAATGGGTACCGTCAGGCGTCACGCTGCCACCGCAACCGTGGGCCGACGACGCGATAGCAGCCATCATCAGAGTCACCAACGGCAACTTCCGGTTGCTGGACCGGCTTCTCACCCAGATGGAGCGTATTCTTGAGATCAACGGCCTGAACGCGATTACAAAGACTGTCGTCGAAACAGCCCGTGAGACATTGGTGATCGGTCAGGCTTGAGGTGGACCGTATTGCGAGCTCCTGTTCCAGGTTCTCTGACGGTTTTTTCGCTCCCACGATGGTTCCAGCACAGAGGCTGGATTTCGGTACGCCGTCGCCAGCCGCACTACTCTCCGCTACACTGTGCCGTTGATCGCGAGATAGAATCGGAGCGTGTACGATACACGCCCTCGAATCAAGATTCCTCCAACTCGACTTCAACGGGCCATCGAGGTCCTGACAGTCGGTGTGCTTCTCGCTATGTTGCTCTACGTTTGGCAGGCCTGGCCCACCGTTCCTGAGCGAGTACCGCAAAAGTTCGACATCTCCGGGCAGCCAACTCGCTGGGGCGGGCGCGCTGGCCTTTGGTTATTGCCGAGTCTTGCGCTTGGAATTTATGCCCTCCTGTCGGTGCTTCAACGAATGCCTCACATCTACAACTACCCGGTTGATCTGTCGGCAGAGGAGGCACCCCGCTTGTACGCAATCGGGGTCTCGCTCATCATTTGGATGAAACTGCAGGTAGTGGCGCTCTTTGCGTTGCTGTCCTGGCGACAGATTGAGGTGGCTCTTGACAGAACTTCTGCCCTTGAAGCCTGGATTGTGCCCGCCGTCGTTACTCTGAACCTCGCCACAGTCGCGTTCCATGTGATGCGAATGCGAGAAGCACGACGACCGGCCTAACTGTCCCGTTAACACGCGGGCGCTCCTTCTGAAGACCAGAGACTCGTGCCTTGCCGCACAGTGTCGGGAAGACCGGGTACCACCGGGGTCCCCCAGGACTACGGCCCGTTTTCGGGGTTTGGTCAAGGCGGTGCAATAACTATTGTTTTTGCACCAAGCCGACTCCGACTCGGACAGACCCTCAAAACCGTCGAAATTCAGTTGCAGAACCGTGGTGCAAAAGTTCTGGTGCATAATAACCTTATCACCAGGGTTTTTGCGACATGAAGATTGGCTATGCGCGGGTGTCCACCGACATCCAAGAGACGGATCTGCAGATGGACGCACTCAAGCGGGCGAAGTGCGTCCGTGTCTATGAGGAGAAGGCGTCCGGGGCGAAAGCCGACCGGCCAGAGCTGATGAGACTGCTCGACAATGCTCGCAAGGGGGATGTTGTCGTGGTCTGGAAACTCGACCGTCTGGCCCGCTCGCTCCGGCAGTTGATCGACACCGCGGTTCTGCTAAACGAGCGTGGCGTGGAGTTGCTCTCGCTGACAGAGAACATCAACACGACTACTCCCACCGGCAAGTTGACCTTTCATCTTTTTGCCGCTCTGGCCGAATTCGAGCGCGACATTTTACGCCAGAGAGTAAACGCCGGCCTCGCGGCTGCTCGTCGTCGCGGGCGGGTCGGTGGCCGACCCAAAGCTCTCAACGAAAGCGATATGAAGAAGGCCCGCGCACTGCTACGCTCGGGCGAGTACACCAGAGTTCAGGTGGCGGCAGAACTGAAGGTGAGCCGCCATACGCTATGGCGCGCCTTCTTGGGCGAGACTGATCACTGAAGAACGGGGCGACTATGCCAAATATTGTTGACGACTCTAGGCCAGATAATGTTGAAAGTGACACCCGAACCCGGGAGTAGTTTCCTTCAATCAGGGGGATTCTTACGTTTTCCGGAAGGAATAGTGGTCATTCCTGAGGCAGTTTGAACCGCATGGACTATGTTTTCTCCCTCGTTACCCTGTTAGTCTTTCGATAGGAATCAGCGGGTCAGCCTTTCATCTCATTGAATTCCCGGAGAGGATTTTGTGAAAAAAGAAAAGATAACAGCAGTCAGGGGGCGGCAGCCGCTTCTGCTCGCTGTCGCGTTCGCCGCCACGCTGACGGCCCAGCAGACCAAGATTGCCCCCGACTTGGGCCGAGATGGCCAGCAACGAAGAGGTCGACGTTATCATCCAGCTAGCCGACGAGCCGGAAAGGAGCGTAGCCGGCAGGCGGGAAGTTGCGTTTCCCCGGCCTGCCGCTCTGCAGGCCCGGCGCCCCGTGCGCGAACTGCAGTCCATCCGGGGCTTGGTCACTCGCGTCACCGGCGCCTCGCTTGCCTCCCTGGCCAGCGATCCCCAGGTAAAATACATCTCGCCGGACCGGGAGATCCGGTCCACCACCAATTATGCGCAGTCCGCCGTAGGCGCCATCTCCCTGCATACACAGGGCTTCTCCGGCCAGGGGGTGGGCGTTGCCGTCATTGATAGCGGCGTATTCACGAATCACTTTGATCTGAGAGAGTCTAACTGTACCGGCTACGTGCTCGATTATTCCGAGAATTTTGTAGGAGACACTCCGCCAGACAATGGAGATTCATGGGGCCATGGCACCGCTGTCGCCGGACTCATATCGAGCAATGGCCGCTGCCGGGCAGAGGGATCTGGCGTCTCCGCCGCAACCATCGCCAACAGTCCTCACCTGCGCCTTAGCGGCGTCGCGCCGGGTGCGACCCTTATTTCGCTGCGCGTCCTTGACGAGACCGGCAAAGGCCTGGACAGCAACGTCATCAGGGCAATCGACAAAGCGATATGGCTCAAGTCTAATCAGCCCGCATTAAAGTTGCGGGTCATTAACCTGTCCCTCGGCCGGCCCGTCCGGGAGAGCTATACGCTCGACCCGCTTTGTCAGGCCGTCGAGCGGGCCTGGAAAGCCGGAATTGTGGTCGTCGTGGCGGCAGGCAACCGCGGGCGCACAGAGACTCTGACGGACAGACGGGGCAGAGTCTACCGAATCGATGGATACGGCACCATCGGGTCGCCCGGCAACGACCCCTATGTCATTACCGTCGGCGCCGCCAATGACAAACTAAGCTACTCCCCGGCCGACGATGTGATGGCGTCTTACAGCTCCAAGGGCCCCACCGCGATTGACCGAATCGTAAAACCGGATCTGATAGCTCCCGGTAATTGGGTCTGGACCACGCGATCCAAAGGGGACGCTCTCAGCTTTAAAGACCCCAATAGAGACTTCACCGCTGTTCTCGCCGATATCCCCGCCGAGGCTACCGCCTGCAAATCAACGACCAGCCAGTACAATCTGCCACCCCCTTGGTGCTTCCATATCTGGTTCACCGGCACCGTGAATCCGAACATGAATACCAACACCCACGGGCCGTACATCCGGGTCAGCGGCACGAGTTTCGCCGCCCCGCTGGTCTCCGGAGCCGCCGCGCTCCTCCTGGCCAAGACTCCCACCCTCACCCCCGATGCCATCAAAGCACGGTTGATGAGAACGGCCCGCAAAAACGTCTTCCCCGCCTCGACGACGTTTACCTACACCAATCCCGCTCG
>JADCJL010000294.1 GCA_020247055.1 Acidobacteriaceae bacterium | reverse complement strand
GTCGTGCAAACCCGCTGGACCTATCTCAACCAGAGCGTCAACAAACTCACCGAAGTGCAGACGATGCTGCTCGACGGGCACTTCGTGCTCGAACACGTCGCCCGCGCCGGCGGAGGCCTCTTCTTCAACTTCAACGGCACGGCCGGTGTTCTCCGCAAAGAGATGATTGAAGACGCCGGCGGCTGGCAGCACGATACGCTCACCGAAGACTCCGACCTGTCCTACCGCGCCCAACTGAAAGGCTGGCAGTTTGTTTACCTGCCCGAGGTCGAATGCCCGAGCGAACTGCCCACTGATATGCATGGCTTCCAGGTGCAGCAGACCCGCTGGTCCAAAGGCCTCACCCAGTGCGCCAAAAAGCTGCTGCCCATGATTCTCTCAAGCAACCAGCCCTGGCGCATCAAGCTCGAAGCCATCTGCCACCTCACCCCCAACATCGCCTACCCGCTCATGGTCATCATGAGCCTGCTCATGCTGCCGGTCATGATCTGCCGCTTCTACATGGGCTGGATGCAGATGGTGTTCGTCGACCTGCCGCTGATGATCGCCAGCTTCTGGTCCATCTCGGCCTTCTACCTCGTCGCCCAGCGCCAACTGCACGGGAAAGGCTGGACGCGGTCGATCAAGCACCTCCCGTGGCTGATGATGGCCGGCGTCGCGCTGACGCTCTCGAACGCCAAAGCCGTCATGGAAGCCCTCATCGGCTACCAGACCGCCTTCGCCCGCACCCCCAAGTACGGCGTGGGCAAGATTCCCGCCAAGGCCAAATACAAGAGCAGAATCGGCACCCTGCCGTACGTGGAAACTCTCGCCGGCTGCTACTTCGTGTGGATGATGGTCTACTCGGTGGAGACCTATAACTTCCTCGCCATTCCCTTTCTGTCGCTCTTTGCCGGCGGATACTTCTGGGCCGCCGGCAGCAAATTCTGGTTTGAGTATCAGAACCGCCAGGCCTTTGCCCGCGCCCGCCAGGTGCAGCTCGAAGCCGCCCGCTAACTACCAGATTCCCAGCAGCTTCCACCAGGCGAAGCCGAACGTCGACCAGATGGCGATGTTGACGAGCGAGCAAACGAACCCGACTCGCCACCACAGCGGCAGTCCCACATAACCGTGCGCGAAAAACATCGGACTGGGCGTGGTGCCGTAGTTAGTGAGCCCGGCCGAAAAATTGGTGAAGCACGCAAAGGCGAACACCACCAGACCAAGCGGCGCACCCTGCAGCACCAGCAGGGCCAGAAACGGCGGATACATGGCCAGCAGGTGCGCCGTGATGCTCGCCAGCAGATAGTGCGCGTAGAAGTAGACGAGCAACGCGACCGCAAACAGCCACACCCAGCCGGCATCGCCAAACTGGGCCCCGACGCTCTTGGCAAACGCCGTCGTCACCCCGCCTTCGTTCAGCGCCTTGCCCAGGCGCAGCAGCCCGCCGTACCAGATGAAAATATCCCAGGCGGCGGTCTCGGTCTTGACGTCCTCCCAGCGCAGCACCCCGGTCAGCAGCAGCGCCGCGCAGCCGATGAGCGCCGTCAGCGTAATGTCCATCTTGTGCCAACCGCTCGTCGCCCACAGCCCGCATACCCCGGCAAAGATCACCGCCAGAATCCGCTCCGCCGTCGACATCGGACCCATCCGCGCCAACTCGGCACTGGCAAACACCCGCGCCTCCGGCGTCTGCTGAATCATCGGCGGCGACATCCACATCACCACCCGCGGCAGCACGGCCAGCGACAGCGCCCCCGGCACCGCGCCAGCCACCAGCCAACTCGTCCAGGTAATCTCAAAACCCTGTTGGGCCGCCATCTGCGCCACGAGCGGGTTGGACGCCTGGCCGGTCAAAAACATCGCCGCGCTTACGCAAATCGACTGGTAGACGGCCAGCATCAGGTAGGTGCCCAACTGCCCCGCCGTCTCCCCGGGGCGCGAGCCATACAACTCGGCAATCGACCGCACCACCGGCAGCGTCACCCCGCCCGACCGCGCGCCGTTGGACGGAATAATCGTCGCCAACGTCACATCGCTCAGCGCCAGCGCATAGGTCACCCCGAGCGAGGTCGACCCGAACGCCCTCACGAAAACCAGCGCAATCCGCCTCGCCAGCCCCGTATTCAACAGCGAGCGAGAGATAAAGAACGCTGCCATCACCAGCCACACCGTCGGGTCGGAGTAGCTCTCGAGGGCCGCCTTCACACTCAACCCGCCCACCACCGCCGCCGCCGTCAAACCGATCAGCACCACCGCCCCGCCCGGCAGCGGCTGGAGGATCAACCCGCCCACCGTCGCCAGGAAGACCGCGAACAGCCGCCAGTCGCCGGGCCGTATGCCGGCTGGCGGCGGCCACAAATACGTGATTCCCAGGTAGATCGCCAGCAGGAAGAGGGAGCGCAGAAGCGCACTGGCCGCGCAGGCCCGGCCCCAACGGGCGAGGAACGCGCCCCTCCTGCCGGGCCGAAGCGATTCCGTTGTACGCGAGTTCCTCAGACGCTTCGAGTTCACCAGATCCGCCATTGTATACCGTACGGCTGCGGAGGCCACAAATCCGGGATTCCCGGGTAGATCGCCAGCAGGAAAAGGGAGCGCAGAAGCGCACAGGCCGCGCAGGCCGCGCAGGCCCGGCACCAACAAGCGAGGAACTCGCCCCACCTGCCAGGCCGAATCGAGTCCGTTGTATGCGTGTTCCTCAGACGCTTCGAGTTCACCAGATCCGCCATTCTATACCGTACGGCTAGGGAGTATAAAAATGCTTCGCTTCTAGGATTTCCCTGAGGACTTTGCCGGATCTTTGGATGACAGACTAAAGAAGGACCCTTACCATGCGTGCCTTAAACCTCTTATTCGCCGTTTCAGTCTGCTCGTCTCTCTGGGCCGTGCCATCGTATCAGATCTTCGGACTGGGCAATCTGGGTGGCGCGGCTACCGCCTATGCCATTAATAACAATGGAGTTGTTGTCGGATCGAGCTTCACTGAGCTGGGGGACTCGCGTGGGTTCGTTTGGAATGGCGGGGCGTTGATCGAGCTGGGCGGACTGCCCGGCAGCTTCCAGCAGTATGCCAACGGCATCAACAACGCCGGCACCATCGTGGGGTCGGCCGACGGCGCGGCGGTGCAGTGGCAGAACGGCTCGCCCAGCACCATCGGCACGGGCGACGGCGGCGCCATGGCCATTAACAACTCCGGGCAAGTGGCGGGCATGAGCAACGGCCAGGCCTTCCGGACGGTGGGCGGCCAGGTGCAACTGCTGGGTACGTTGATGGGTGGCAACTGGGCCTCGGCCTATGGCATCAACACCGCCGGCGAGGTGGCGGGGTATGGGAGGTCGGCCTCCGGCAACATGCTTGGCTTCGTTTCGCAAAATGGCGAGTTGCAGTCGATCGGCACGCTGGGCGGGAGATCGAGCTACGCCATGGCGCTGAACGACGCCGGGCAGGTGGTGGGCCATGCCGCGCGCGGCAATGGCTTTCTCGAAGCGTTCCTCTACCAGAACGGCACGCTCTCCGGCCTCGGCACGCTCGGCGGCGGCGCCAGCTATGCTTACGGCATCAACCGGACCGGGCAGGTGGTGGGCTACTCCTGGGTAACCGGCAACAACGAAACGGCCGCCTTCCTCTACGCAAACGGACAAATGCAGAACCTGAACGACCTGGTGTCGCCTAACTCCGGCTGGCAACTGCTGGCCGCCTACGGCATCAACGATAGCGGCCAAATCGTGGGCACAGGGATCTACGGCGGCCAGCAGATGGCCGTGCTGCTCAATCCGATTGCGAGCGTACCGCCGGTGTCCGGATTGCAGCCCAGTCTGTTGAACAACAACGTGCCGGAACCGGACACGATGAGCCTGTTGGGCGCGGGGATGGCGCTGCTGGCCTTCGGTCACTGCTTCCGGCGCCGGATGCGCGCTCAGGAGTAGAGCTTCGTAATCAGGTTGCCGCCGAAGTCGGTGAGCTTCTCGTTGCGCCCGTTATGGAGGTAGAACAGCTTGTGCTGATCAAGGCCCATCATGTGGAGCATCGTGGCGTGGAAGTCGCGCATATGGTAGCGTTCGCCCACGCCGCGCAGGCCAAGTTCGTCTGTCTCGCCCACCACCGTTCCGCCCTTGGCTCCGCCGCCGGCGAACCACATGGTGTAGCCGTGGGGGTTGTGGTCGCGCCCGTTGCCGCTTTCGGACATCGGCAGCCGCCCGAACTCCGAGCCCCAGATGACGAGCGTATCGTCGAGCAGGCCCCGGGCCTTCAGATCCTGTAAAAGGGCCGCAATCGGCTGGTCGGTCAAGCCGGCCATCTTCTCGTGGTTGGCAACGAGGTTCGAGTGCGCATCCCACTGAATGCTCACCGGGCCACCGCCTGAGTATACCTGCACGAAGCGGACGCCCCGTTCAACGAGCCGCCGAGCCAGCAGCAGACGGGTGCCGAAGTCGCGGGTCTGCGGCTTGTCGATGCCGTAGAGCTTCCGCGTCGCCTCGGACTCTTTCATAATGTCAACGGCCTCGGGCGCCGCGCTCTGCATCTTAAAGGCGAGCTCGTAGCTGGCAATGCGCGCGGCCATTTCCGAATCCTCGGGCTGCGTGTCGAGATCGTTCATCTTCTGCAGCAGGTCGAGCGTTGACCGCTGCCGCTGCGCGGTGACGTTGCCCGGGTTCTTCAAATGCAGGATCGGCGAAGGGCCGCTGCGCAGAAGCGTCCCCTGGTAGACGGCCGGCAGGAAGCCGGAGCCCCAACAGGGAGTACCGCCTTCGGGCGTGCCCTCCGGCTGCGGCATGGCGACGTAGGCCGGCAGGTTATCGGCCGGGCTACCGAGGCCGTAGGTGACCCAGGAGCCCATCGACGGATAGCCGGTCAGCACGCGGCCCGTATGCACCTGGTACATCGCCGGGGCGTGCACGACGCTCTCGGTGTAAAAGCTGCGAACGAAACAGATATCGTCGACGTGGCGGGCCACGTTTGAATAGAGCGTCGAAACCGGCAGCCCGCTTCGGCCGTGCCGGTGGAACTTCCAGGGCGACGGCAGCAGCGGCGTATCACCTACCGTGAACTGGCTCGTGATTTTGCCGTAGCTTTCGGGCAGCTTCTGACCGGCGTATTTTTCCAGCGCCGGTTTGGGATCGAACATGTCGATCGAGCTCGGCGCGCCCACCATGAACAGGAAGATGACCGCCTTGGCCTTCGGCTCGAAGTGCGGCGCGCGGGCGGCCAGCGGATTGGCCCGGGTCTCGGCGCGCAGGTCGCGTTGCAACAGCCACTCGGCGGCCACGGCGCCCAGGCCCTGGCGAAGAACGTTTCTACGGGATATAGACGAATTCATGGCGGTTTAGAAGGGCGCGGGCGAAGTCCACCAGAGGCATCTTCTGGCGATTGAGGAAGTCGAGGGCCAGCCGCATTTCGGCGGGCCGGGGTTCGCGCTGCAGGGCCAGCTCATAGGCCCGGCGGACCTGGCAGGGCAGCGCCGCGCAGCCGGGCTTCAGGCGTTCGGCGAAGGCCTGCGCCTGCTCGTAGGCGAAGTCGGAGTTGAGCAGGGTGAGCGCCTGCAGGGCGTGCGTCGAGTTCGCGCGGACCGGGCAGGAGCTGACGGCGTCGGGCTGGTCGAAGTTGTT
>JADCJL010000293.1 GCA_020247055.1 Acidobacteriaceae bacterium | reverse complement strand
TCGGCTATGCGATCCGGTACATCCCGACGAGCATCGCCCCGTTGGCGGGCCTGCCGCGCGATACCGCCACGCTGGTGCGCGGCATAGATCGCTGCCACCACTTCGACCTGCTGGCGCCACCGTCGGCCGACCTTCACCCGGCAGCGTTGTCGCTGCAGAAGACGGTATCCGATCGCTCCAGCGAGATCCGTGACCTTGCAGCAGAGCTGCACCTGAAGATGACCGAAGGAGCCGTTGCGTGAGGGCCCTTCGCCCTCTTGGTGCGCTCACTTGCGTCCTCGGGTTGCTGGTCGCCGCGCAAGGCATTGCCATGGCGCAGGGCACGGCCCGCTATCCTGTGCGGCCTCTGCGGATGATCGTGCCATTCGGGCCGGGCGGAGCGGGCGACTTCGTCGCGCGCGTGCTGCAACCGGCCCTGAGCGATGCACTGGGCCAGCAGGTCATCGTCGAGAATCGTGCCGGAGCCAACGGGAATGTCGGCGTGGAGGTCGCCATCAATGCCACGCCGGATGGCCATGTCTTCCTGCTCGGCAATATCGGCGCCATCGCGATCAATCCGAACGCAATGCCCGGGGTGACCATCAAGCCATTGCGCGATCTCGTCGCCGTGACGCAGGTGGTCGACGTGCCCGGCTCGCTCATCGTGCACCCTTCAATCAGCGCCACTACCGTCGCGGAACTGACTGCGTATCTCAAGGCTCGCAGCGGGCAGGTCAACTTTGGCTCATCGGGCGGTGCGGGCCAGAACCGACTGGAAACCGAGCTGTTCATGCAGCACACGGGAACGCGGATGGTGCACATTCCCTACAAGGGCGGGGCTGGCCAGGCGGTGACTGCGCTGCTCGGAAACGAGGTGCAGCTACTGATGGTCACCTTCTCGTCTGCGTTCAATCACGTAAAGGCCGGCCGCCTGCGCATGATCGGGGTCATAGCGCCCGAGCGCCTCCCGGTCATGCCGGAGATGCCGACCTTGCGCGAGCAGGGGCTGAAGACGATGGTCAACGGGTCGTGGCAGGGCATCTACCTGCCCCGGAACACATCCGGAGATGTCGTGAAGAGACTGTTCGATTCGACGGTCAGCGCGGTACGGCATCCGGAGGTAGCGAGGCGCCTCTCCGACGGAGGCGTGACGCCGCTGGTCAGCGCGTCTCCGAAGGCGTTCCAGGAATTCACGACGGCAGAGACCGAGCGGTTCGGGCGGCTCATAAAGGATGCCAAGCTGGATCTGGAGTAGGCGTTGAACCGGCGCGCGGGGGGATAGCCGGATCGCGCGGGCGCGGGGAAATTCGAGAATATCGAACCTCAAAGAAAACAGGACGTGGCGAACGCAGGAAAAGCCTGAAAGACCGCACAACACGGCCAGCCTTTCTTCGTACCACGGACTACAGCCGCCCGTGCAACACCGAGACCGCGCCACACTTCCCGGGGCCGAGATCTAGACCTGCGGGGCCATGGTCAGTTGCTAGCATGCAGAGACCCCAGCACCGCGTCGAGCGGAAGAAACGCTCCGCGCCCGATCTGAGCGATCGAGTCCATCAACGCATCTTCCTGAGCGGCGGCAAGCAAGAAACCTTCGCCTGACTCATGTGCGACCGGCACCAAACCCAGGGCGCCGATGGTTGTGCTTCACGAGCAGGGTCATGATCTCATCACCAGTGATCCAGTACACGACTGTGTAGTGGAACGTACTCATGGCCAGCCCGCGCCGGTCGCGGTTTCTGGGGGACCCGATTGACGGCTGATCCTCAAGCAGCGCGGTCACTCGCCCGAAGTCGCGGAAGAAGCGGCGTACGATGGCCGGGGAACCTTCGCGCGCATAGAACTCCGCGACAGCGAGCAGTTCCCGCTCAGCTTGCGGACGAAGCCTGACCTTCATCGGGATAGCGAGCTTCCAGCCTGGCGATGACATCCTCCAGCGGTACTGCCTTCACAAGGCCAGCATCGAGTTCCCGTGCCCGCTCCGCCAGCGAAAGGCGCAGGATTTCGGCTTTCAGCATTTCAAGCCTGTTCGGCATCTGTGCCTCCGATGAACCGGACTGGAAACGTAGCTTGCCACAAAGGCACGCTAAGCCTTGCGCCAGCGGCCGCTGGTCATCCATGGAATGAGTGGCCGATTCTTCCACCACCAACGCGTCAGTTCGCCTCCCGAAAACGCCCCAAACACGGCATTACCACCCCACCCCGCTGTCCACCCCCCGACCACCCCGCTACACTCGCCCGGGTCCGCCTCCGGAATCCCCCATGCCCCCCGTCGACGTCGCCATCATCGGCACCGGCTCCATCGGCCTCGCCGTCGCCTACTACCTGGTCCGTGACCACGGCGTCCGCCGGGTAGCCCTCATCGATCCGCTGCCGCCGATGAGCCTCACCTCCGCCCAGTCCGGCGAGAACTACCGGAACTGGTGGCCGCACCGGGTGATGACCGCGTTCACCGATCACTCCATCGACCTGATGGAGCGTCTGGACGAATGCTCTGGCGGACGACTGCGCATGACGCGTGGCGGCTATGCGCTGGTCACGCGGCGCGAACGGCCCGGGGACCTGATCGACGCGCTGCACCTGGGCTATGCGGACTCGCCTGG
>JADCJL010000292.1 GCA_020247055.1 Acidobacteriaceae bacterium | reverse complement strand
GGCGCCGTTCTGGCGGGCGATTTCGGCGCGACGCTGGCGCTGTTCGTCGGACAGTAGTTTGGCTGGCATGGCGGAAACTCCTTGGCTGGAAATGCAAAAGGCGTTCTTTTTCCCTGGTTTGGGGAAGAAGAACGCCTTTGCTTCTGAACGTAGCACACGGGTCAAGCGAATCCGGGGGACGGGCGGTGGGGTGAAACGGGGAAGTCGTTTTGAATGAGGGAGGTGGAGGTATAAAAATTTTTCCGAACGGATGGGGAACGGGATTTCGGCGGAGGTGAGATTCATCGAATACACTGGGGGCAATGCTTTCTACCGCCATTGCACGGCAGGAGAATCTGAGCTGGTTCCGTGCGGAGTTAGAGAAGTATGCGCACTCTCGCTCGCAGCAGGATTTCGTCCTGATCTGCCGGGATGGCTGCCTGCCCTCGCGGGCCGCGTCTTCCATGAACTCCATTTGATGGAGCATGGGGGAAGCGGCATCCGAAGAATGAACGCGGCGTGCGAAGAGGAAGGTTTGCCGATGCCAAGTTCGAAGAAAGATGAGAACATCCTATTCGTTCTCCGCCAATGCGGGTCGGCTGGAACGGCGGCCATAGCGAAGCAGGTTGGGCTTTCCTCGCGCACGAGATTGAATCGGCTGAATGCACTGCGGCCTCGAGGTGTCGTGGTAGAGATCGCCACGGGCCCACATGATCCCAAGCGGCGGTATGCTTTGGCGACGACCGGTCGATAGCTGTCGATTTCGAGGGGAGTGACGAACTGAGAAGAACGATCGGCACCATACAAGCTGCGGGAGAGGGTGGAGCCAGATGCCACGACCGCAGCCATCAAGGCGTTTCATGAGCCATTCAGGGGCTAACTGGGCCGTTTGTTCTTTGGGCAAGGCTGCGTCTTGCCGCTTTAATGCTCTTCTGGTGCATGCAGTTAGCGTTGACCACCCCGAAAACAGCGGTTGCCACGTGGCAGATGCGGCCGAAGGCCGGGTGACTGTCGCCTTGCCGGGCCCCGGATCCGTGGTCAACTTTTGGCTGGCAGACGAAGCGGGCACCGCTGTCGTTTGACACGGTGGCGCAGCACAGGCCGGAGCGATCGAAGTCAAAGTCCTCGGGGGTCAAGGGTGCTTTTCGCTTCCTTAAATTCCAGTCGCTCCGCCTCGAGACTCGCCATCGAGTCGACGCAGCAAGCGCCGAGACGTTATTCGGTGGTCGGTGCTTGGGGATTGACACTCCTCCGATTTATCGCCCGGCGATTGCTCGCTACTGCCAATCCTACTGGCCTCTGATCAACGCGATCTCCTCGCTTGCCGCCCACTCACGCAGATCTTTGCCCGTTAAGGCCGCCGCCATCAAGGGCGGGAACTGATCAGGGGTGCACGCAAACACAGGGCAACCCAGACTGGCGATGAGTCCGGCGTGATTGGCGTCGTAGGAGGGATGACCGGAGTCTGACAACGCCAGGAGGACGATCAGGTTCACGCCCTTCTGCTTGAGCAGCGCGGCGCGGGTGAGCATCTGGGTGGCATCGCCGCCCTCAAAGAGATCGGTGATGAGAATGAGATGGGTTTTCGCCGGATTCTCCACGAGTTTTTCGCAGTAGGCCAACGCGGCGTTGATGTCCGTGCCGCCGCCCAGTTGCACACCGAACAGAACCTCGACCGGGTCGGCCAGCTCCTCGGTGAGATCAACGATCGAGGTGTCAAAACAGACCAGCTTTGTCGACAGACCGGGCACCGAGGCCAAAACGGCAGCGAAGATCGAGGAGTAGACGACGGATTCGGCCATCGACCCTGACTGGTCGACGCAGAGTACAACGTGGTCCAATTCGGCGCGGGTCTTCGCCCGCCGCGCGTGGCCGATGAGGGTCTCCGGCACAATCGAACCGTACCGCGGCTGATACAGACGCAGGTTGCGCTCGATCGTCCGGCGCCAATCGATATCGGCGTGGCGGGGGCGGCGTGTTCGCTGAGAGCGATTGAGCGCGCCGCGCAGTGTTTCCCGTGTGGTGTGGGCCAAGCGCTTCATCAAGTCATCAACGACTTTCCGTACCACTTGCCGTGCGGTTTGGAGCGTCTTGCCGGGAATCGCCGAACGTAAAGCGATCAGATCAGCCACTAAGTGGATGTCGGCTTCGAACGTCTCAAGCAGCTCGGGTTCGAACATGAGCGCCTTCAGATTCAGTCTGTCCAGGGCGTCCTTCTGCACGATCTGAACCAGCGGCGCCGGGAAGAACTCGCGGATGTCGCCGAGCCACTTGGCCACTCGCGGCGCCGATGCTCCGAGGCCGCCGCGCCGGCCATCCGGGCCGCGATTGTAGAGGGCGGAAAGCGCGGCATTCATCCGGCGGTCCCGGTCCGCCAACCCGTTCTCATCGTCTTCTTCGCCAAGCGCGAGCTGCCACCGCCGCCAGCGTTCGTTGGCTGAGGTCATGGGCGGCCTCCTACTCCGAGAATCTGGTAAAGCAGCGGAAGCGCTGCGTCGAATGCCGCAGCTGCCGGGTCGTCGCCGGTACGGGGCAATACCGTCTCCGTGTGCGGCAACGGCTGCCGGAGTTTGGCTAGAATCCGGCGGCGGGCGCCAGACTCCAGGTCCGAGAAGCTGCGGCGCAGCAGGGGCAGTGCATCGGTGAAGCTCGTATCGTCGAGTTCGCAGAGCCAGATGTCGAGCAGTTGCAGGAGCGCCGGATCCTGTAAGATGACCTCCGCTCCTCCCCGCAGGAAGGCCTCGAGAAACTGTCCGGCGTTCTTCGGGTCGCCAGAGTTGGTATGCCGCACGAACTCGACGGCCACCTTATCGAAATCCCAATCCCGCCTGTCGTGCAGGCGCCGCAGGCAAAGGCCCGCGATGCCTGATGTCGCCTGGTGGTCCTCGACGATGCGGCCGAGCTCGTGTCGCCAAGTGGCAGTGAGGACGTCGTCACCGAACAAAGCGAGGGCATCATCGAAGACTTCCATTGCGCAGATGCGCGCGGTGGCAGCTTCCTCGTCCAGGCTGCGCGATGCCAACCGGACGCCCGCGTTGATCTCGACGCTTATCGAGAGGATCAACGAGCGTAAGGTCTCTTCCGGCACTCGTCGGGCCGTTCCGTAGCGGAGCACGCCGGCAAGCGGCGCAACCGATTGCATCAGATCCGTCAGGTCGCTCGAACTGACCGCGGCGGTCTGCAGTAGATCGATGCAGGCGGTGGCCGTCTCGGGTAGATCGGCGACGAGCGTGTCTTGGATGAGCGAGGCGAGTTCGGTGACGGAGTTAGTTTCACGCGCCCGCTGGAGCGCGGCGTTGCCGGCCGCCTGATCAATGGTGACGCCGTACACAAGCGCTTCAGCCAAGGCGACCGAGTACTCCGGCTGCCACCTCAATACCCAAGTCTCGCGGAAAGTGCCGCGGCTGGACTGAGTATCCGACAGTTTGCCCCACGGCACGTTGAGCAGACTCAGCCGGTGCAAGAGCGTGGACTTGAGCAGCCCGGCTTCGGAGCGGAGGTCGAGTTTGATGTCCTGATCGAGATCCTGGGGCTTGAGCCGGGTCTTTTTTTGCCAAAGGGCCAAGTCGCGAGCGAGCGGATTTTGCGGCACGCCGTCGCCGATTTCCCCCACCTCCTCGCCGATGTAGAGCTTGCGCTCTAGGATGGCGAGAGGGACGGGATTGCCTTCGCACATCACTGCGAGCGAGGCCTCGCGCATCTCTGCCAAGCCGGGCATCGGCAATTCGCGCATGGCGGCCAAGGCCAGGGCGAGCCGCGTGGCTTCAATCGCCGACGCCGTGGGCGCCAGAAAACCTTGCTCGCGGAGCAGGAACGCAGTGCGCGATTGCCAGACGGATGCGAACTGCTCGACCGTATAGGCGGTGGCCTGCGAGTAGAGCGACCAGAGGTGGCGGTACCAGCCCGGTGAGATCACGCCCGCCGCGTAGCCGGAGAACGCACTCAGGCGGCTGTCGGTCCAGGGAATCCAGGTGGCGTCAACCTTGACGCGCGGCAGATCTTTGATGAGCGCACGGTCATCGGCGGCCTTGGTGTTCAGGCGCAGCCCGCCGATATGCCACGCGCCCGTGACCACCGCGATTGCGCCAGGGATTTCCTTGAGCGCGGCGCGCAGATTGTGGCGCATGTGGGCCTCCCGCCAAGCGTTGCAGCGGAGTTCCGCCGAATCGGAGGTGCGCTCTTCCGCGGCACGGGCCTCTGTCATCGCGGTCGCGATGGAGGCGAAGACGGCCAGAGCCGAATCGCCTCGGCTGCGGTGCTGTTCGATCAGGGCGTTCCAGAAGGCCTCGCCATCCTCGTAGCCGGCCGAGCCAGCGAGTAAGTCAAGGGCGCTCACGGTCGCGGCTTGTTCGGGCGCGTCTTGCTCGCCAACTTCCGGATCTTCCCGGGCGGCCTTCCTCACGGCGATCGAAACTGCAGCGGGCCAATCAAAGAAGCGCACCGGCCGGTTGCGACGCAACGCCCACTGGATGGCCTGCCATTCCGGGGAGAACTCGGCGAACGGCATGAAAATAGCATCCTTTGGGTCATCCGCCGCGTAGAGCAGCATCGCCACCGGCGGGCGCAAACCGTTACCTGCCATGTGGGGAATCAGCCTATCGCCTTCCGGCGGCCCCTCCACCAGCACGCAGGCGGGATCGATGGCGGTGAGCGCCTCGCACAATAGGGCGGCCGAACCCGGCCCGTGATGACGGATGCCGAGCAGGTGAGCGCGCTCTTCCCCAAGGGCGGCCATGGCGGCTAGATCACCTCGCGGATCGCAGTGTAGAGATCGGACCATCCGCTGCGCGTGCGGACGACGCTCTCCAAATACTCCTGGAGCGCAATCGTATCTTGTACCGGATCTTTCACGACCGCTCCCACCAAGTTCGAGGCCAGGCTTTCGGCGTCCAACATTCCGCTGCCGAAGTGGACGGCGGTAGCCCAGGCGCTTACCCCGACGGAGATAGCCTCCGCCGTTGAGAGCGAGCCACTGGACGTTTTGAGCTTTGTTTTGCCATTCAAAGTCTTGCCCTCGCGCAACTCCCGGAAGATGGTAACGACTCGGATGAGTTCCTCCTCGACGGGAGCAATTGGCGGAAGTTGCAGGCTGGTACCAAGCTCGGCGACGCGCTTGACGACAATGCCGGTCTCTTCCTCCAAAGTGGCGGGGCTCGGCAGTACGACGACATTGAACCGGCGTTTTAGCGCCGACGACAGATCGTTCACTCCCTTGTCGCGGTTGTTCGCGGTGGCGATCACATTGAACCCACGCTGGGCTTCGATCGCGCTGTCAAGCTCAGGGATCGGCAGTAGTTTTTCCGACAGAATCGTGATGAGCGTATCCTGCACGTCTGAACCCATGCGGGTCAGTTCTTCCAGGCGTACGATAGTGCCTTCCTCCATGGCGCGGAGCAGCGGTGTTGGAACGAGCGCCTCCCGCGAAGGCCCGTGCGCGAGCAGCATGGCGTAGTTCCAGCCGTAGCGGATCTGGTTCTCGTCCGTGCCTGCCGTGCACTGGATCACCCGGCGCGAGGAGCCGGAGATGGCCGCCGCCAGGTGCTCCGAGACCCATGACTTCGCGGTGCCGGGCAGCCCGAGCAGCAGCAATGCGCGGTCGGTGGCGAGCGTCGCGATGGCGGTCTCGATAAGACGGCGATTGCCGACGTATTTGGCGGAGATCGCCGTGCCATCAGCAGCCTGGCCACCGAGAATGTAGGTGGCCACGGCGTGAGGCGAGAGCTGCCAATTTGCTGGACGGGGACGGCTATCGCCGGCCGCTAATGCGGCGAGTTCCCGTGCGAAGGTCTCCTCCGCACTTTGGCGAATTTGAACAGGAGTTTGTTGGTTAGCCATCGTTTTTGGTTTTCTCCATTCCGTCGAGGATCTCGAGCAGCGTCAACGCCTGGCTGCTCAATGCGGGATCGTATGCCGCCATTCGTTCCTTCAGTGGGTCCCTGAGGGAAGAGGGACACAGCGCCGCCATGAGTTCCAGCCATGCTCCGCCAGCGGTCTCAAAGCCCTGGACGCCGGCCAGGAGGTTCGTCTCGAAGACGGCGGTGAGGATGGACGCAGGGACGGCGCGGTCCAGCAGGCGGTGAAGCCAGTCCCAGAAGAAGTAGTTGTCGGGCAGGCTTGTTTTGTAAGGCTCAGCAATCGTCTCTGCCCAACGGCCCCGGTCCTCGGGCGACATCCGGCCCAGACTGTCGAGGCGCGATTCGAATAGCTTCACCCCTGTGGCGGGGACATACGCAACGATCTGAACAAGCAAATCGAGCCGGCACTCCGCCGTTGCCATCAGCGCGAATCCCAGCAGTAACTCTTCCTGCATGGCAGCGGCTTCGATCAACTCTTGTTCCTCGAATTTTAGGGCTCGGGTCAGCTCCGCGAAGGAAACATCGCCGAAAATCTCACGAACCCAGGGGGGAATCGCCTCTCCTTTGAGTTGCGCGGGAACATCCAGGCGCAAGACGGCACCCTCGCGGAGAATACCGGAGTTCGTCTTGTGGATCCGTTCGAGACAAGCTTGCAATGCAGGGTTGTTGCCGCTCGCGCCCAATCGGGCCAGCAAGCGCGCGGCCAAGCTTCGCACACGCGGAGATCGATCCTTTTCGAGCGAGGCCAGGAACGGCTGATCCTCGGCGGCGAGGCCAATCTGTAAGGCCTCGAGTAACCGGAGCCGCACGTCGGCGCTCTGTTGGGGCCAGGCCGACTCGAGAAGAGCGCGCGCCTCAAACGAATTCGTGCAGCGCCTGGCCTCGAAGTACGCAACGCGGCGCGCGGGACGGGCTTGGGCCCAGTTTGTATCGTCAAGGATGTCATCGGCAAAATAGCTGCCCGGTTCCGCCGTGGGCTGTTGTCGCTCCACCCAGCGCTCGGCGGTGGGCCCGAGGCGTTCGGCAAACGAACTGAGGAATGGTTCAATGGCAGGGAAGTCAAAGGGGTGAGGCCGCAGCCCCAGCGAATCGAAAGCCTGCGCGATTGCCCGCGTTGCTGGCGCGGAGACCTTGCGGTCAGTGAGCAGCCGCACCAGTGGACGCCGCAGATGTTCGGGAAGAATGCGGCGCGGGTCGCTGATTTCGGGCTCCGCCGAAAAGGCGGAGGGCGGCACCGGCCTCGCAAAGCGCAAAGCTTGTCCGGCGAGACTCAGCAGTTGCAGCGGAGTGAACTCCACCATAGCCAGGGATTGCCGGGGCGCACCGGAAAGCAGCGCGGGGACGACTTGCGTTTCTAGAGTCGATCCCTTCATCAGCGAACCCATCTTCCGAGCGGCGTCTCCACGCACGCCAGGGTCAGTTCGTATCCATTCCAGAGTCCGATTCCTTCGAGCGGGCCGGCTCCGGTCAAGGGCAGCGCCTGCGTCCGCTGAGAGGAGTGAACTGGCAGCGCGAGTTGCTGGTCGCACAGGTAGAGCTGGTCGTCCCGGCGGCGCACGGTGGCTTCGCGGAAGCTGAGTGGGAACGAACCCAGCCAAGGCAGTCTCTGCAGTGCCCTTTCGTATTGCGAGTAGGCGCCCGCCAGGGTGGTCGTCGCCGCCGGCACGGGATGAGACGAAGGCTGTGTTCCCCGGCTCACGCTGGCAATCACCGCACGGAGCGGCAGGCTGGATCGATAGTAGACAAGCTCGGCCTCAAATTGATCTCCCGGCACGTAGCCACTTGACGCAGCGCCGGTAACGGGGACAAAGTCGATCAGCACCGCGTATTGGGGGGCATCGTCTTGGGCTGTCTGCTCGCGGCAAAGCCAAGTCTCGATGCGGCGGAGGCGGTCTGGCTGAGTCTCCGTCACCACGGCGAAGACGGTCCAGCAGGTATGTTGGCGTACCACGGCCGGATCGGCGAGGAGAGCCTCACGCGTAACCGGCCAGCCGACCGCCTGCCGGGCGTCGGCGGCCAGGGCTTCGTCCAGCTCGCTGGCACGGCGGTAGGCAGCTGAGATTAGGTGGATCTGGCCAAGTTCCCGGACGGCGGCGTACGGCCGGGCGGCTTCCGCAAGTGTGAAAAGATGCGAGGGGAGAGCATCGATCCGGCTGGCCAATCCCGGAGCCTTCGTGTCGACCAATCGTTGCGCAATAGCGCGGCAGGTCTGGTTGCAGGTTGCAACGAAGTTCACCATACCCCGATCGATCTGGTCAGAAAGCCAAGTCTCCAGATGCGCGAGCCCTTCGAGGATCGCCGCTTCGCGTGCTGCCCGATTCCGCTCGCGGGCGGCCGCACTACGGGCGTCCGTCTGCGAATCCGCTTTCTTGGGCGTCTCCTGTTGCAGTGCGATTCGGACAGAAGGGCGGATGGCCCTCTGGTTTTCATCCTCCTGGCTGACCTCAAGGTTGCCAGGCCTGTTGTCCGGCTTGTTGTCCGGCCGGCGGCGGGAGAGCCAATCCTTCACCCATTCCGGGACAGGGGAAGAAACAAAGGAAAGCTTACCTTCGGCACGGATCCACATCAGCGCCAGCGCATGCTTACACGGAAACTTGCGGCTCGGGCAGGTGCACTTGTAGCCGTGGTCAACCTCGTTTACCACGACGCGATAGGGCGTTGCTCCAGAGCCTTGACATTCTCCCCAGCAGAGTTCTTCGGCCTCGGCCAGCGTGGGCCAGAGGGCAGGCCTAAGAAGCGAGCGGGCGGCGGCGAGCGAGGCCTGGTCAGGCGCGAGGGCCTCCAACTTTTCGAGCGAGATTGCCACCTAGAGAGGATCGTCAGCGGCGGCGGAAGACATCACAATCACGGGTCGGATTTCGGGCGGACCCGAGTGCGAAGAGAGCGGTTGCATAGGTGCCGATGGCAACTCCTGAGTGCCCTTGTTCAATGAGGTTGTGAGGTTAACCGAGGTGTTCTCGGCGAAGATTGCTGGAAGAATCCTTCCGCGGCGAGGGGCACCCGGATGTTCCTACCAATCCTGCGGTGTGCCCGCGTAGCCGGATGCTGCTGAATCAGAGACTTTCGGCACATGAGATGAAGTGAATAACGCAAGATACCAAATCTTTTACCTGCGTGCACAAACTCGAGTAGCGCAGCGTCTCACAAGAATCGGAAGCTGTATTCGATTATTCAATCTGTTTGGCGAGGAGCCGGAGGGGCTATCTCTTCGTGAAGAGTGATACGGAAAGAGGCAATCATCGCTGAAATCCGTCTTCGTCGAATTGTTGGATGCAATAGCTTCGTGTTTCTGGTGTGACGGTAAGTGTGGCGTCGATTGCCGATCAGGCGAATCTCGCGTCTTGTTTGATTTGCGTAACCATAGTTTGCTTGTAACTCGGTCATTCAGTGGACCGTTGCACGGGCGGGTACTCGCCAAGGTGACCTTGGATGCGTACGCGGCTTCCCGTCGCGCGGTGGCGGATTTGAAGCGCGATCGAACGTTACCGAGCAGCGAGTACTGACACAACTTGATCGAACAAGATCATCGGAGGATAAAGCAGCGGCCGCGGCCGAGGTTGGGGCCAAGACGGTTTGAGACAGCGGACATTGTCATCAGAGGATCGAAGTGGCGGAAGAGATCAAGAAGGGGCAGTTCCAAAGGGGCACGCCGGGGGGCGCCGCGCGATGCTCCGAGAGATCTGGCAAGCCGCGCGGGCGGTCTGATCCGCATCGGGATCGACGCTGCGACCGCGACCGAAATCGTCGCAACTCCCAACGGGCAACCGAGCCCCGGCGAGAAGCGAAGGCGTTGTCATAGGCACTGAGAGAGCATCCTAGGGCAGCGCATAAACCGTCCGTAGCCATGGCCTTCGGGCGGATCAGGAGAGTAGGAATTGCGCCCGCCGCCGGTTCATCATAAGAGATCCGACATGCTGCACGGTTTAAAGCTGCTCCTGCCTGCCCTTATCCCCTCGTGGCGTTTCTTCGACGCGATCGCGCCGTCGCCCCGTATCGAATATGCGTTGCTGCATGACCCGCACGCCGTCGCCGCGTGGCAGGAATTTCGCCCCCGACCCGCCCGCCTTTCGTTTGGCCAGATGCTGCTGCGCATGGTCTGGAACCCGCGCTGGAACGAATCACTCTACTTGGTGAGCTGCGCGGAACGGCTGATGGCGAACCCTAACGCGCATAGCGAGCGCGAGATTATTGAACGCATAAAAGCCGAAACCGCAGATGCATCGGCTCCCTGGCTGCAGTTCCGGGTGGCTTTCGTGAGCAGGCAAGGCGAGGGCACACGCAAAGACATCACCTTCACTTCGCCCGTCTACCGCCGGGAGACCGAATGAGCCTCGATTACGCCGTGCGTTGCACCGAGATTTTGCTCGCCTTCGCCTTCCTGCAGCAAAGCGCCGAGCATCTATGCGTTCCGGGAGAGCGCCGCCTGTTCCTGCCGCGCATCGCCCTTAGTCTGCTGCTGATGGCGGGGTTTGCCGTCCCGTGGATGTGCCTCGCGCTGCTTATCCACGCGCTGTTCATCCTGCAGCGTTTTGATGGCCCCTACAACGGCGGAAGCGACCGCATGGGGTTGCTGATCCTGAGCTGCCTTTGTCTCGAGCATTTCATGCCGTCGCTGCGGGCGCGTGAGGCTGTGTTCGGCTATCTGGCGCTGCAGGTGTTGCTCTCTTATTTCATTGCCGGCTGGGTGAAACTCGCCAACCCCGAATGGCGCACGGGTCGCGCCTCGCGTGATGTCTTGCTGTTCTCCGCCTATCCGGCGAGCGAGAGCTTCCGGGCAGGGGCGGACTGGCCGCGCTTCCTGTGCCTCGCTTCCTGGGCGGTCATGCTGTTCGAGCTGCTTTTACCCCTTGCGCTCCTGTCCCCGCAAGGGCTCATCATCGGCCTTACTCTCGCCGCGTTGTTTCACTTCGTCAATGCCTGCCTGTTCGGCCTCAACCGTTTCTTCTGGTTCTGGATGGCCGCCTATCCGTCGCTATTGTGGCTGCAGCAGCGCCTGGGTACAGGGTGATAACCCGATAGCAAGGTTACTCCAAGGAATATCCGCCACACCTTCTCTCTGTTGAGGAACGCGCACAACGGCCTCGCTCCGGCCCGGCAGGAGGGGCGAGTTCCTCGCTCGTTGGTGCCGGGCCTGCGCGGCCTGTGCGCTTTTTGAGGAACGCGCACAACGGACTCGCGTCGGCCCGGCAGGGGGGGCGCGTTCCTCGCCCGTTGGTGCCGCGCCGAAGCGGCCTGTGCGCTCTTTGGGGAACCGCGCACAACGGACTCGCTTCGGCACGGCAGGAGGGGCGAGTTCCTCGCCCGTTGGTGCCGGGCCTGCGCGGCCTGTGCGCTT
>JADCJL010000291.1 GCA_020247055.1 Acidobacteriaceae bacterium | reverse complement strand
AGGCGTTGTCGGCGCTGCTCGAGGATTTGGGGCAGCGGGGGCTACTGGACAGCACGCTGGTGCTGGCGATTGGTGAGTTTGGGCGGACGCCGCACATTAACCATTCCGCGGGACGGGACCATTGGCCGGGGGTGTTTTCGATTGCGGTGGCGGGGGCGGGGATTCCGCCGGGGCAGGTGATTGGTTCGAGCGATGCGCAGGGCGGGGCGCCGAAGGAGCGGCCGATTTCGATTGAAGACCTGGGGGCGACGGTGTACCAGAAGCTGGGGATTGCTGTGCACAAGGAGTACCATTCGAACGGGCGGCCGGTGAAGATGAACGACGGCGGCACGCCGATTCGCGAGTTGTTCTGATGCGGGCCGGGCTGGTGTTGGGACTGCTGCCCGCGGCGTTGTGGGCGGGGGCGCTGCCGCATGTGGTTCGGGTGGCGCCGCTGGGGGGGCAGGCGGGGACGACGGTGGAGGTGGAGTTTCGGGGGACGGGGCTGGGGCCGGTGCGGGCGGTGGAGTTCGATACGCCGGAGCTTGCGTGGCTGGGGGCGACGGCGGCGACGGAGAAGAGCGTGAAGGGGCGGGTGCGGATTGGGGCGGGTGCGGCGCTGGGGCCGCACCGGGTGCGGGTGATCACCGAGGCGGGGCCGGCGAATACGCGGTTGTTCAACGTGAACCAGTTTCCGGGGGTGATGGAGGTGGAGCCGGTGACGGCGCTTGCGCTGCGGCCGCAGGTGGTTTACGGGGAGATGGGGACGCTGGCGGATCAAGATTTTTTGAAGTTTCGGGGGCGGGCGGGGGAGCGGTGGGTGTTTGATTTGCAGTCGATGGAGCGGGGCGGGTTTTTGGAGTGCGGGCTGGCGCTGTTGGACGGGGCGGGGCGGGAGGTGGCTTACAACGAAGACCAGGACGAGTATCTGGAAAGTCCGCGGTTGGCGGTGACGTTTCCGCGGGATGGGGAGTACACGCTGAAGATTGATCAGTACCGGGGGCCGCAGGGGGCGTCGTGCGAGGGGGATTGCGGCTATCAGCTGCAGATTTCGCGGTTGCCGGTGGTGACGGGGATGTATCCGCTGGGGGCGCGGCCGGGGGGCGAGTACCGGGTGACGGTGCATGGGGAGGGGCTGGAGGGGACGACGGGGGCGTATTTGCGGCGGGTGCGGGGGGCGGAGCACTACCGGTTAACCTTTCCGTACACGATGCCGGTGGACGGGCGGGACGGGGAGGCGGCGGTGGTACGGGCGAAGCGGGTGGGCGTGGGGCGGGAGGGCGTGGAGGCGGTGTTGGCGATTCCGGCGGGGGCGCGACCGGGGCTGTGGCGGCTGTGGCTCGAGACGCGGCACGGGGTGGCGGAGGCGATGTCGCTGGAGATTGACGCGGACCCGGCGACGGTGGACGGGGTGCTGCGGCAGGGGGCGAACCGGCACCCGGTGCAGTTGCGGGCGGGCGAGCCGTTTCATGCCTGGACGCTGGCGGCGCAGTTGGGGCTGCCGGCGATGGATACGGTGCTGGAGCTATGGAGCGCGGAGGGGAAGCTGCTGGCCGAACATGATGATCTGATGAGCGGGCAGGGGACGGTGATCGGCAATCCGGACAGCAGCCTGTACTATCTGCCGCGGGTGACGGAGGCGGCGACGCTGGTGGTGCGGGACCGGACGGAGCGGACGGGACCGGGGTTTGCCTACCGGCTGCACGTGGGGCGGGGGGCGCCGGGGTTTCAACTGCTGTACCAGCCGGAGGAGTTGGCGGGGGCGGCGGGGGAGACGGTGGAGATTGAGGCGCTGTTGATCAAGGAGCCGGGGTTTGAAAAGGCGGTGGAGGTGTGGGTGGAGGGGCATCCGGAGGCGCGGGGGCGGTTCCGGGCGGACCAGCATTTCGGGCCGTCGGGGGACGGGGATAACATCAACATTCCGGCGGTGCGGCTGCAACTGCGGATTCCGGCGGGGACGGCGCGGGGGGCTTATCCGGTGCGGCTGCGGGGGCGAGTGGAGGGTGGGGAGGAGGTGGTGGAGGGGTTGTCGACGCTGTGGATAGGACCGCAGCGGAATGATGCGCGGCGGCCGGTGCCGGGGCCGTCGGTGTGGGTTCGGTGAGCGGCGGAAATGAGAGAGAATGGCGGGATTATGTTTGAGAAAATTTTTGACCTGACAGATCGTGTGGCGGTGATTACGGGCGGGAGCCGGGGGCTCGGCAAGGCGATGGCGCGTGCCTACGCAGAGCACGGGGCGGCGGTGCTGATTTGCAGCCGCAACGCGAGCGAGTTGGAGGCGGCGGCCAAGGAGATTGGCGAGGGGCTGAGTGTACGCGTGGAGTGGATGACGGCGGACCTTGGAAAGAAGGGCGAGGCGCAGCGGGTGGCGGACGAGGCGCTGCGGCGTTTTGGGCGGGTGGATGTGTTGATTAACAACGCGGGGGGGAATACGCCGCAGCGGGTGGACCAGATTACGGACGAGGCGTGGGATCAGATTTTGGAGTTGAATCTTTCGGGGATTATGCGGCTGACGCGGGCGCTGCTGCCGCAGATGATGGAGCGGCGGTGGGGCCGGGTGATTCATGTTTCGTCGGTGCTGGGGTTGGGCGGGAAGCTGGGGCGGAATGTGTACAGCGCGACGAAGGCGGGGTTGGTGGGGATGGCGCGGTCGAGCGCGCTCGATTTGGGTCCGTACGGGGTGACGGTGAACTGCATTGCGCCGGGGCCGTTTTTGACGGAGCTGCCGCTGGGGTTGTTGAACGAGGAGCAGAAGCAGGAGTTTACGAACCGGACGGCGTTGAAGCGGTGGGGTAAGCCGGAGGAGATTGTGGGGGCGGCGCTGTTACTGGGGAGTGATGCGGGGAGTTACATTACGGGTTCGACGCTGTTGATTGATGGGGGGGTGCTGGCGAATACGTTGTAAGGGGGGAGGGGCGGGCGAACGGGAGGGGCCGTTCGCCCGTGGGGGCTAGAATTGCAGTTTGAGCGCCATTTGGAGGATGCGGGGGTCGGCGGCGCTTTCGATGCGGCCGAAGCGGGCGGCGTTGCTGAGTTGGGCGAACGGGCTGCCGAAGTTGGGTTTGTTGAAGGTGTTGAAGAATTCGGCGCGGTATTGGAGCCGGAAGCGTTCTTTGATGGGGAAGACCTTGAGCAGAGCGAGGTCGAAGTTGGCGGCGCCGGGGCCGCGGAGCAGGGCGCGGGGGGTGTTGCCGAAGGTGCCGGGGGCGTTCAGTTGGAAGGCCGCGGTGTTGAAGTAGCGGGCGATCTGCTCGGTGCGGGAGCGTCCGGCGGCGAGGTTGGCATCGCCAATCATGTCGGGGCGGTCGAGGCCGATGCCGCTGAGGGAGCGATCGGCGCCGGTGGTGACGGTGAAGGGGAAGCCGTTGCGAATCGTGACGATGCCGGAGGATTCCCAGTTGCCGAACAGGCCGCGGAGGAGGCGAGGCGAGTTGGTGAGGGTGGGCAGAGTCCAAACATAGCTCGCGACGAAGCGGTGGGGGTTGTCGAAGTCGGAGCGTCCGCGGTTGCCGCGGCGGTCGAGCGGATTGGGAATGGAGCTGGATTGGCCCGGGGTGGTGTCTTCGGAGAACTCATCGATGGAGGCGGACCAGGTGTAGTTGGCTTCGATGCTGAAGTTCCGGTTCATGCGGCGTTCGAAGCTGACCTGGAGAGCGTGGTAGCTGGAGGTGCTGCCGGAGCCGGCGACGAGGGTGGCGCCGTAGTTGGCGAAGGGTCGGCGGGACTGGATGTTGCCGGTGGTGGCGCCGGGGGCGAAGCGGGCGAAGTTGACGTCGGCGTTGTAGCTGAGGAAACGTCCCATGTTGCCGACGTAGGAGGCGCGGAGGACGGAATGGGCGGCGAGTTCCCGTTCGATGGTGAGATTGTAGCCCTGCATGAAGCTGGGGCGGAAGCTTGCGTCGAACGAACCGAGCTGGCCGAGGGGGAGGACGAAGGTGGAGTTGGCGGGGGGATCGAAGGGGGCAAAGGAGGCGGGGAAGGGGTTGACGCCGGTGCCGTAGGGATCTTCGAAGCGGACGCCGAAGTTGGTGATTTGGGGGCTGAAGGGGGCGGAATTGACGAAGCCGTTGTAGAGAACGGTGAACTGAGGATTCCAGAAGACGCCGCCGCCGCCGCGGAGGACGGTGCGGCCGTTGCCGGGGCGGAAGGCGAAGCCGAGGCGGGGGGCGAAGGTGCCGAGATAGGTATCGAAGCCGCCTTCGGGGCAGCCGGGGTCGCCGGCATTGAGGTAGCCAACGGGGGCGTTGGGGAAGCGGGTGGAGCGCATGCCGGGCCGGAAGCATTGGACGCGGCCGACGGAGTCGGTGAAGGGGAAGGTGGGATCCCAGCGGAGGCCGAGGTTGAGGGTAAGGGTGGGGCGGAGGCGCCAGTTGTCCTGGACGAAGAAGCCGAGGCGATTGCCGTAGAGTTCCTTAAACTCACCGCCGCCCTGCCAGAAGCGCCAGACATCGCCGAGCATGAGATCGGCCATGGCGTTGCCGCTGATGGAGCCGTTGAATTCGAAGTTGCCCATGGTGCGGAAGTCGTTGAGGATCTCGTTTTTCGAGCGAAGGAACTCGCCGCCGATCTTGAGTTCGTGGCGGCCCAGGTTCCAGGTGAGGTTGTTGGAGAACTGGAAGTCGAAGTCGTCTTTGATGTAGTTCCAGCCGGGGCGGGCGGTGAAGCTGCCGGTGACGCCGACGAAGACGCTGGCTGGATTTTTGACGGCGATGCCTTTGACGCCGGCGCGGGCGAAGTCGATGGGAAGTTGGACGGCGGTCCAATCGTTATGGGTGCGGCGGGCGCGCCAGGTGAAGTTGAAGTTGTTGAGAAGGGAGGGGGAGAGGGCCCAGATGTCGCCGAGGGTGATTTGGGTGTAGGGCTGGGTGGAGAGGCTGACGTCGGCGGAGAACATGGAGGCGAGGTCAGCGGTGTTGCCGACGAAGGGCCGTTCAAAGGAGCGCCAGAAGGCGCGGCCGGAGAGGCGGTGGGCGCCGAGCATATAATCGGCGCGGGTAGTGTATTCGTATTCGTCGGGTTTTTGGGCGGCGCCGACGAAGCGTTCTCCGGTGGGGGTGGCGGGGGTGGGGATGAACTTCAGAATATTGAGGGTGACGGGGTTAAGGCGGCTGGCGGGGATCTGGTTATTGGGGAAGGGTTGGCGGGAGAGGGGGTCGGTGATGCGGGAGGCGCCGAAGTTGCCGCCGCGCATGGCGGCGGTGGGGAGGAACTGGCGGGTGAGTTGGGGGTCGCTGCGGAGGATGGTGCCCTGGTAGGCGAAGAAGAAGAAGAGTTTGTTGCGGAGGATGGGGCCGCCGAGGGTGCCGCCGAACTGGTTGCGTTTGAGGGTGTCGCGTTGGGGGGCGAAGAAGTTGCGGGCGTTCAGGGCGGCGTTGCGAAGGAAGTGGAACGCGGAGCCGTGGAACTCGTTGGTGCCGCTTTT
>JADCJL010000290.1 GCA_020247055.1 Acidobacteriaceae bacterium | reverse complement strand
GTTCAAAGGCCGAGGGGTCGGCGTCCTGCGTGGCGTACTGCCAGAGCTGCTCGAAGGCGTCGACCGTAAGCAGCGGTGCGCGGCTGGCGAAGCGGAGGCGGGCCCAGAGCGCGTCGAGGTGCTTCTGTTCGGCCGGGGAGAGCAGCAGACGGGCGAGGTGGGCGTCTTCGCGATGGAAGAGGGTCATGGTGACCACTTCGTCGACGGGGACGATTCGCGTGTAGCAGAGCGAGGCCGGGAAGAGCTGGCGATACTCTTCGAACATGGCGGCGAAGCGGGTACGGGCGGAGGCGCCGGCGACGACGGGCCGGGCGATGGTGAGCGCCTGGTTGTTGGAGCTCCAAGTGCCGCCTTTGTCGTGCACGGCGGTGAGGCTGGGAAGCAGGCCGGTTTCAAGGGACGGCTTCGTGGTGGCGACTTCCAGTTGGACAGCGGCGGCGGCGTGCGTGACGGCGCCGGAGACGGCGAACTCAGCGTCGGCGACCAGGTCGGCGGGCAGCGTGAAGGTGAGCAGCGAGGGCGCCTGGGCGGTAATGGGTTCCGGCTTGGCCGCGATGGTGACGCCGGAGAACAGCGGGCCGGCGAGAGAGCGCAACTGCTGGCGCAGACGGGCGTCCGGGCTGGCGCCCACCGGCGCGGGAGCTGCGAGGAGCTGTTCGAGCCGGGTGGCGAGGGTGGCGCGTTGGGCGGGGTCGCCGGCGGTGAACCAGCGGGCGAGCAGAGAGCCGGACGGGATGGCGGCGCCTACTCCGGGGGCGGCGACGGGCTCGGAGAAGAAGGCCCAGGGGCCTTGCGGATTGGCGCGGAGGGGGTCGGCCGAGACGTCGCGGGCGAGGGACCAGGCGCGGTTGGCGGCGTTGATGGTCCAATCGACACCGGTGAGGTCGCAGGAGGCGTTGCCGTCTTTGGGGCCGACGACGAGGGTGAGCAGGTCGCCTTCGCGCACGGCGAGGGAGGCGGTGGCCGGGCCCGCTTTCGCGGCTTCGGCGAGGCCGACGCGGACGTTGCCGCGGCGGAGTTCGAGGGCCCAGGTGACGCCGTTGCCGCAGCCGACGTGGACGCCGGTGAGGGTGAGGTCGACCTGGACGTTACCGGCGAGCGGGCTGCGCCAGGCGATGCCGGCCTGGGAGGCGACCTTGGGCAGGACGGCGACGCCGCGGCCCTTCATGACGCCGGGGATGCGGACGGTTTGTTCGCTCGCGTTAATGAGTACGGAGGGATCTTTGCCGCCGCCCCAGCCGCGGACGAAATCGAAGTCGGCGGTTTTCTCGATGCGGGTGTTGAGCAGGGAGAGGGCCGGCTGGCGGCTCTGGCCGAGGAAGGTTTCCCAGGCGGCGCGCGCTTCGTCGGGAGCGGGCTGGCCGTTGAGCACCGCGGCGGTGGCATGGACGACGACTTCGCGGCGGCGGCGCAGTTGGTCGACGAGGTTCGGGACCTGCTGCAGGGGCAGGGGCTCGCGGCCGGGGATGAGGAGCCGGGGCGCGTTCCAGACGACGGTGGCGGGTCCGGCACCCACCTGACGGGCGGCGAGGTATAGCGTTACATCTTGCGGTGACTCGGCTTGCTGTGACTCGGCCGGGGTGAGCTTCTGCCGGAACTCCTGCTCGGCGGCGAGAGGCGTGACGGGCTCCATCCAGGCTTTGGGGCCGTTGACCTTGCCGATGTGGCCGACGCTGCTGAAGCGCCAGAGCGATTCCTGCCACGGGCGGATTTCAGCGGCCAGGGGAGCGACGCCGGCAGCTTGGGCGGTGGCCCAGCGCTGGCGCAGCGGACCGAGCAGGAGAGACGGCTTGGTGCCGCGAAGGGCCGCGACGAGCGCGGCGAGATATTTCGGGCTGAGCGCGTGGCGGCGCGCCACGGTGGCGACGGGCAGGCCATCGCGGACGGCGAGGGAAGCGGCCAGGTATTTTTCGAGGGGGAGGCGACCGCCGCGGTTGCGATCGAGATCGATGCCCTGCTGGCGGACGGTATCGGCGCCGCCGGCTTCGGTGAAACGGGCATAGAAGGCGCGGATTTCGCGAAGGGTTTCGTCGGTCCAATCGCGGCTGGAGGTGAAGCGGGAGAAGCGGATGCCTTCCGGTTCGAGGACGGCGTGCCGGGCGATTTGCTTGGCGGCGTCGAGGTACTTGGTGACCAGCGAGGGCGACATGGCGAGCGAGTTACCGGTGTTGGTGAAGCCTTCTCCGGCGGCGCCGTCGGCGGGGAACTCTTTGGCCGGGTCGAGGGTTGGGACGCCGGTGAGGTCCCGGACGGTGTAGGTGTATTCGGCGTTATTGAGGCGGCGCAGGACGACGGGCCCGGGGTCTCCGGCGCGGGCTAGCGCGGCTTTCTTGAGGTCGGCGCGAACGGCGGCGAGGAGGCCGGACCGTTCCTCTTCCGAGGGGCGCGGCATGCCTTTGGGGGGCATTTCGCCGAGGGTGACCTGTTCGACGACTTTTTGCCAGGTGCGAGCGTGCCGGGAGATGGGGTCGCCGGCGAGTTTGGCGAGGTCGACGTCGCCGGCCGGCTTGGCGGCGCCGTGGCAGCCGACGCAGTATTTTTTGACGACCGGGGCGACGGCGTCATTGGCCCCGATGGTTCCCGCCAGGCCGGCGGCGAGTAGCAGTCCGCGCAGTAACATTTTCGGTTGCACTGAGTTTATCAGAGCGGCCATAGCGGAGTTACCTGGTTCGAGCGGGCTGGTTCGAGCGAGCGGATTGATGGGTTCGGCTGGGTTCTCGTTGGGTTCTGTTGGGTTCCAGTTGGGTTCAGTTGGGTACGGAATTTGAAAGAACCGAACGGATAAGTGCCTCTTTTTGAGACACTTCCTGAGTTCTTC
>JADCJL010000029.1 GCA_020247055.1 Acidobacteriaceae bacterium | reverse complement strand
CACCGACAAACCGGCCTTCCGCATGGTCGTCCTCGATGTCATGCGCGTGCTCAAGGGCGGCCGCACCTTCGCCGACTCGCTCGGCACCCACCCGAAGCACTTCGGCGACCTCTATGTGAACATGGTCCGCGCCGGCGAGGCCTCCGGTTCGCTCGGCATTGTCTTTGAGCGGCTGAGCGAGTTTGAACGCACCCGCGACGAACTCCGCAGCTACATCATCAGCTCGATGGTGTATCCCGGCCTGCTCACCGCCGTCGGCATCGGATCGATCTTTATCCTGATGAACTTCGTCGTGCCGCGCTTTGCCAGCGTCTTCCAGGAAGGACGCATGGAGATGCCGCTGCCCACCAAGCTCATGCTCGAAGCCAGCCGCCTCACCCAGACCTACGGCTGGATGGTGGGCCTCGGGCTCGCCGTTGGCTTCGTTTCGCTATCGGCGTATATCCGTACCCGCGAGGGCCGGCTGTGGTGGGACGGTTTCCGCCTGCGCGTGCCCCTGCTTGGCGACGCGCTGCGCAAGGCCGAAACTGCCCGCTTCGCCCGCGCCATGGGCACGCTGATCGCCAACTCGGTACCGCTCGTGCAGTCGTTGAACATCGCCGGCGCCATTCTGAACAACAAGAAAATCGCCGCCGCCATTGAACCCATCGCCCTTGGCGTCAAGCGCGGCGAAGGCCTGTCGGCGCCGGTCAAGCGCGCCGCCGTCTTCCCTTCGCTCGCCGCCCACCTGTTGAGCGTGGGCGAAGAAACTGGCAGACTCGATCAGATGTTCCTGCGCATTGCGGATGTCTTTGAAGAAGAGACCAAGTCCGCCATCAAGCGCTTCACAAGCTTATTTGAACCGATGATCATCCTGGTGATGGGCATTCTGATCGGCGCGCTCGTGCTGAGCATGCTGCTGGCCATCACCAGCATCAACGATGTCGCGGTGTAGGAGAGAAACGTATGCAGAGAAAGAAACGAACCCAAGCCGGGGTCACCCTGATCGAAATGCTGGTGGTCGTCACGATCATCGCCCTGTTCGTGGCCGTCGTCGGACCGAAGATGCTCAAGCGCGCCGATGGCGCCCGCGTCACCGCCGCCCGGCAGCAGATTCAGGCCTTCAGCACCGCCCTCGGCGCCTACAAGCTCGATACCGGCGTCTATCCCTCCACCGAACAGGGCCTGGCCGCGCTCAAGGTGCGCCCGGAGAATGTGACCAGCTGGCAGGGCCCCTACATGCAGGACGTACCCACCGATCCCTGGCAGCGCCCCTACGTCTACAAGTTCCCCGGCGAGCACGGCGACGAGCCTGACATCATTTCGCTCGGCGCCGACGGCCAACCCGGCGGCTCCGACATCAACGAAGACGTCGTGAGCTGGAAATCAAAATGAACCGCCGGGGCGAGCGCGGCCTGACGCTGCTCGAAATGATGATCGTCGCCGGACTGATCGCCCTCATGGTGGGCGTCAGCTTTCCGGCCATCAATTCGGGCATCGATTCCCTGCGCCTCCGCTCGGCCACCGACGCCATCGTCAGCCACCTCACCTCCGCCCTCAACCGCACCGAACGCCGGCAGATGGCCACCGAAGTCGCCATCCTCCGGCAGGAGAACCTCCTTCGCTTCGCCTCGGCCGATAACGGCTACCGCAAGGAGCTGGCCATGCCGGACGGGGTGACCATTACCGCCGTGCGGCCCGAAATCCCCGGCGTCGACCCGGCCGCGCCCCGCGTCTTTCTGCTCCATCCGGGCGGCGTCATCCCCCGCATTGAAGTCGAGGTCACCAACCGCCGCGGCGCCCGGCGGCGCGTCAGCGTCGATCCCATCACCGGCACCGCCCAAATCGACCGGGGGCAGCCGTGAGAAAGTCGAGCGCTGGCTTCACGCTGCTTGAAGTGCTCGTGGCCAGCGTCATCATGGCCGTCGCCATCGCCGGCCTGCTCTCGAACCTCACCACCTCAATGCGCAACGCCGCGCGTCTCACCGAGTACGACCGCGCCGCCCTGCTCGCCCGCCACAAGATGGACGAACTGCTCGTCACCCCGGCCATCCCCGGCCAGATGGTCATCGAAGGCCGCTTCGACCCGGTGCAGTCCGGCACGGTGGAGGCCGGCTGGAAGGCCCGGGCGACAATCTTTGAAGGCCCGCCGAATGCGGGGCCGGGCGTCGAAATCCTCGAGCGGATCGAGCTGCAGATCTGGTGGAAACAGGGCGAGAAGCTCCGGACCTTTCCCCTTGAAAGCTATCGCAAACGCATCCTGTTGCCCGGCGAGGTCGTGCTGCCGGCCGGAGGCGCGCCGCTGCCGTGACGAAACGAAGCCAACGCGGCGTCACCCTGCTCGAACTGCTCATCGCCATCACCCTGATGAGCCTGCTGAGCGGCGGCATTCTCTACGGCCTGCGCGTCGGCCTGACGGCGCTCGAAAAAACCAACAATCGCTTCCTCGCCAACCGCCGCGTCCTCGGCGTCGACCGCGCGCTGCAGCAGCAGCTGGCTGGGCTGATCCCGGTGGGCGCCACCTGCCTCGGACCGGACGGCGCCCCGGGCGGCAAGACCCGCTACTTTCAGGGCGAACCGCAGGCGATGCGCTTCCTCACCAACTACTCGCTCAACGAAGCCGCGCGCGGCTTCCCGCGCCTGGTCGAATACAGCGTCATCCCCGGCGAAAACAATCAGGGTGTCCGGCTCATCGTCAACGAAACCATCTACACCGGTCCCACCAGCCTGATGGGCCAGTGTCTCGGCTTCCGCATGGACCCGGCGCGCGGCCTGCCCATCCCGCTGTTCCGGCCCGTGCAGGCCGGGGCCGGCAGCTTCGTGCTTGCCGACCGCCTCGCCGCCGTGCGGTTTGTGTTCCAGGAAAAGATGCCCGCCCCGCAGCCGCCGCGGTGGGTGCCGGTCTGGTCGGCGCCCGCCTGGCCGCTGGCCATCCGCATCGAAATCACCCCGGCCGACGCCAACGCCGGCAGCCTCGATGTCACTACCGTCACCGTTCCGGTCCGCGTCAACGCCGAACCGTTCAAGCAATATGCGGACTAGAAACCAACGCGGCGGCGCTCTGCTCACGGTATTGTGGCTCTCGGCCGCGCTCACCGCCATCGCCTTTTCGGTCTCCACCACCGTCCGCGGGGAAACCGAACGCACCGCCACCACCGTCGACCAGACCCGCGCCTACTACCTCGCCACCGGCGCCGTCGACCGCGCCATTCTCTGGATGCAGTGGGGCCGCAACATGTCCCCGAACGCCGACGGTACCGCCCGCTTCTGGACCTACACGCTCACCCGCCTGCCCATGCGCTTTCCCACCGGCTACGCCGAAGTGGAGATCATCCCGGAGACCTCGAAGCTCAATATCAACACCGCCAACCCCCCGGAGCTGCAGCGCCTGTTCCTGAGCATGGGGCTCAACCCCGCCCTGGTCGAACAGTTAACCGCCGCCATTCTCGACTGGCGGCAGGCCGCGCCGGGGCCTACCGCCTTCGATCAATATTACGCCGCGCAGGTTCCGTCTTTTCGCGCCCGCCACGCGTCCTTTGAACAGATCGAGGAGTTGCTGCTGGTTCGCGGCGTAACGCCCGATCTGTTCTACGGAACCTGGGTCCGCAACCCGGCCGGGCAACTGGTCCGGACGCCCGGTCTCAAGGACTGCCTCACGCTCTATGGCTCCAATAGCCAGTTCGATATCAACATGACCTCCCCGCCCGTCCTTCTCTCGCTCGGCATTCCGCCCGATGTGGTGGCGCAGATTGTCGCCCGCCGCACCGTCCGCCCCTTTCTGCGGCAGGAGGAGCTGGGCCCGATTGTCCAGGCGGCCGGACCCGGCGCCGGCCGGCTGCGGCTGGGCGGCGGGTCGATTTTCACGCTCCGGGCGACGGCCACGCTGCCGGGCAATGAGGTGCGCCGGTCGGTGGCGACGGTGATCAAATTCAACTGGGATGACAAAGACGAGATGACGCCGTATCACATCCTCCGCTGGTACGATAACGCGGGGACCAACTAGATGGGCATGGCTTTTCCGGTGGCGATGCGCCGCCTGCTGGCTTTCGGCACGGGCGTGGGGATCGAGGTGGGTCCGCGCGACCTGACCGTTTCCGTCGTACGGGCCCGGCCCGCGGGGGCCGAGATGCTCGGGACAACGGTGATCGCCGGGTTCCGGGAGCGCCCGGCCGTCGAGTGGGGCCGCGAGTATGCGGACTTCCTCAAAAAGTTCGCCGCGGGCCACGTGGCCGCCGTGGTGCTGGTGCCGCGCGGGGAGGTAATTGTCCGCACGCTGCAGTTCCCGGCGGTGGGCGACGAGGAGCTAGAAGCGGCCATCGGCTTCCAACTCGATACCCTGCACCCCTACGCCGAAGACGACGCCGTGGCGGCGTTTGCGCGCCTCGAGGGCGCGCAGGTCCTGATCGGCATCCTGCGCCGGCAGCGCTTTGCCGCCTACCAGACGTTGTTCACCGAAGCCGGCGTGAAAGTGGTCAGCTTCACCTTCTCGGCCGCGGCCATCTATTCGGCCATCCGCATGACCGCCGCCGCGCCCAAGGATTTTCTCGCGGTGCAGGAGGCGGTCGACGGCCTCGAGGTCTATGGCGAGAGTGCGGCCCGGCCGGTGTTCTCCTCCGTGTTTGATCTGCCCCGCCCGCGGGCGCTGGCGCTGGCCGTGGCCGAACTGCGGCTGCCGCCCGAGACCGAGCCGATTGACCTGGGGGCGGCCATGGCGCAGGCCGCGGCGCTCACGAGCGCGGCGCCGGCCCTGGCCCTGGGAGCAAACTTCCTGCCCGAAGGCGAGCGCCGGTCGAGTTCGAAGTGGCGGTATGTGCCCACGGCGGCGCTGGCCGTCATCCTGGTGGCGCTGCTGGCGGCCATCCTGCTGCATGAGCCGTACGACACGGGGCGCTACGTCGCGGCGATGCAGAGCGAGATTTCGCGAAACGAACCCATTGCCGCCCGCGTGCCGCGGATCGATCAGGCGACAGGCAAAGCCAGGGAACGGGTAAAGCAGCTCGATGACTTCCGCCGGCGGACGCGGCAGGATCTCGACCTGCTGCTCGAACTCACAACCACGCTGCCGCCGCCCTCGTTCCTCTCCGGACTCGATATCCTGCGCGACAGCGTGAACCTGGCCGGCGAAACCGATCAGGCGGCGCCGCTGCTCCGCGTCCTCGACAACTCATCGCGGCTGGCCAACAGCGAGTTCACGATGCCCATTGCCAAGGTAGGCAACAGCGAAGTGTTCCGGATCCGCAGCCAGCGCGAGGGGGTGCGGCCGTGACGATCACCGACCGCGACCGCAAGGCGCTGCAGCTGCTCGCCGGGGCGCTGGTGCTGCTCGGCGTGGCCTATTTCTGGCCCGATGGGTCGGCCGTGGAAAGCGGACCGCTGGCGGCGGACTCGCCGGCGCTGGTCGAACAGCGGCTCGAACGCGTTCGGCGGTTGATGCTGCAGGTTCCGGACAAAGAGGCCGCGCTGAAGGCCGCGCAGGCGGACCTGGCGGCGCGCGAAAAGGGCCTGCTCCAGGCCGATACGGCGCCGCAGGCGCAGGCGCAGCTGTTTCAGATCCTTCGCCGCGTGGGCCGGTCGCTGCCGCAGCCGGTCGAGATCCGGGCCAACGAGATCGGCCAGGCGAAATCGTTCGGCGATGACTATGGCGAGGTGAGCGTGTCGATCAGCCTCGAGTGCGGAATTGAACAGCTGGTGAACTTCCTGGCCGAACTCGGGGCGCAGCCCGAACTGCTGGCGACCACCGACCTGCGCCTGGGCGCGGCGCGGGAAAAAGACAAGATCTTGCCGGTACGACTCACCGTCTCGGGTGTGGTGCCGCGCAAGCTGATACCGGAAAAGAAGGGGTTGCAGTTTTGAGAGGCCGACTGTTCCTGATCAATCTCCTGCTGCTGGCCGCCATCGGCGGCGCGGCCATGGAGCTGAAGAAGCTGCTCGATCAGACGCGGAAGCGGGAGGAGATGGTGCGTTCGCAGGCGCCGAAACTCCCGGCCGCCAAGCCGGTGGCGGCCGCGCCGCCCGTCGAAAAGACGACCCCGGCAAACTATTTGGATATCGCCGCGCGTCTTCTGTTGAGTAGAGATCGCAGTCCGGTGGTGGAACCGCCGCCGCCGCCCGCGCCCCCGCAGTTGCCCGCCTTTCCGCTGGCTTACGGGGTGCTGCTGATCGGCGATCCTCCCACCGTCATGCTGAGTGAAGCCAAAGGAAAACCGCAGAAGGGCTACCGGCCGGGTGACCGGGTGGGCGAGTTCCGCATTGTGACGGTAACCGGCGACAGCGTGACCTTCGAATGGCAGGGGAAGAACATTACTAAACGGCTCGGGGAACTGGCCGACCCGGATGCGTCCAAGCTCCTGGCCGCGGCGCCGGCCCCGGCGCAAAGCGCCGCCGCCCCGGCCGCGCCGGTGGCCGCCGCCCCCGCGGTGACTTCGCTGGGCGGCGGCAGCAGCACCGACAAACAAGGACCGGGCCAGGCCGCCACCGCTTCGATCAAGCAGTGTCAGCCCGGCGACACGACGCCGGACGGCACCATCGTCGACGGCTATCGCAAGATCAACACGGCCACCCCCTTCGGCTTCCAATGCCGCTGGGAGAAGGTGCAGTAGTGAATTTCTAAGGAAGTCAGCAGGAACTTATGAAGCGATTACTCCTCTCTGTTTGCGTCGTGGCGGCGATGGCCGCCGCGCAACCTACTCCTCAGCCTCCGGTGGCTCCCCAGCCTCCGGTGGCGGGCCAGAAGCCGGCGCCGGTGCGCAAGCCGCCGGCCGGGGTGCCGGCCAACGCCACGATGGTCGACGAGATCACCTGGCGGGTGGTGGATGCTCAGGGCAAGCCGTGGATGTACAAGGTGACCCCTTTCGGCATGATGAAGTCCGCTGAATTGACGGTGACCGAACAGCAGAAGCGAGATGGCGTCAGCGATCCGCTGGACGGGATGAGTGTGAAAGAAGAGGGCGGGTTGCTGAAGTTCTCCCGCACCGGACCGTTTGGCGTCTCCAACTGGACGAAGAAGAAGAACGATCTCGATGCCGAGGAGAAAGCGGTTTGGGATCGCTCGCAGGCGGCTCGGAAGACGACGGCGGGGACCAAGGAGTAGGTGTTGATGCGGATGCGGATCCTCCCTTTCGCCCTCTTGGGCGCCACCGTCCTGCTGGCCCAGATTCCTCCTGTGAAGCCGCCGCCCGGCTTCGGCCCCAACGTGGTCGATTTGCCAAAGCCCGAGGCCACGCCGCCCCCCGCCGCTGCCCAACCGGCCCGCCCGGCCCAACCGGCCGCTCCGGCGCCAGCGGCCCCGGCGGCTCCGCCGTCAGCTCCGATGACCGCCTCTCTCGGCGGTCTCAACCTGCAGAATGCGGCGCTGACGGAGGTCATCGACATCCTGGCGCGGCAGTTGAAGATCAACTATATTCTCGACCCGCGCGTAAAGGGCGGCGTGGTGCTCAACACCTACGGCGAGACCAAGCAGTTGAGCCCCCGCGACCTTCTCGACATGATCCTGCGCATCAACGGTTTTGCCATGGTGCAGGTGGGCGAAGTCTACCGGATTGTGCCGATGAGCGATGCCGCGCGGCTGCCGATCAAGGCCGGTGTGAACGCCAAGGATCTGCCGGACAACGAATCGGTACAGCTGAATCTGATCTTTCTCAAATACGCCAATGTCGACGAATTGACCAAGCTGCTCGAACCCTTCACGGGTGAGAACTCGAAGATGTGGTCCTATCCGCCAGCCAATCTGCTGCTTTTGATGGACGGTTCGCGGAGCATGCGGCGGACGATGGAGCTGATTTCGCTCTTTGACAACGACACGTTTGCCTCGCAGCGGGTGAAGCTGTTTGAGGTGGAAAACGGACGGCCCTCGGAGCTCTCGAAGGAGCTGGAAACGATCTTCAAGTCGATTTCGCTCAATGAAAAGTCGAGTCCCCTCAAGTTCCTGCCGGTGGACCGCATCAATACCATCATCGTCGTGGCGGCCAACCCGAGCGCCTTCTCCGAAGTCGAGACGTGGCTCAAGAAGCTCGATGTGCCGGCGCAGATCACCGCCGGGTCGATCGACAATTACGTCTACCGGGTGAAGTACGGCCGGGCGGACATGATGTCGATGGCCATCATGATGCTCTACAGCGCCGATGGGGGCATGGGGATGGGGATGATGGGCATGATGGCCATGATGAGCATGATGGGTGGCGGCATGGGCGGTGGCATGGGGATGGGCGGTATGGGCATGGGTGGCATGGGTATGGGTGGCATGGGTATGGGCGGCATGGGCATGGGCGGAATGGGGATGGGGATGGGTGGCATGGGGATGGGCGGTATGGGCATGGGTTTCCCGATGATGAACCCCAGCCTTCCCCTCAACCCCCAGCAGGCCGCCGCGATGGGAACCGGGGCCGTCGGCTCGACCGATCGGACCGGCACCTACCTCGGCGCCGGCGCAGCGGGCACGCAGCCGGTGAGCAAGGGTCCCCGCGTGGTGCCCAATCCGATGGACAACACCATCATCATTCAAGGTACGCCCGCCGAGTACGAAGGGATTCTCAAGATCCTGAAGCAGCTGGATATTCCGCCGCGGCAGGTCTTGATCGAAGCTAAGATCTACGAAGTCAGCCTCACCGGGGCGTTTGCCAACGGCATAGCGGCCTTTCTGCAAAAGAAGCAGACGGCGGGGGGGACTACGAGACAGGCCGGGTCGCGCGACTTTGTCGGATCGCTGGCGAGCGGTGCGCTGAATCTGTCGGCCGGGGCGCTGGTGGGGCAGAGCCGGGAACTGCTCGCGTTTCTCTCGTCGGCCGAAAACGAGGCCCGGACGCGGGTCATCTCGGCCCCGAGCATGATTGCCACCGACTCGATTGCGGCGTCCATCAACGTCGGTACCGAGGTGCCGACCCTGACGGCCCAGGCGGCGACCGGGGTGCAGAGCGGCGGCAGTTCGCTGTTTGCCAACAACATCTCGAACCGCAACAGCGGGGTCACGATGAACATTACCGCCCGCGTCAACCCGAGCGGCATTGTCACCATGCTCATTAATCAGGAGGTCAGTGCGCCGATTGCCCCGGCGGCGGGCGCCATCAACTCCCCTTCGTTCTCCAAGCGTACGCTCAATACGCAGGTGACGGTGGAGGATGGCGATACGATCGCCATTGGCGGCATCATCAACGAAACCAATACACAGTCCTCGGCGGGCATTCCGGTGCTGCACCGGATTCCGATCCTGGGCTGGGGCTTTGGCAGCAAGTCATTCAGCAAGGAGCGGACCGAACTGATCGTCTTCATGACCCCGCGGGTGATCTTCGATACCAAAGAGATCACCGAGGCCAGTGAAGAGTTGAAGAGCCGGATGCGCCGTTTGCGGAAGATCGTCAAGGAATAGCGCGCGCTGTGAAACTTGCCGCGCTCCTGCGGGTTAGAATCGAATCGGCCCGTTCTCATCCGCATGATACCGCATCGTTTCGTCCGTTCCGCTGTTCTCGTCGGGGGGCTGCTGGCTGCCGCCCCCGGCTACGCCCAATCCAACCCGGTTGATGTCGGGAGCGGATCGATCGATCCGGTGATCCGGGAGCAGTTTGTTAACGCCTTCTTCCGCAACGGCTTTTCCGGTCAGGTCGCGACACCCCCGGTAGCCGATGTGCGAAGGTTCGGCGCCACGGGTCTGATTCAGGAGTTCAATCCGCTCGTCGGTACCGGCGGGCGGCTTGCGTTGGTGAAAGCGAATACCAGCACGCAGCTCGTGGGCGGCGAAACCGGCGTCTATCAGGTGCTGGCCCTGCTCTATGCCTACTACGCCACGGTGACCCCGGCGACGGCGGGCTACCCCACCATGGATACGGGTACCTGCCCCGGCACTGCGGCCGGCAGCTGCTACTGGCAGCTGTTCGACCGGTCTTATGCCCTGTTTTCCTACGCGACGGCGCTCACGAGCGGCGGGCAGAATTTTGCGGTGCGGGATCCCTACTACACGCGCTGGCAAAGCGCCGGTGGCATCAATGTTCTCGGGCCAGCGACGTCGGCCGAAACGGCCGGCACCAGCCCCGCCGGCAGCGCCTACACCCTGCAGAGCTTCCAGAACGGCCTCATCTTCAGCATCACCTCCGGCAACCTGCGCGGCCGCGAGGTGGTGGTGCTGCCGCCCGTTGCCGCAACCTACCTGTTGAACGGCGGCCCGGCCGGCTTTCTGGGGGTGCCGGCGGGTGCGCCGGTGCAGCTCGGGGAAGGCCGTTTCCGGCAAAGTTTTGAGGGCGGGGCGATCGACTACACCGCCGGCGGCACCGCGACGGTGCGGCTGCCGGTTTACTCCGTGGGTCTGAACCCGGGCCCGGCGACCCTGACGCTGCAGCTGAACCAGACATTCCAGGTGTCGGCGGTGCCGCGCACCTTGAACGGCCTCGATCTTGCGGACCGGACGATCGCCTGGACCACAACCAACGGCCGCGTGGTGTCCATCCAGGCCACCGGGACCACCGCCACGCTGCGGGCCGTAGGCGGCGGCGTAGCCTCAGTAAGCGCAACATCCGAGGGGCGAACCAGTCCGCCAATCCAGATTTTTGTGCAAACCCCCTGCTGCCAGGTGGGAGAAGGCGCTCCGAACGCCGCCGCCGCGCAGGCCTTTCAGGACGCCGTCACGCGGAACCGGCTGGCGCTGCAACTCCCGGGGCGCTACCCCGTGCGCCGGGCGGGCAACGGCTACGTGCAGGAGGTGGCAACGGCCAACGGCGCCCGCGTCGTCCTGGCGCTGCCCGACCGCGTGGCGCAGGCCATTGTCCTCGCGGGCGCCCTGCTGGCCCGCTATGAGGATCTGGGCGGACCGGCGGGACCGCTGGGCTATCCGCAGTCGGATGCCAGCGCCGGGGGACGGCAGAGTTTTGAAAACGGGGCGCTGGCCGGGGTGCCGGTCCGTCTCGTCGCCGGAGCGTTGTTGACGCGCTGGCAGGCGCTGGGGCTGGAAGGCGGCGCGCTGGGCTCTCCGGTCAGCGAAGCCGCGGGATTCTTCTCCTTCGCGGCCACCAGCGGCACGCAGCAGGCGTTCCGGTCCGGTGCGTTGTACAGCATTCCGCTGGCGGGACGGGTCCAGTTCACCACCGGGCCCATCCACGCCAAGTACGTGCAAATGGGCGGACCCGCGGGGCGTTTGGGCGCGCCTACCAACGATGAGTACGCCACGGGCGGCGGGCGGCGGCAGGATTTTGAAGGCGGCTACCTGCAGGTGGCGGCGGGCGCGGCGGAGGCGACGGCGGTGGAGTCGGCGCGGCGGCCGCTCGTCAGCGCGACGCCGGGCGTGGTCATCGCCGGGGGCCGGGTGCGGCTGGCGCTGGGTGGTTTTGGCGAGAACCGGCGAGTCCGGGTGCGGGTGACCGGCGAGCCGGACTTCTTTGTGCAGCCCGCCAACGGGGCTTACGCCTGGGAGATGCTGGTGCGTCCGACGGCGAGTCCGCGGACGATCACCGTGGCGGCGGACGATGCCGAACAGCGGCTTGCGGCCCAGACTACTTATACTGTCCGGGCGCTGGCGGATCTGCGTCCGCGTCTGGTCAAGGTGCGGGGCGATAGCCAGACGGGTGCGCCGGGCGCCGTGCTGGGGGTGCCCTTGCGGGTGCAACTGGTGGACGAGTCGAACAATCCGCTGGCCGGCGTGGCGATCGCCTTCCGGCCTTCGCCGGGGGCGGCCTTGACGCGGGCTGCCTCGGTGACCGACAGCAATGGCGAAGCGGAGGCCGTCGTCCGGCTACCGGCGCGGGAGGGGATTGCGCTGATTGCGGTGGAGGCGCTGCAGCAGGTGGTCACCTTTCAGGCGCGCATGACCGGGGCGGGCTTGAGCTCGTTTCCGCGCATTACCGACAGCGGCGATCCGTATCTCGCTGCGGCGGCGGCCATTCTGCGCTACTTCCAGGAACGCGGCGACCTGCCGTCGACCGGCGCCGTAGCCACCCCGGCGGCGCTGGCGGCGCACCTCAAGGCGTTCTGCGCGTTTGACAGCGCCGGGGCGCAGATTTGCGATGGCCTGCTTGAGAACGGGGTGGCCAATCTGTGGCGGCTCCCGGCGTACGCGGCCGGCAACCTGGAGTTGGCGGCGCTGGCGGCGAATGAGGGTGTCTTGCGCGATGCAGTGGCGGCGGGGCCGGTGCTGGTCAGTCTGGCCCTCGAAAACGGCATGGCGCACGCGGTGGTAGCAACGGGCATCGGTGCGAACGGGGAGGTGCTGATCATGGATCCCAGCCCGACGTTCGGCCGCCCCTCGCTTGGCGACTATCTGACGGGGTTCAGCGCGGGAAATCTATCTTATAAAGGACGCATCGCTGGCTTGTTGCGCCTGGAGCCGCGGGCGCCGGCGAGTCCGGGCTTCCTGGTGGTAACCGGTACGGCTGCGCCCGAGGTGGCGGGTCCGGCGGGCGCCTGCGGGGCCACCTTTACCGTGGCGCGGGCGGAAGGCCCGACGCAGTTTCGGGTTTGCGACGGCGCGGATGCCGTCTACCAGCTGGACCTAACGGCGCCAGGGCGGTTTACGGCGACGGTCACGGATCTGGCTACCGTGGGAGCGCGCTACACGCTCACCGGGGAGCAGGCCGGGTCATACCGCGTGGCGCGGCCGGCGCTGCAATGGGAGGTGAGCCCCCTGACAGCGTCCGCCACCCCGCTTCAGGTGGTCAACGGGGCCAGTTTTGCCCCGGATGTGGCGCCGGGCGCCCTGATCAGCGTCTTTGGCGCCGGCCTGGGGCGGCGGGGAACGCCGACCACGGCCGAAATAGCGGGGCGGAGCGCCACGGTCCTCTTTAGCAGCCCGTTCCAGGTGAACCTGGCGGTGCCCGCGGACCTCCCGGCCGGAAGCTACACGCTCACCCTACGCACGCCCTATGGCGCGGCGGAGGGGCCGGTTGAATTACGGGAGGTGGCGCCGGCGATCTTCCGTCTGGGCGAGGGGCAGATGGCGGTGGTCAACGCGAGCGGTCAACTGAACAGCCCGGGGCAGCCGGCGGCGCGGGGTTCGGCCTTGGTTCTGTATGGCACCGGCTTCGGGGCGGTCGCGGCGCAGGGAAATTTAATGCGCACCCAGCGCCCGGTTTCGGCGCGGATCAATGGCCTCGAAGTGCCGGTTGGGTACAGTGGACTCGCCCCTGGGTACATTGGACTCTATCAGGTGAATGTCACGCTGCCGCTCGATATGCCGCCGGGACTGTTTCAGAGCCTCGAACTGCGGCAGGGCGGCGTGGCCGCCAACCCCCTAACTGTCTCTGTGCAATAGGGTTAATCGCCAACTCGCCGCTCCCTGGCCGGTCTTGGGCATGAGTGGCGGGGCGATTGGCCCTTCACCTGCTATATAAAGATCGATTCTACGGTTCTTCCCCTCCAAGTTCTTGGAAACCAAACACTTGACTTGGAAGGTGGGAGATGTTACAACGTAGAGGACTGCGTCTACTCAGGGTTAGGCGGTTTTCTGTTTAACAGGACCGCGAGTACGAACGAATCACAAAACACAAAGATTAGCTTGGCTCGCAAGGGGCCGCCCCCGATAGCAGATTGAAACCTGCAGTACGGTAGGGTGAGTTCCTCGAGACTAGGTCAAAGCGGTAAAAAGGTAGTCCCTCATCAATTCGAATTTTTTATTCCACAAGGAGAAGGAAATGGCAGATTTCCGCAAATGGTTCCCGGTATTGGCCGTTGCCTCGCTGATGTTCGGCGCGGCAGCCTCCGCCAATGCCCAACCGGCGTTTAGCTGTAGCACGAACGCTGGCGTTCCGCCGATCGTTCGCGCGGAAGGGCTGACGGAACTCGTTGGTGACTTGATTTTGAACTGCACCGGTGGTGTGCCGACCGCGGCTGGCGCGGCGGTTCCCCAGGTGAACTTCCAGATCTTTTTGAACACCAACGTGACTTCCCGTCTGCTCACGAGCAGTGGTAACTGGAGCGAAGCGCTCCTCATGATCGACGAGCCCGCTGGTACCTTGACCGGTCCCGGCAACCTGAACTACTGCTCCAACAACGCGACCAGCACGAGCGTAGCTGGCGCCGGTTGTACCGCAGTTGGCGTTGGCACCCCCGGTGGCATCAGCTACCTGACCGGTGTTACTCCCAACGTGTACCAGGGGCGTCAGTCCGGTGCGAACTCCCTCGTTTGGCTCGGTGTGCCGATTGATCCTCCCGGCACCACTGCCACGCGTATCATTCGCATCACAAACGTTCGCGCCAATGCCAACCAGCTTGGTGTGAGCTCCACCCTGATCCCGACGCAGATCGTGATGTTCGTTTCGGCGACCTCCACGACCTCGATCCCGATCAACAATCCCCAGCAGACCGTGGCGTTCATCCAGCCCGGTATGAGCTTTAGCACCCGCACCATCGGCGGCTCGGCTGGGTCGAACTATCTGCAGTGTGTCTCTAACAACAGCGGCGCCGCGACCAGCACGACCTCTACCTTGTCTGGCGGTGGCCGTCATGTTCTCCGGTTCACGGAAGGCTTTGCTTCCGCCTTCAAGTCCCGCGGATTCCGTGGCAACCTCGGTGGTAGCTCGCCCACTCCGAACGGTAACTCCGATGTGAGCCCGACTCCGGAATCGCAGAACACCCCGAACAACAACTACTTTGCCGAGACTGGCTTCTATAACACGTCGACCCCGACCGTTACCGGAACCCAGGGCGGCGTAACCAACGGCGTACTCGGTGCGGGTCTTTCTACGCAGGGCACCCGTCTGCGTGCTGTCTTCACGAACGTTCCTGCTGGCGTTGTCCTGTATGCCTCGGCTTACGGCGTCACGTCCAACACCGATCCGATTCTGACTGGCTTCAGCACTGCTACCTCCAGCGCTACTCCTAACGCTGGCTCGCCTGTGCGTCTCGTTAGCACGAACGGCGATGGTGCCGGTGCGTTCACCGCGGTGAGCGCCACGACCACCATCACCCAGAACTCCTTCTCCGTTCCGGCTGCCCAGGTCTCCCTGAGCAGCGGTAGCGGCACGGCGGTTTGGGAAGTGATGAACCACAACCCGTTCTCCACCGAAACGGTTGAAGTTCTGGTCGCGGTGTCCTATGTCGCCAACACCAGCAGCAACCTGCCGGGCGTGGGTACGGCTTCGGTGGCTGGCAGCTTCGCGCCGCTCAGCACCGTTACGACGGCCTCGACCACTGATCTGCAGCCTCGCTTCGCGAACACGGGTTCTGCTGTTACCCTGTTCAACATCATCCCCTGCAGCACCAACATCCTGTTCCCGTTCCTGACCAACCAGGTGGGCTTCGACTCGGGTATCGCGATCGCGAACACCTCGACCGACCCGTTTGGCACTGCTCCGCAGGCTGGTACGTGTACGATGAACTACTACGGTGAAACCACCGGTGGTGGCGCGGCTCCCGCTGCGCAGACCTCGCAGGTGATTCCGTCCGGTCGGACCTTGACAGCAACCCTGTCGAGCGGTGGTAACTATGGTGTCGCGGCTACGCCCGGCTTCCAGGGTTACATGATTGCCCAGTGCCGCTTCCAGTATGGCCACGGCTTCGCTTACATCAGCGACGTCGGCGCCAACCGGATCGCTGAGGCCTATCTCGCCCTCGTGATGGACGCTGCTCTCGGAACCCGGACGGGTGTCTCCTCCGAGACCCTCGGCCACTAACCAACAAGCAACGCAACCGGCAGTGGGGAGGGGCGCAAGCCCCTCCCCATCGCCTTTTCGGGCCACGGAGGTGCCGTTGACCGGCGTCTCCCTTCTTGTAGTACTAGGCAGGCGGTGTTACAGTAGATCTTGTCTGCTTTGGGTTCCCGTCTCCGCTCTCCCGCAGTTCGCGTCCACCATCCCCCATCTTTCGAGGTAGCAATGTCGCTCTTCCGGCAAAGCCTTTTGGCGTCGGTTTGTCTGTTCGCGTCCGCCTGGACGGTTCTTGCGCAAACCAACCTGTTCCTTTTGCCCAATACATCCAGTCAGACAGGGATCATCACCGCCTTCCGGCTCGATCCCTTCACGACGATCAATTCGTTTCCGGCGCAGCCCGGCGCTGCGTTTTTCTTCACTAACTCCGAGGGCACAAAGTACTATTCGGTCGCGCGATCGGGCAGCGATACCCTGCTCGTGCTGGATGCCGCCAACCCCACCAATATCTTAAAGCGCCAGAATCTGGCCCAGGCCGAAGCGGCGACGTTCACCCCGGATGGTCGCCGTCTGTTGATTGTGGCGAACGGACTTCACATCTTTGATACGGCCAACGACAATCTGCTCAATACCCTGACCAATGTCGGCAACCAGCCCATTGACGTAGCGGTGCTGCAGGATGCTTCCCGCGCCTTTGTGCTGAGCGCCGTAAGCAACACCCTGACGGCGGTGGATCTCAATACGAACACCGTAGCGGGGTCGCCGCTCTCGATCGGCGGAGCCTTGACCGGCGTCGCGGTCGGCTATAACGGCCTCGTTTACGTCACCGCCTCCAACCGGCTGTTTGAGATCGACGGACGCACGATGACGATCCGGACCGAAATTCCTCTCAACGCCCGACCGGGAAAAATCGTGTTTACTCCGGACGGCAATTACGGCGTCATGGTCAACCAGACCCCGGTCACGGGATCTTCGGCCATTCTGGTCGATCTGCGCACCCGCACCGTGGCCTCCACGTTCCCCAACATTAACATTATTTTCGATGCGTTGACCGTGGCTAACAACGACCGGATCTATGCCGTGTCGAACCAGACGCAGACCCTGTACTCTATCAGCATCGCCCCGTTTAATATCACGGTTCCCGAGTTCGCCAACATCGGCAACCTCAACAACGTTTCAGCGATCGTCGCGTCGAACGAGTCGCCGAAATCCCGTTTCCTGTTCGCTGCGACGCCGGGCTCCATCGTGCGCCTGGATAACTCGTCCACGCCGCCGGCAGGCGCCGGCGGCGCGGCCGTACCGCTGAACCCCGGGGCGCTCGTGTTTACCGCGCCGGCTCTGGTGGGTGCTACCCCTACGCAAATCGTGGGCTATAACGGCATCCAGACCACGGCGGTCGGTACCGCCTATCAGCCGCTCATCACCCGCGTCCTCAGTTCTACGGGTGTGCCGATCAAAGGCGTGGCCGTCACCTTCTCCTCGACCAACGCGGCGGCGCAAATTCAGGGTGCAACCGTAATTACCAATGATCAAGGCTACGCGCAGACTACCGTGATTGCGCCTTCCACGGCGGGAACGTTTGCGGTCGTGGCCCGGGCGGGGACGAATGGCCCCACCTTCGAGTACACCCTGACGTCGGGAGCCACCGCGGGCGGCGGCGGCGGTACTCCGGCCAGTACCCTGCGCATCGTTCGCGGCCAGGGGCAGATGGTTCTGGAACAGTTCCAGATTAACGAGCCAATGGTCGTCGAACTGCTCGATGCGCAGGGCAAACCGGCTGTGAACCAGACGGTCACCTTTTCGCTCCAGAGCGGGAGCGGGTCGTTTAACACGTCCACCTCCGATGGCACGGTTTTGACGGGTGCGACCTGTGCTTCCAATGTCTGTACCGTCCTGACGGACGCCAACGGTCGCGCCGCGATCGGGTTCATCGCCACGGCGGTGAGTCCGGGCTTTTCCTACGCGCAACAGACAATTACCGCGACCAACGGCTCGAGCACGGTAAACTTCATCCTCACCAGTCTGCTCGGTCAGCTGCTCGGCGGCGGTTCGGCTTCGCCACCCATCGTCGAGCGGATTAAGCCGGTGGAGCGCGATATCGTCGGGCAGGCAGGTACGACTCTCAATGATGCGATTCGGGTGCGGGTGATTGTAGTTTCCGGCCCGCAGTCCGGTCAGACCATCCCTAACGTTTCTCTCCGCGCTACCACGGGCATCGCCTCCGGGGCCGGGCCTACGGCGAACTGCGTGGGCGAAAGCGATGTCGCGATGACGGATTCGAATGGCGTGGCCAGCTGTAACCTTGCCGTTGGCGGCCGCCTGGGCCTCGCGCCGCTGCAGGTCGTGATCGGCAGCACGATCAATCTGGGCGGTGCCTCCCTGAACCTGGACGTCCGGCCCGGGCCACCCTCCACCGTTCGTCTCGTGCAGGGGAACAATCAATCCGGCCTGCCGGGTGAACGGCTACGCCTTGCCTTCGTAGCCGAAATCTCTGACTCTTTCGGCAACGTGCTTCCCGGCATCGCCGGCCAGTGGGAGGTTGCGACTCCCAATTCCATCACCCTGGCCAACGTCGTCAGCACCTCTGACTCGAATGGCCGCGTCTCCGCCCTCGGCACGCTGGGTACGGTGCCGGGCGCCAACGTTGTCCGGTTCCGGTCCGGCAACGCGACCGGGACCTTTACCTTCACGGTCAACATCGCCATCACCGGCCTGCAGGCGGTCTCCGGCAACGGCCAGACCACCATCACCAACCAGCCGTTCCCGCAGCCGCTCACCGTGCAGGTCACCGACGACCGGGGCACCCCGGCGCCGGGCCAGCCGGTGGTCTTCTCCGTGGTCGGCGGTACAGCCACGCTCAGCTCCGGAACGGTCACGAGCGGAGCGGATGGCCGCGCCTCGGTGAACGTCACGGCAGGCGCCGTGGCCGGAACCATCACCATCCGCGCTACGCTCGGCAGCCTCTCGCAGACGTTTACCCTCACCTCGCGTCTGCCGGGTCCGGTGTTTACCGCGAGCAACATCGTCAACACGGCAAGCAACCAGCCGGGCCTCGTGCCTTGCGGTATCGGGACGCTCTACGGCACCGGCATTGCGCCGGCGCTGAACGGAGTCCTGCCGGCCAGCCTCCTGGGCATCGGCGGTCTGCCGCTGGTCCTCAACGGCGTCGACCTCAACTTCGACGGACAATCGGCGCCGATTCTGGCCATCGCCAACCAGAACCGCCAGGAGTCAATCGTCTTCCAGGCGCCCTGTGGCCTGGTTCCGGGCAGCCGGGTTACCGCTACGGTTCGCGTCTCGGGCGGGTCGACCTCGGTGGGCAACGTTCTGGTGTCGCGCGTCCAGCCGGGTATCTTTGAAACCGATCCCGGCAATGGCGCCCGTCGCTACGCCGCGTTGCAGCGGCCGGATGGCAGCTGGGTGACCCCGGAGAATCCCGCCCGTCGCGGCGAGGTTCTGCGGATGCTGGTCACCGGCCTGGGCACGGTCACCCCGTCGACGGATACCAACCGCGCGGGCGTTCCGGGCCAGGCTGTCCTGTCCCCGCTCATCGTCGGTATCAACGATGCCGGGGTGCGCGTGGTGTCCGCCGAGTACGTGGTGGGCATGATGGGCATCTATGCGGTCTCCTTCGAAGTGCCGCTCGATGCCGCGCCCGGGGCCTTCCGGAGCTTGGCGGTCGCGGCAGAAGCCAGCGCCGGCGAGCTCGTCTTCGGCAACAGCTCCACGATTGCGGCCATCCAATAGCCCGGAAGCAGTAACCAACCCCAAAAGCCCCGCCTCCCGGCGGGGCTTTTGCTTTCTCGCTTGATATCCTGAAAGCTGCATGCGCCGTACCCGCTGGATCCTCCTCGCCAGCATCCTCATTCTCGTTGCCGCCGTCGCGGGTATCTATCGGGCGCAGAAGGACGCGCAGGGAAAGCAGGTGGTGGACCGGCCGGTCGCGCTCCCGGATAACGTCAGCGTCTCGGCGCAGGATTGGCGGTGGAGCAAAAACGACGGGGACCGTCCGATCGTTGAAGTCCGGGCGCGTAACTTCGCCCAGAAGAGCGATCCGCCGCGGGTCGATCTCGACCACGTGGAGCTGAAGCTATTTCACAAAGACGGCAAGGCGTTTGACCTCGTCAAAAGCCCGCAGGCCGAGCTCCGCATGGAGGACAGCACGCTCTACTCAGCCGGCGAAGTCGAGATCACCATGGGACTCACCGAACAGCCGGATCCGCGCAACCGCCTCGTCCGCATCCACACCTCCGGCGTCACCTTCGAAACCCAGTCCGGCAAGGCGACGACGGACGCTGAGGCCTCCTTCGAATTCGAAAACAGTACCGGCACCGCCCGCGGCGCCGCCTACGACCCGGCCAGCCGGGACCTCCATCTGCGCAGCGCCGTGAAGCTCCACTGGCGCGGCCAGGGCCCGGGCGCCAAGCCCATGACCGTCGAGGCCGGCGAGCTGAACTACCGGGAGAACGACGACAAGGTCTATCTGAAACCGTGGTCCCGGCTGCAGCGCGCCACCATGACGCTGAACGCCGGGGCGGCCACCGTCACGCTCGACCGGGGCGAAATCCGCCTCGTCGAGGCCGCGCAGGCCAAAGGCGAAGACCGCACCCCGGGCCGCCAACTGCTTTATAGCGCCGCGCAGCTCTGGCTCCACTTCGGCGCCAAAGGCGTCATGGAGTCGATTGCCGGCAAGCAGGGAGCGCGCCTCGAAACCGTTACCGCCTCCGGCCGTACCATCGTCAACTCGACCAACGTGGATCTGGCCTTTGCCGCGCAGACCGGCGACAGCATCCTCCAAAAAGCGCTGGCCAACGGGAGCACCGTCGTCGAGTCCTTTCCGGCCCCGCGCAAGGGTGTCGAGCCGCCCTCGGACCGGGTGCTCCGCAGCGACGTAGTCGAGGTGATCATGCGGCCCAATGGCGAGGAGATCGACCATCTCGATACGCACAGCCCCGGGCAGATTGAGTTCCTGCCCAGGAGCCCGCGGCAGCGCTACCGGCGCCTCGATGGCGAGCGGTTCTCGATGGTCTACGGCGCCAATAACCAGCTCGAAAAATTCCGCGCTACGCAGGTGAAGACGCTCACGCGCGCTCTCAAGAAGGGCGGCGCCGACCGGAAGACAAGCAGCCAGGACCTGTTGGCCCAGTTTGACCCCCAGACGGGCGACGTGCAGTCGCTCGAGCAGTGGACCGGCTTCCAGTTTGAGGAGGGCGACCGGCGGGGGCGCAGCGACCATGCGCGCCTCGAAAGCGCGTCCGAACGCATCGTTCTGCAAGGCGCCGCCCGCCTGTGGGACTCTACCGGGTCCACCGATGCTCTCCGCATTGAGATCGATCAGCGTACGGGCGATATGACGGCCGAGGGGAAAGTCACCTCCACGCGCCTGCCCGACGAAAAAAAGCCAAAGAAGCCCCAGGGTTCGCTGCTCGATGCCTCCGACACCGTCCAGGCGCGCGCGCAGCGCATGCAGACCAAAGAAGACAACCAGTGGATCCGGTACGACGGCGACGCGCTGCTCTGGCAGGGTCCGAACCGCATCGAGGCCGAATCCATTCTGATTCAACGCAAGCTGCAGCGCCTCGATGCCACCGGCAGCGTGGTCAGTCAGTTCCGCGAGAAGACCAAAAACCTGTTCACCGTGGTGCGGGCGCCCCAGATGACCTACTGGGACGCTGAGAAAAAGGCGCACTACATGGGTAACGCCAGGTTGAACCGGGGCAACCTGGTGGTGACTTCCCGGGAACTCTTCGCCTGGTTTTCGCAGAAGGAAAACGACAATTCGCTCGAACGCGCCGAAGCGGTCGGCGATTCCGTAATCGTGCAAAGCGGTCCGGACGCGACCGGCAAGCCCCGCACCCGGCGAGGGACCTCCGAACGCTCCGACTACGATGTCGCCGCTGGCCGGGTGATCCTGTCCGGCGGGGCGCCGCAGATGTTCGACTCCCTCAAAGGCACCACGCGGGGAGAACGGTTAACCTGGTTTGCGAACGAAGACCGCCTCGTCGTCGATGGTTCTTGGAACCAACCGGCCGCAAGCCGTATCCTAAAGAAGCGGTAGCTTATGCGCTTACTGGAGACACGGGAGATTTCAAAGAGCTACCGGGGACGAAAGGTCGTCGATAACGTCTCGGTATCGGTGCAGCAGGGCGAAGTGGTGGGTCTGTTGGGGCCCAACGGGGCGGGGAAGACCACCAGCTTCTACATGATTGTCGGCCTGATCAGCCCCGACTCCGGCCACGTGCAGCTCGATCAGGACGACATCACCCACCTGCCGATGTACCAGCGGGCGCGGCGCGGGGTGAGCTATCTGCCGCAGGAGCCGTCGGTGTTCCGCAAACTGACGGTGGAAGAGAATCTGATGGCGATCCTTGAGACGCTCTCGCTCGACGGGCGGCAGCGGAGGGAGCGGATGAACCGGTTGATCGAGCAGCTGGGTCTTGAGACCGTTCGCCTCAACAAGGGCTATATGCTGTCGGGCGGCGAACGGCGCCGGGTGGAGATCGCGCGATCGCTGGTGATTGAACCTACCTTCCTCCTGCTCGATGAACCCTTCAGCGGGATCGATCCGATTCAGGTGCTCGAGATTCAGCGGATCATCTTTGACTTGAAAAAAAGCGGCATCGGCATTCTGATTACCGATCACAACGTCCGCGAGACCCTGGCGACGGTGGACCGGGCCTACATCATCAACGGCGGAAAGATCTTCCGCACCGGCTCGCCCGAGGCGTTGGGCCGGGACCCGGAGGTCAAGCGCGTCTATCTGGGCGAAGGCTTTCAGTTCGAACTCGGCTTCCGGCCGTAAGGCCGCGCGGCGCTTCCCTTCGCTCAAACCAAGTCGTATGATGAAGCGTGGCACGAGCGAAGGCGTCTGTTCGGGTTCTGCCCATGAGAAGTGACGCACCGGGGGTGGCTGTACCGCCGGTTGCGGATGCGACCGCGGCGGAGAGCGAGCTCGAGACGGCCCGGACGCGCCTCAAGGATCTGGCCCGCCGGGACCGGGCCCGGCAGCGCGAAATGACGGCCGTGCGCCGCAAGCTGCGCGAGTTCTCCCAGGATCTGGAGTTCGCCCTCGCGCTCGAACGGCGACGCGCGAGCGAGCTGGAGCAGGCCTACTACGACATGGTCCTGCGGCTGACGCGGGCCTCGGTGTACAAAGACAACGAGACGGGCGGGCACATTCAACGGGTGAGCTTCTACGCCCGGATTCTGGCCCGGTCGCTAGGGTGGAGCGAGGTGGATCAGGAGCTGATCTTCCGGGCCGCGCCTATGCACGATGTCGGCAAAATCGCCATCCCCGATGCGCTGATCCGGAAGCGGGGCCGGCTGGGCGCCGAGGAGCGGCGCATCATGGAGAGCCATACGCTCATCGGCGCGCAGCTGCTCGAGGGCTCCAACTCGCGTCTGCTCGAAATGGCGCGCGATATCGCGATCACCCATCACGAACACTGGGACGGCACCGGCTATCCCCGCGGCCTTGCGGGCAACCAGATTCCCATCGCCGGCCGCATCGTCATGCTCGGCGATAATTACGACGCGCTGCGGAGCCGCCGCAGCTACAAGCAGGGCTTCACCCACGAAAAGGCTTGCCGCATTATTCTCGAAGGCGACGGACGAACCCGCCCCGAACACTTCGACCCCCAGCTGCTGGAGATCTTCCGTACCATCCATCCGGAGTTCAACGGGATTTTCGAACAGTTTCAGCAGACCGAGCCGCTGAGTCTATAAGATCATCCGCTGTTCGCCCACGCGCCGGGTGAGGCGTTCGCGGTCGAGCAGTTCAAGCAGCGGAATGGCGTATTTGCGCGAAACGCCGGTCCACTCCTTGAAATCACCAACGCCGAAACTCTGCCCCTTGCGGGCGGCCAGCAGCGCCTTGAGCGCGTCGAGCGTTTCGGCGTGGTAGACCAACTCCTCGCTCACCTTAACCAGGCGCCGCTCCTTGAGCAGCATCTGCAGCAGGAGCTTGGCGCGCGACGCCTCCACCCCGCACTGTGCCAGAACCTCCGTAAGACTCGGCGTGGCGAGGCCCCCTTTCCGGAACGCCTCCTCCATCTTCTCCCGCGCGGCCGTCTCCTCACCCTGCAGCTGCACCCGGTGAGTACCCAGGCGCACCAGCTGCTGTTCGGCCACCAGCTTGTTCCCCATCCCGAGAAGGGCGTCGAACAGCGGCGGCGGCCCGCCGGGCAGCACCTTGCCGCGGAGCTCTTCACGGGGCATGCCGGCCAGCAGCGGATTGGCGCGGTGAAAAGCGGCGAGAGCCTTCTCGGCCAGCGCCAGCCGGCCCTGCGCCCAGCTCTGGGCGACGACATGCGTCCCGCAGACCAGGAGAGTTTTCGGCAGCTCCGGCGATACCCCCAGTTTGCGGCGTAGCTCCGCCCGGTCAAGACCCGCCGGCGATTCGGTGACGAGAAGCTGCGCCGCCGCCGCCGGCGCCGCCCCGCTCAGGGCGCGCAGCCGGTCCGGATGGGTCCGCCGCGGTGGGTTGATTTCGCAGACCGTGGCGCCCCCAATCGTCACCACCGGGGAAAACTGGCGGAGAATACAGCGGTCTCCGGGCAGCAGCAGCAGGCCCTCCCGGAGCCGCAGCCGGACCCAGGCGCTTTCGCCCGGCTGTAGCGACGCGGCGTCGAGCAGCCGCATCTCGGCGATGGTCTCCGCCGTGCCAGCGTGCAGGTGGACCAGCGTGCGAAGCTTCAGCGCTCTCGCCGTGGGCAGCAGCTGCAGACGCGCATCGACCACCCGGACGGGCGAAAACCATCCCGGCTCGCTCAACACCATACCCCGTTCGATCTGGCTGTGCTCAATCCCCGCCAGGTTCACCGCCGTCCGCTGGCCCGCCACGGCCCGCGTCGCCGCTTTCCCATGCACCTGCAGCCCGCGGATCCGGAGCCGGCGCCCGGTCGGGTATAGCTCCACCTCCTGCTCCACTGCGAGCCGTCCGGCCATCAGCGTCCCGGTAACCACCGTGCCGAAGCCCTTCATGGCGAAAGCGCGGTCGATGGGCAGCCGCGGCGCCGCTTCCGCGCTTCGCGGCCGCAGCGCCGGGGCGAGCCGCCGCAGCTCCCGGAGTAACTCCTCTATGCCTTCCCCCGTCTTTGCACTGACCGACACCACCGGGGCGCCCGCGAGGAAAGACCCGGCCACAAACTCCTCCACCTCCATCCGCACCAGCTCCAACCATTCGGCGTCCACCAGATCCGCCTTGGTCAGCACGACAATCCCCTGCTCAATACCCAGCAGACGGCAGATATCGAAGTGCTCTCGCGTCTGCGGCTTAATCCCCTCGTCGGCGCCGATGACCAGCAAGACAATATCGATGCCGCACGCCCCGGCCAGCATCGTCCGCACGAAACGCTCGTGCCCCGGGACGTCCACAAAGCCCGCGCGCAGGCCGTCGCCCAGGTCGAGGTGGGCGAAGCCCAGCTCAATCGAGATGCCCCGCCGCTTCTCCTCCTCGAGCCGGTCGGTGTCGATGCCCGTCAACCGCCGCACCAGCGACGTCTTGCCATGGTCGATATGCCCTGCTGTCCCGACGATAATTGATCTCATGCGCGCTATCCTTTTCATCGTCGCAGGTTGTGCTCTCGCTGTTGCGCAGCAGGGCGAACCGCCGCTGTTCAAGGGCGGCGTGGCGGACGTGCAGGTCAGCACCCAGGTCCTGCTGAAAGACCGTGCCGTCGACTCCCTTACCCGCGAAGACTTCGAGGTCTTCGATAACCAGCAGCTCCGGCCCCTCGTCGATTTCAGCCGGGAGCGCACGCCGCTGACCCTGCTGCTGCTGCTCGATCGGAGCGGCAGCATGAACAAATACCTTGAACAGTTGAACCGCGCCAGCGCCGCCGCCCTCGCGCAACTGCAGCCCGGCGATACGGTCGGTGTCATGGTCTTCAGCCGCGAAGCCCGCCCCACCCTGCCGTTCACCACCGACCGTGCCGCCGCCGTCCAGGGCCTCCGCGACGCCGTCCGCGAACGCGATCTCGGCAGCGGCACCCTCATCAACCCGGCCCTTCTCGCCGCCGCCGCGCACCTGCGCGCCCAGGCCCCGCCCGGAGGAACCCGCGCCATCGTCATCGTGACGGACAACCTCGGCCTCAACTACCAATCGCCCGACGCGGCCGCCGTCCGCGCGCTGCACGACGCCAACACCGGCCTCCACGCCATCGTCGTGGGCCAGGGCCGCCGGCCGGACGGTACGCGCAGCCGCTTCGCCAACCCTGATTTTTCGCCCGCCAACGTCTTTCACATCGCCGAGGAAACCGGCGGTGACGCCCTGCGGGCCGACCGTGTCGATGAAGTCTTCCCCCGCCTCATCGAACGGATCCGCAGCCGTTACCAGCTCGTTTACCGTGCACCGGAGGGCACCCCCGGCGAGTTCCGGGAGATTCGCGTGAGCCTCACCCCCGCCGCCCGCGTCCGCTTCCCCGGCGCCGAGGTCCGCTCCCGGCGCGGCTACTTCGTCCAGCAGCCCTAGCCCCGTGCCCATCGGGGGACCATAATGAAAAAGTGGGGATTGCCGCTGACTTTGTTCTGATTGTGGTGGCCGGCCTGCTCGGCGCCCTTCTCGCCCGCGCCCTCAAGCTGCCCCTGCTGGTTGGCTACGTCGCCGCCGGGGTTGTCGTTGGTCCGCACACGGGCGGACCCACCGTGGGTCAGGTGCGTGAGATTGAGCTGCTGGCGGAAATCGGGGCGGCCCTGCTGCTGTTCTCGCTGGGCCTCGAGGTCTCGCTGCGCGACCTGCAGCCGGTCCGCCGGGTGGCGCTGCTCGGCGGGGCGCTGCAGGTAGTTCTCACCATTGTGGCGGGCGCGACTGCGGGCACGGGTCTGTTTGGGATGGGGGCCGGGGAATCGGTTTGGTTCGGCGCCATGGTGGCGCTGTCGAGCACCATGGTGGTCGTCAAGACGCTGGCCGCGGGCGGGGTTACCTCTACGCTCGCCAGCCGGGTGATGATCGGGATCCTCGTCGTGCAGGACCTGTCGGTGATCCCCATGCTCATCGTCCTGCCGCAGCTGCAGACGCCGGGCGCCATGCTGCCCAAGCTGGCGCAGTCCATCGCGCTGGCAGCCGTTTCGCTCGCGCTGGTCGTGCTCCTCGGCACCCGCCTGCTGCCGCGGCTGCTGCGGCGAATTCTCGCCTGGGGCTCGCAGGAGCTGTTCCTGGTGGCGGTAGTGGCCACGGGGGTCGGGGTCGGCTACGCGGCGCACGCCGTCGGGTTTTCGTTCGCGCTCGGTGCCTTTGTCGCTGGCATCATCCTGAGCGAATCCGAGTTCAGCCATCAGGCGCTCAGCGATCTGGCCCCGCTCCGGGACATCTTCGGACTGATCTTCTTCGTCACCGTCGGCATGCTGTTCGACCCCGCCTATGTCCTGCAAAACCCCGGCAGCATTGCCCTAGCCGTCATTCTGATTCTGCTGGGCAAGGCCATCATCCTGGGGGGCATCACCCGCCTGTTTGGCTACGTCAACATGGCCCCCTGGATTGTCGGCATGGGCCTGGCGCAGATCGGGGAGTTTTCGTTTGTGATCGCCCGCAGCGGCATCAGCTCCGGTTCCATCTCGAAGAGCACTTACGATTTGGCCCTGACCTGCACGGTGCTGACCATGGCGGTGTCCCCGCTGTTCGCCTCCGCGGCGATTCCGCTCGGCCGTTGGGCGCGCCGCCGTCGCAAGCCGGCTGCGCTCCCGGTCGCCGTCGCGCCGCCGCAGAGCTTCCTGGAAGACCATGTCATCGTAGCCGGCTACGGCCGCAGCGGGCGCGCGGCGGCGCGGGTGCTGCGCGCGGCCGGCGTTCCGGTCCTGATTGTGGAGTTCAACTACCTGCTCTACCGGGACCTTGTGGCCGACGGGTTCCATGGCCTGTGGGGCGACATCACCACCGGCGAGATTCTGCACGCCGCCAACGCCGCCCGCGCGCGCGTCCTGCTGCTCACCATCCCGGATCACGGAACCATCTATCTCGCGCTCGAGCGGGCGCACCGGCTGCACCCATCGCTGGCCGTGGTCGTGCGCGCGACGCGCGAGGAGCACCTGGTGGAACTTCGCCGGCACGGCGTGGACACCGCCGTCCTGCCTGAGTTTGAAGGCGGCGTCGAGATGGTGCGCCAGGCGCTGCTGCGCTTCCCGCAGGACGGCGAGGCCATGCGGGCGGCGATCAAACTACTACGGGACGAATACTATGGTCCGGCCGCGCCGTCCGCATGAGGAATCCGGTAAACTGAAACAACGTGCCGTCGAGCCCGTTCATTCCTCAGTCACCGTGTCCGGTCTGCGGTCAGAAAGAGGCGATCATTGCCTCCCGGCGCGACCGCCGTGGCGAGCCTCTCCTCACGGTCTGCTGTCCCCACTGCGGCCTGTTTCGCAACGATCCCCTGCCTACCTCCGACGAGCTGCGCCGCTTCCATGCGGCGGAGTACCGGGAAAGCTATAAGGGCGTCCGGACGCCCAAGGCGCGGAATGTTTATCGGTCGGCCCGGCTGGCGCGGCACCGGCTGGAGCAGCTCGGCCGCCGCCTTCCGGCCCGCGCGCGGATTCTGGACGTTGGTTCCGGGTCGGGGGAATGGCTGGCCGCGCTTGCGGCGGCGGGCCATCAGGTCAGCGGCGTCGAACCGGATCCCCACTACGGCGAATACGCCCGCCAGCAGTACGGCGTGTCCGTCGAAACGGCGGGGATTTTGGATCTGGAGCGGCCTGAAGGCTCACTCGATGTCATTACGCTGTTTCACGTTCTCGAGCACCTGCCCGACCCGTTGGCCGTGCTCGGGAAGTTTCGCGGTTGGCTGCGGCCCGGCGGGCTGCTGATTGTCGAGGTTCCCAATACCAACTGCGTCCACCAGAATCCCGCCGGCCGCTTTCACGCCGCCCACGTCATCGGATTCACGCGCGAAAGCCTGGACCATGCCCTGCGGGCGGGCGGTTGGGAGCGGATGGAGCTTTCTTTAGGAAGCCAGGAGCGCAACCTGTTGGCGATCGCCTGCAAGCCGGCGGCGCCTCCTTCCCCCGGCGCGGTGCCCCCTCCCCCGGGGGCGGTACCCCCACCGCCGCTGCTGACCAGCCCGGCCACCCTCTGGCAATACTATCTGCGCCCGGCCACCTATCTCCGCTTTCTCGCCCGCATGGCGCAGTTCGCCGCCGAGTGGCTGGCGGTGCGGCGGGGCGTGACGCCCCGCGCCGTCCTGGGCCTCGCTCAGAATTCGAACCGCAAGACCAGCTGAATCTGTCTCGCGGTTCCACTCCCGATTGTCCTTCCCAGCGTGTTGAAGATCTGCCCGAAGTTCGGCGTGCCGGCCACGGTATTCGGCTGCGCGAAGTTCGGCCGGTTGAACAGGTTGAACACCTCCGTGCGGAACTGCAGTTTCCTCCCCTCGTCGATCCGGAAATCCTTGAGCAGGGATAGATCGGTTTGGAAGAAGCCGGGACCGTGGATCGGATGCCGCCCCGAGTTGCCAAAGCGGCCCTGCGGCGCCACCTGAAACGCCGCCGGGTTCAGCCACAGGCTCGCGGTCGGATTCGGCAGATAGGGCGACACGCCGAGAACCCGGTCGGGCCGCTGGTTGGTCGCGTTATCGCTGCCCACCGTATTTCTCGGCTGCGTGACATTGAGAGCGATGCCGGAGCGCAGCATCGCCAGGCCGCTCAGCTTCCAGCCGCCCAGCCAGCGGTTGTTCCGGGCCCAGGGCAGGTCCCAGAGCGCGTTGAGCGTGGCGATGTGCCGCACATCGGTCGAGGACAAACCCTGTTCGCAGGCGAAACAGCGGAAGTCCTGCGGTTCGGTGGCGCCGACCACGGCATCGGTCACATTCCCCAACGCTTTGGCGTAGGTGTAGGCGAACCCCAGCAGCCATCCCTGCGCCATCTGGCGCCGCAGGTGAAGCTGCAGGCCGTGGTAGTCCGATTGGCCGTTGGCAAAATCGACGTTCACCCGCGAAAAGGCGGGAAACGCCCGCCGTCCGGTCTCCGGATTCAGCCAGTTCAGATTGACGCTGCGCCGTAGGTTCAGGCCCCGGTTGCCCACGTACGCCGTCTCGAGCGACAGCGACCCGGGCAAAGCCGTCAGCAGAGTAAAGTTCCACTGCTGGGCGTAGAGATCCGGCTTGTCCCAGTTGAGACCGTTGGCCACCGGCAGCGCCGCCGTGCCGCGGGCGAGGAAGGGATCGAGCGGCCAGGCCAGGTCCGGGATCGACTGCCGCACCAGCTGGGAGTTGCCGGTGAGGGTGTTCTGGGCGATGTTGTTGCCAAAGCCCGGGGCAAACTGCTGGAAGAAGAGGCCATAGCCGGTCCGGATCGCCAGCCGCGGCCGCAGCTGCCAGGCGACGCCCAGGCGGGGCGCGAAGTTGTTCCGGTCCGCGCGGTACCAGGGCCCGCCGGGCGCCGAGAGCCGGCCGGCGCGCGTGTCAAAGCTCTGCAGGCGGTCCTGGTTGTCGTGGTTCGGGCTGGTTACGTCGTAGCGCACGCCGTAGTCGATCGTGAGGCCGGGACGCACCTGCCAGTTATCCTGCACAAACAGGCCGACATGGGTCTGGCGAATCCCGTTGCCGAAGGTCCCCGCCGTGAGATTGGCGATTCCCAGGCGGTTGTTGATGAAATCCTGCAGAGAAAGGTAGGACAGGGAGATCACCGACGTGGTCCAGGAGTTGACCTGCGTCCGCCACAGCGTGGCGCCCGCCTTGATCGTATGGCTCCCGCGGACGTGCGAAAACGTGCCGCCGTACTGGAATACGTTGGCGTTGGAAAGATTCAGCCGGCGCGAACCGGGCACCACGGTCAGCCCGGCGACATTCACCTGCGGATACGGCGTCTCGCTGGACCCGTTGGTCATCGTCCGCTGCAAACCGGCCGTTAGTTCCAGCAGCGAAGCGGGCGAGACGATCCGCTGCCAGTTCAAAGCCACGTTCCGCGAGTGGGAGGGCACCAGTTGAAAGTCCGTCAAGCCGAGCGCGGAGGGAAGAATGGAGAACAGCGGCCCGTCCACCGTCGAGTTGTTCAGATTCACCCGGGCAAACAGACGGTCGCGCGACGAGGCGTTGTGGTCCAGACGGATGCTGCCCGTATCTTCGTTGATCTTCACGCTCTCCGAGCGCGTGTAGTTATCCACCAGCGGATTGGCCGTCGGCGAGGTGCCGACCGGGAAGTTCTCCAGCAGAAAGCGGAGATTCGGAGCGGTCGCCAGCGCCTGCTGCCGCATCAGCGCACTGGGGACGGTGCCGGTGCCCCGGGCGCCCAGGCGCTGCCGGGAGCCCTCGTAGTTGGTGAAAAAGAATGTCCGGTCCCGCCAGATCCGGCCCCCCAGATTGCCGCCAAAGTTGTTGTACCGGAACGGGTCCTTGAGCTGATTGACGGTATTGAAGTAGTTGCGGGCATCAAGCGCCGAGTTGCGGAAGTACTCAAACAGGGCGCCGTGGTAGGCGTTGGTCCCGGCGCGGCTGGCCACGGTGATCACGGTGCCCGCCGCCCGGCCATACTCGGCGCGATAGTTCGAGGTCTGGATGCGGAATTCGCTGAGGGAGTCGAGCGAGCCGGTCAACAGGCGGCCGCCTCGCTCAAAGCCGTTCGTCACCACCGGTTGATCGCCGCGCGAGGCGTCGATGCCGTCGATCGTGAAGTTGTTGTGGCTGGGATGCATTCCGTTGAAGGCGAGATCCGATAGCGACGCCGTGCGTCCAACCGCCCCCGGGGTCAACAGGGCAAAACGGGCGAAGTCGCGGCCATTGATGGGAAGCTCCACCAGCGGCCGGTTGGCCACCAGCGCCCCGGCCGCCTGTTGGGGATCGATGGTTGCCATCGTGGCCTGCACTTCCACCCGCTCGGTGACGCCCGCCACCTCCAACTGCAGGTCGACCGCCAGCACGGCGCCGACCGTCAGGGTCAAACCAGTGACCGTACGGGCCGCAAAGCCCGGCGCCTCGGCCGTCACCTGATAGCGGCCAATCGGCAGATCCGGGGCGGAGTAGCGTCCCAGACCATCGGCCCTAACCTCCCGCCGGAAGCCGCGCTCACTATCCTGCACGGTCACCCGCGCCCCGGGAATAGCCGCCTGCTTGGCATCTTGCACCTGGCCCGCCACCCGTCCGTTGCTTTGTCCAAAGGCGGCTGCCGCCGCGAGGAAGAAAAGTAGATTCCGCATGGCCGCTCCTATTGAATGCACCGGAAACCGGCATAATCAGTCTGCAGGTTCTCGCTCACCTTGAGCCGCGCCGAAGCGCGGACCTGCGAGCCGAAAAAGGTCCAGGATCCTCCGCGCAACACCCGCTTTTCCCCGTCGGCCGGGCCGGTGGGATCGGTGGCCGCGCCCGGCGCGAAGCTGTCGTGCCAGTCGGCCGTCCACTCCCAGACGTTCCCCAGCAGGTCGTACAACCCGAAGGCGTTCGGCGCCTTCGTGGCCGCGGCGTGGGGCTGATTCCCGTTCTTGCCCAGAATCACGTTGAACTGGCCACGTTGCTCCTGCGCAATCCGTTCGGTGTCAATCCGTTCGCGTCCGGCATTATCGCCGTACCAGGCCACCGCCTCCAACTCGCCGTAGCGGGGTGTCGTCGTACCCGCTCTGGCCGCGTACTCCCACTGCGCCTCGGTCGGCAGCCGCCCGCCGGACCAGCGGCAGTAGGCCTGCGCATCGGCCCGCGAGACGCGGGTCATGGGCAGCGCCGCGTTCGCCCACCCGGGGTTGAACGTGGGGGCCTCCGTCGGCATCGCCCGCTCGGTTGCGGCCACGAACCTCCGGTAGGCTCCCACGGTCACCTCGGTCGTATTCATCCAGAAGCCGCGGGAGAGCGTCACCGTGTGTGCCGGACGCTCATCGGGCGTACACTGCGAATCCCCTTCCGAGCAGCCCATGCGAAAACTCCCGGCCGGAATCCACGCCAGCCGCAGGCCATCCTTGGCGTTCTCGCGAACCTGCCCAGGCTGGCCCGCCGGGGCCGGCGGCAGCGGAGCCTCCTCGGCGGCCGGCGCCGGCGCCGACCGCGAAACTGCCGGCGGGGCCGGATCCTTCTGGCCCAGGTTCGCTACCTTCGTCAATGTCGTGCCCGTCCGCACCAGCAGCGCGCCATCCATCGGAGTCACCGCATAGACGGTCGAATCCACCGCCAGGGCCGATTCTCCCAGCTTCTCCATCGTGTCCGCGTCCCGAAAGACATGGGTCACTCCCTCGCCGGTAAAGAAGTAGACGCGGTCTCCCGCCGCAATCGCCGATGCCCAGGTCGTCGTGCCGAGACGCGTGGACCACAAGTCCTTGCCCGTCGCCAACTCCACGGCAAACAAGGCACCCACGGAGTTGACGAAATAAGCTCTCTTGGCCGTCAGCAGCGGGGAAGAGAAGGCGTTGGTGGCCGCCTTGGCCGTCCACAGCGGCCGCTTCGGATCACTGAGCCGCAGCGCCCAGGTGCCTCCCTTGTTCTGCGACGGCACCACCGCGACTTCACCCTGCACCGTGACCGACGGAACCGCGCTGTCCCGCGAAAAGGTTCGCAGATCCTCCCACACCAGCGCGCCATTGGCCGGATCATACGCCGCCACCCCGCCGGACCGCTGAACCAACAGCAGAGACTGCCCGGGCCGGTCCACCAGCACCGGCGTGTTCCAGCCGCCCTCTTTCGGAAACTCCACCCGCCACAACTTCTCGCCCGTCGCCTTGCTCATGGCCACCAGATAAGACGGGCCGAAATGGTTGACATGGAGAAACAACCGGTCGCCGCCCTGCCGCAGAGAGCTGCCAAAATCATGGCCGTTCTCAATCTTGCCGTAGAGCTGATTCAGGTTCTGGCGCCAACGCAGCTCCCCGTCGTGGGTCAGGGCAATCACATCGCCCGAATCGAAGGCCACATAAACCCCGCGGGCGTCCACCGCCGGCGAAGACGCCGCACGCGCCACCCGGTCCCCCGTCTCCTGCGGACGCGAGGACGCATAGCTCTGCCGCCAGATAACCTTCCCGCTCCCGGCGTCGAGCGCCAGTACGTGCAACTTCTCTTTCTTGGGTCCTTCAATCGCCGTCAGAAAAATACGGCCGTTCCACTCAACCGGGGTCGACTGGCCAAAGCCGGGTAAGCTCACCTTCCACGACACGTTGTGGCGGTCCGACCAGCTGAGCGGAAGATTGCGGGCCGCGGTGATCGAATCACCCCGGCCCCGGAATCCTGTCCACTCCCCGCTAAGAGTCCCCGCGGCGGCAAGAAACACGAAACTGCGCAAAAGCATGCCTACATGATAAGTGGTTATCCGTTATCATGTAAAGCCGTTTTTCCCACTACGCTTAGTCGTAATACTCAAGACCAAGGTGCGTGATCAACTCCTCGCCCTTCAGCCAGCGCAGCGTATTCTTCAACTTCATCAACTGGATGAAAACATCATGCTCCGGGTAGAGCCCGGGAGCCGTCATCGGCGCCTTGAAGTAGAAGCTCAACCACTCCTGAATCCCCTTCATGCCCGACCGTTGCGCGAGATCGAGAAACAGCACCAGGTCCAGCACCAGCGGCGCCGCCAGAATCGAGTCCCGGCACAGAAAGTCGATCTTGATCTGCATCGGATAACCCAGCCAGCCGAAGATATCGATGTTGTCCCAACCCTCTTTCTCATCACCGCGCGGAGGATAGTAATTGATCTTGACCGCATGGTAAAGATCCTTGTACAACTCCGGGTACAGACCCGGCTGCAGGATCTGATCGAGCACGCTCAACTTGGTCTCCTCCTTGGTCTTGAACGAACCCGGATCGTCCAGCACCTCCCCGTCCCGATTGCCGAGGATATTGGTCGAAAACCAGCCCGAACAACCCAGCATGCGGGCCTTCAAACCCGGCGCCAGCAGCGTCTTCATGTAGGTCTGGCCCGTCTTGAAATCCTTGCCGCACACCGGAACGTTGTTCTCGCGCGCCAGGTGGAGCAGGGCAGGGATGTCGTGCGTCAGATTGGGCGCGCCGTTGGCGAATGGCACACCGCTCTTGAGCGCGGCATAGGCGTAGACCTGGCTGGGCGCAATCGCCGCGTCGTTCTTTTTGAGGCCCTTCTCAAAGGCTTCGATCGTCTGGTGCACCGCCGCCGGGCGATGGAACACCTCCGTCGAACCGCACCAGATCATCACCAGCCGGTCGCAGCCGTTGGCTTTCTTGAAGGCCGCCATGTCCTCAATCAGCGCCTCGGCCTTGTCCCGCAGCGAGCCCTCCGTCTTCACGTTCGGCCCGTCAATCCGCTTGACGTAGTTCTTGTCAAACACCGCCTTCATGGGCTTCACTTTATTGAGGGCGGGTTTCAACTTGGTCAGCAGCTCCGGTTTCAACACCCCGGCGTGCACGGCGGCGTCGTAGGCCGTGTCCTCGAAGATGTCCCAGCCGCCGAAAACCAGCTGGTTCAACCCAGCCAGCGGCACAAAGTCCTGTATCCTGGGCGACCGGTTGTCGGTGCGCTTGCCGAGCCGGATGGTGCCCAACTGGGTGAGCGAACCGACCGGCGCGCCCAGATTCTTCTTGACGGCCTCGACGCCGGCCATGAAGGTGGTGGCCACCGCTCCCATGCCAGGTGTCAGGATGCCGAGTTTGCCCTTTGCAGGGGCGATTTTAGGATTCATAACGATCCCTCAGCGTAGTGGGCCGCGGCAACGCCGGACAAGGCAACTCGCCTCAAATCGAACCCTCTTGCCATCCTCGTGTATGTAATATCATTTTTTTAAAGTAATTCTGCATGCTTGAGCGGACCCTCGCCATCCCCCTACACCGCGCGGCGCAGCAGGCCGCGCCCGTCCTCGTGCAAGGTCCGCGCGGCGCCGGCAAGACCACCCTCCTCCGCCGCGAGTTCCCCGCCCACCCCTATCTCCCCCTCGACGATCCCTCCCTCCGTACCCGCGCCCGCCACGATCCGGCCGGCTTCCTCGCCCGCCTCCGCGGCCCGGCCCTGATCGACGATCTCCATCGCGCCCCGGAACTGGTCGCCCACCTCACCGGCCAACCCACCGCCTACCGCCTCATCCTCGCCAGCTCCCGCCGCCTGCATCTGCCCGTCACTACCCTCGAACTCCACCCCCCCACCCCGGCCGAACTCGAACGCCGCCCCGCCCTCTCCCTGGCCATGCTCGGCCGCTTCGTCCCCGCCGCCCCACCCGCCCCACCCGCCCCCGCCCCCCATCCGCCCTGGCCCAATCCCCGCTCCTTTCTCGACCACGACCTCGCCGCCCTCCTACGGGTCCACGACCGCGACCAGTTCGAACGCTTCGCCCGCGCCGCCGCCAGCCGGTCTGCCCAAATCCTCGACCAGCAGGCGCTCGCCCGCGAATGCGGCATCGCGCATCGCACCGCCGTGCGGTGGCTCGCCGTCCTCGATCACTGTTTCGAAACGCTGCGCCTGCCGCCGGCGCCGCTCCCCTTTGGCCGCCGCCTCCATCGTGCGCCCAAGCTGCACTTCCACGCCAGCCACGCTTTTGAAAGCCGCGTCGTCACCACCCTCTACCGCAACGCCTGCCACGCCGGCCTGCCGCCGCAATTCTTTTATTGGAAGGATTCCAACGGCCTCGAAATCCCTCTGGTCGTGGTTGAGGAGGGCGCTCCTCCCCTGCCGGTCCTTCCCATCGCCGAGCCCCATCCGATGGCCGAGGCCCGCCTCCGCCGCTGGATGCAGCTCGCCCGCGCCGGCCAAGGGGCGCTCATCACCAACCGCCCGGGACCGTCCCGTCGCGGCGGCGTCCTCCGCTACGCCCTGAGCCAGCTGTAGCCGCCCTCAGCGCTGCAGCTCGCGGACATACTGCACCAGCAACTTCACCTGCTCGGCCGTCACGCCCTTCTGCTCATAGGCGTGCGCCGCGCTCTTCCGCTTCCCCCCGGCCGCAATCTCTTGCGTCAACTCCGCATCCGTCTTCTTCCGGACCTCCTCGGTGAGCAGACTCGTCCTCTTAATGGCCGCCCGCCCCTCTCCTTTCGCCCCGTGGCAGCTGGCGCACTTGGCGCGGTACAGTGCCGCCCCCGTCTCGCCCGCCAGCAGCCCGGGCAGCAACCCGGCCAGCATCAATCCCTGCGCTAATCGCATCTCCCCTCCTAGGCTCCTCGCGTAATCAAGGCGAAGAGCAGACATAGAAACATAATCACGGCGCTCATTACCGCCACCGTCCGGTTGATCAGTAATCGCCGCACAGCTACACCATAACAAACCGTTCCGTGTGGATCCGGTCCACCGGAACCCCCAACTGCAGCAACATCGGCTCGACGGCATCCATCATCGCCTCCGGTCCGCAGACAAAATACTGGAAGCGCCGATACTGCGGCGGCAGATGGCGGCGCAACGCGTCCACCGTCAGGTACCCCCGCTCCCCGGTCCACTCTGCCGGCGGCTCCTCCAAAACCGGAACCACCCGCAGGTTCATCCTCTCCGCCAACTCGGCCAGCTGACCCTCAAACGCCATCCGGCTCCTCTGCGATGCCCCATAGAACAGAATCACCGGGCGAACATCCCCCCGCCGCGCCATCGTCGCGCAAATCGAAACCAGCGGACAGATTCCGGAGCCGCCCCCGATCAATACATAGCCCGGCCCCTGCTCCCGGTCCGCCGTAAAGACCCCATGCGGCCCATCCACCCACACCCTCCGCCCCGGCGCCAAACGCGGCACCACCTCGCCCGACCAGTCCCCTAAAGCCTTGATCGTAAACGCCACCTCCTGCCCCGCCTCATCCCCGGCCGCCGACGACATCGAAATCGGGTGCCGGTCCCCGTGAAACGGGGTCCCGCCCGTGTTCAACCACGCAAACTGCCCGGGCTCAAACAAAAACCCGGCGTGCCCAACGGGCCGCAGCACCAAGGTATGCGTGTCCCGGTTCTCGGCCCGGTTCTCCACAATCTCCCAGGGCCGGGACCATAGCCGCCACGGCCGGACGACTTTGAACCAGAACCGCAGCGCCGCCGCCCCTCCGCCATAAATCGTCAGTACCGCCAGCATCGGACGCTCCGCCGAAAAGCCGCTGAAAAGTACGATATGCGCTAACCCACCCGCAATGGTCACATCCGCCAACAAGCCGTGGGTAAACTGCCACCACTGGTAAGCCAGGCCGAGCCGCCGCCGCCCCAGCGACAACCCGGCCAGCAGCGCCAGCGCCACCAGCGCCGCCACTCCCCACCGCATCGCCCACGGCGTTTCGTCGACAAACGGATTGAGCCACGCCAGCGGATAGGTCCCCTGCATCACCAGCACCGCATGCAAAACCAGCAGCCCGCTGCCCACCAGCCCCATCTGCCGGTGAAACTGCAGCAGGGCATCCTGGCCGAAGACACTCGCCACGGCTTGAATCTCAGAAACCAGCGCCAGTTCGAGAATCAGAATCGTCAGCCCCGCGAAACCGCAAGCCACCCCAAACTGCACCCCAAACGGCCGGCCGCCCATTGCCCCCGGCCAGATCGCGCCAACGCACAGCGGCAAGGCCACCAGCCAGAGATACAGGCCCAGCCACAGCGCGCCGCGCGCCAACCGGTTCACGTGCGGCCCTCGGCTTCAGCAATCACCGCCGCTGTACGAATCGCCGTATCCGGGTTCAGCGAAATCGAGCTGATCCCGATCGACACCAGCCACGCCGCGAAGTCTGGATAGTCCGACGGCGCCTGCCCGCAAATCCCGATCGGTTTGCCGGCCCGCCGCGCCGCCTCCACCGCCTGCTGAATCATCGCCTTCACGGCGCCGTTTCGTTCATCGAACAGATGGGCCACCGTACCCGAGTCCCGATCGATTCCCAGCACCAGCTGCGTCAGATCGTTCGAACCGATCGAGTACCCGTCAAACAGGCGGAGAAACTCGTCTGCGAGCACCACGTTGGCCGGAATCTCGCACATCGCGTACACCTCCAGGCCATCCTCTCCCTGCCGCAGCCCATGGTTGGCCATCACGGCGAGCACCTTTTCGGCCTCCTGCACCGTGCGGCAAAACGGAATCATCACCTTTAAGTTGGTTAAGCCCATCTCCTGCCGCACCCGCCGCAGCGCCGCGCACTCAAGAGCAAACCCCTCGGCGTAGCGCGGGTCGTAGTAGCGCGAGGCGCCCCGGAAGCCAAGCATCGGGTTCTCCTCGGCCGGTTCGAACTCCTGTCCCCCCAGCAGCTGCGCGTATTCATTGGTCTTAAAATCGCTTGTTCTGACAATCACCGGCTTCGGATAGAACGCCGCGGCAATCCGGCCCACCCCTTCACTCAGCCGGCTGATAAAGTACTCGCGCGGATCCTCTCCCCCCAGCAGGCTCTCAATCTTCGCCGCTGCCGCCGCGTCCCGCAGCGCCGGATATCGCACCAGCGCCATCGGGTGCACCCCAATCGAATTGGTGATCACAAACTCAATCCGCGCCAGGCCTACCCCCGCATTCGGAATTGCCGACAGCCGGAACGCCTGCGCCGGATCCGCTACGTTCAACAGCACCTGCGTCCGCGTCGGCGCCTCCGCGGTGGCCGCCATATCCTGCCTCTCAAACGGCACCAGCCCCGCGTAAACGTGACCCTCGGAACCCTCCGCGCAGCAGACCGTCACCTCCTCGCCATCCCGCAAAACGCGGCTGGCGTCACCGGCACCTACGATGCAAGGCAATCCCAGCTCCCGCGACACGATCGCCGCATGTGCCGTCCGCCCGCCCTGATCCGTCACGATCGCCGCCAGCCGCTTCATCACCGGCTCCCAGTCCGGGTCGGTCATCTTGGTCACCAACACATCACCCGGCCGGACCGCCCCCAGCTGCGCGGCCGTCTGCACCACCCGCACCCTCCCGGCGCCAATCCGGTCGCCTACCGCCTGCCCCGTGGCCAACACCGCCCCGGGCTTCCCCGTCAGCCGGTAAACCTGCATGGTCGCCGCCCGGGCCTTGCTGGCGTGTACCGTCTCCGGCCGCGCCTGCAGAATAAACAGCTCGCCGGTAACTCCGTCCTTGGCCCATTCAATGTCCATCGGCTGCGGCCGCCCGAGCAGCTTCGAATAGTGCGCCTCAATCGTACATCCCCACCGGGCCAACTGCAAAACATCCGCATCACCCAGGCAATAACGCCTCCGGTCCGGCTCCGGTGTCGCTTCGCTACGCGTCGACCGCGCCCCGCCCGCATAAACCAGCCGCACCTCTTTCGAGCCGCGCTGCCGGCTCACAATCGGCCGCCTACCCGCCAGCAGTGTCGGCTTGAACACCACCCACTCATCCGGCGTCACCACCCCTTGCACGACATACTCGCCCAGGCCGTAGGATCCTGTGACGTACACCACATCGCGAAAGCCGGACTCGGTGTCCAGAGTAAAGATCACCCCGGCACTGCCGATATCGCTCCGCACCATCGGCTGCACCCCCACCGACAGAGCCACCGCCAGCTGATCATATCCCCGCTTCGCCCGGTAGCTGATCGCCCGGTCTGTGAACAGCGACGCATAGCAGGCGTGCACCGCCTGCAGCAGTGCCTCCCGGCCCCGGACGTTCAAAAAGGTCTCCTGTTGTCCGGCAAACGAAGCCTCCGGAAGGTCCTCCGCCGTCGCCGACGACCGGACCGCCAACTCCGGCTCCCGGCCCAGTCGCTCGCCCAGCCGCTCCCAGGCCCGCGTCACCGACGCCCGAATCTCACTCGGCAAGGGAGTAGAAAGTACCGCGTCCCGTGCCGCCGCCCCACAACGGCGCAGCCCCTCGACATCTTCAATATCGAGATCGGCGAAAAGGGTGCGCAACCGCTCGCGCAACCCAAACTCCTCAAGCAGTAATCGGTAAGCCGCCGCCGTTGTCGCAAACCCGTCCAGTACGTTAACGCCCTGCACACGCAAAGCGTTGAACATCTGACCCAGCGAAGCGTTCTTGCCGCCGACCTGCGCCACATCGCCCAAATCAATCTCGGAAAAATCCAGCGTCCAGGCGGGAACCGATAACCCGCTCCCTGTTCCCTCTACCTGTCGGACTTCGCTCATACAACCACCCTCCCTGCCAACGAAACTATCTAATTGCAAAGCAAAAAACTTTCCCCAACCTCGAGCCTAAGCAAACTGCGGCCCAACTGCCCAGCCAACCCTCTTCCGGCCGACCTGTCCACGGCTCCCTGAGCGAACCCTTCGTCCGCCGCCCGGCCCCTCGGTTAGGACCTCCGCCCCGAACAGCAGCAACCAAAGGCCGAACCACAACAAAAGCGAATCGCGCATCCGTCACCTCCTTGTATTCGAAAGGTCACTCTGCAATCCGTTTGCCAGGGAAAAGTGGCCGCCACCCCGCCCCCAAGGCACCACCCTCGCCCCGATTGGGCCTTCTCACCCACTCTCTCCCCCAAACCAACCCACCCAAACCACCCCGATTGCCCCCACCGAACCCCCAAGACAGCCCCCGGAACCGGTGAACTAAAAAAAAATCGCGTACATGCAAAAAAAACATTGCCAAAGCGAACCCAGACTGGTAATCTGGAGGAGTTGCAGTAACGAAATGCATCCTTCCAAGGATGACAGCAACAAACAGGCGAGCGAAAGCCGCCACCCTTGAGGATCACCCCGGATCATTCCGATGCCGGAAAGTACCTCAGAAAGTTTACCAAGTTTTGGTAACCGGGAACTAGAATGATGCGAAAGCGTCAACCTAGTTCAGGAAGCCGAAAAGCCTTTCGAGGCCGGCAATGAGCGATTTTTTTTGACTCTTAGATGGGTTGGAATCGGTTGCGGAGTTGCTCAGATCTTTGACAATCTGGTTGGATGTTCAAGTAGCAAATACGTCAAGTACTTGAGTTCAGTTGAGCGGTACGTTTCCCGACAGCTTTAGGGTTGTCGAGGGGAACAAATTCCAAACGGTTCAAACGAGAGTTTGATCCCGGCTCAGAATCAACGCTGGCGGCGCGCTTAACACATGCAAGTCGCACGAGAAAGGGGGCAACCCTGAGTAAAGTGGCGCACGGGTGAGTAACACGTGGGTATCTACCTTCTTGTGGGGAATAACTTGGGGAAACCCGAGCTAATACCGCATAAGCTCGAGAGAGGAAAGCCGAAAGGCGCAGGAAGAGGAGCCCGCGGCTGATTAGCTAGTTGGTGAGGTAATGGCTCACCAAGGCAGAGATCGGTAGCCGGCCTGAGAGGGCACACGGCCACACTGGCACTGAAACACGGGCCAGACTCCTACGGGAGGCAGCAGTGGGGAATCTTGCACAATGGAGGAAACTCTGATGCAGCGACGCCGCGTGAACGATGAAGCCCTTCGGGGTGTAAAGTTCTTTCGTCAGGAACGATAATGACGGTACCTGGAGAAGAAGCTGCGGCTAACTACGTGCCAGCAGCCGCGGTAATACGTAGGCAGCAAGCGTTGTTCGGAATTATTGGGCGTAAAGAGTATGTAGGTGGTGTCGTAAGTTTGGTGTGAAATCTCCCGGCTTAACCGGGAGGGTGCGCCGAAGACTGCGATGCTGGAGTATGGGAGAGGGAATCGGAATTCCTGGTGTAGCGGTGAAATGCGTAGATATCAGGAGGAACACCTGTGGTGTAGACGGGTTCCTGGACCATTACTGACACTGAGATACGAAAGCGTGGGTAGCAAACAGGATTAGATACCCTGGTAGTCCACGCCCTAAACGATGCACACTTGGTGTGAGCCATTCAGTTGGTTTGTGCCGGAGCTAACGCGTTAAGTGTGCCGCCTGGGGAGTACGGTCGCAAGGCTGAAACTCAAAGGAATTGACGGGGGCCCGCACAAGCGGTGGAGCATGTGGTTCAATTCGACGCAACGCGAAGAACCTTACCTGGGCTCGAACGGCTTCTCAACGACGGTAGAAATACTGTTATCCCGCAAGGGAGTGGAGTCGAGGTGCTGCATGGCTGTCGTCAGCTCGTGTCGTGAGATGTTGGGTTAAGTCCCGCAACGAGCGCAACCCTCGTCCTGTGTTGCCATCATTAAGTTGGGAACTCGCAGGAGACCGCCAGCGATAAGTTGGAGGAAGGTGGGGATGACGTCAAGTCATCATGGCCTTTATGTCCAGGGCTACACACGTGCTACAATGGCCGGTACAAACCGTTGCGAAGTCGCGAGACGGAGCTAATCGGAGAAAACCGGTCTCAGTTCGGATTGCAGGCTGCAACTCGCCTGCATGAAGCTGGAATCGCTAGTAATGCCGTATCAGAATGACGGCGTGAATACGTTCCCGGGCCTTGTACACACCGCCCGTCACATCACGAAAGTGGATTGTACTAGAAGTCTGCGTGCTAACCGTAAGGAGGCAGCGGCCCAAGGTATGATTCATGATTGGGGTGAAGTCGTAACAAGGTAGCCGTAGGAGAACCTGCGGCTGGATCACCTCCTTTTAAGAGAGAACGTGGCAGGAGTCGCGGAAAGGTGGCGCTGAGTAATCAGAGCCGGGAGCCGATACACAGGCTTCAGAAATAACCGAGTAAGCGGCAGCCGTTCCTGTCCACAAAACCGCTCTCTTTCTTACTCAAGTATGAGATTTTGCTATGCGGCGCAGCCTTTTGAGCGCGCGGCAGAACATCCAACTGGCCTCGAGAACAGTTCGCGGGAGCCGGCTGCCACCGAAAGTGGCAGCCGGTGACCAAGAACACCAAACAACTCCATTCTGGGGCTGTAGCTCAGTTGGGAGAGCGCCTGATTTGCATTCAGGAGGTCGTCAGTTCGATCCTGATCAGCTCCACCAAATCAACGCATCACGACGGGCCTGTAGCTCAGGTGGTTAGAGCGCACCCCTGATAAGGGTGAGGTCGCTAGTTCGAATCCAGCCAGGCCCACCACTCTCTAAAAGCGTCCGCAAGGATAGTCCAAAGAGAAGAATGGAACGGAGAGTTCAGAAATCAGTAGTCCCGGATGGGAGCACTGCTTCCTGAGCTTTCAGCGCGCCGCGCAAGCGGGGCTGAGAATTGAGGTTTGTTCTTTGACAATTGAATATTGACGGGTATAAATAATTACAAATGCCCCAGCTCCGAGAAGCTATCCGGTTCTATTGTAGGACGCCGGAGAAGCCTGTAGGGGGCTGGAGAGTGCTTAGTAGAATACTTGAAAGTGGCCCGCGCCGGTAAGGGCGGGTAGGCTTCGTCCCGATAAGGGGCGAGTCAAAAGTGTGTGTTGAGTAAATTTTATGGTCAAGCTACTAAGGGCATGCGTGTGGATGCCTTGGCACAAGAAGGCGATGAAGGACGTAACTAGCTGCGATAAGCCTCGGGGAGATGCAAGTAATCAGTGATCCGGGGATTTCCGAATGGGGGAACCCAGCCTGTGTGAACACAGGTTACCCTGTCCTGAATATATAGGGGCAGGGAGCAAACTCAGGGAAGTGAACCATCTTAGTACCTGAAGGAAGAGAAAACAACAGTGATTCCGAAAGTAGTGGCGAGCGAAATCGGAACAGCCCAAACCGAGTGATTGGCAACGAGAGCTCGGGGTTGTAGGACCACAATAATCAGGAGGTTCAGCTGAAGACGGGACCGTTGAAAAGACGGGCCGGTTGGCAGTTGAGGGCTCCTGGTTAAACAAGGAATAGGAAAGTGTTAAGAGAACGGCATGGAAAGGCCGGCCATAGAGGGTGACAGCCCCGTATTTGAAAATGCAATCCTTCTTTAAGTGGCTCCTGAGTATCGCGGGACACGTGGAACCCAGCGAGAATCTACCGGGACCATCCGGTAAGGCTAAATACTCTCTTGTGACCGATAGTGAACTAGTACCGTGAGGGAAAGGTGAAAAGCACCCCTGCGAGGGGAGTGAAATAGTACCTGAAACCGCATGCCTACAAGCAGTGGGAGGACTATGGCCGCAAGGCAAAGTCTGACCTCGTGCCTATTGAATAATGAGCTGGCTAGTTAATCTCAGTGGCAAGGTTAAGCGGAAGCGAGCCGAAGCGAAAGCGAGTCTGAACAGGGCGTTCAGTCGCTGGGATTAGACGCGAAGCGGGATGATCTACCCTTGGCCAGGATGAAGTCCGTGTAACAACGGATGGAGGTCCGAACCAGTGTTGGTTGAAAACAGCTTGGATGAGCTGAGGGTAGGGGTGAAAGGCTAATCAAATTCCGTGATAGCTCGTTCTCACCGAAATAGCTTTAGGGCTAGCGTCGTATGTTCCGTCGTGGTGGTAGAGACATGAAAGGACTAGGGGCCTTCCCAGGTTACCGAATCCTACCAAACTTCGAATGCCATGAACGAGTAATACGGCAGTCAGACTGCGAGGGCTAAGCTTCGTGGTCGAAAGGGAAAGAGCCCAGACCGTCAACTAAGGCCCCCAAATCTATGCTAAGTGGTAAAGGAAGTCGGGAGGCTCAGACAGCCAGGAGGTTGGCTTAGAAGCAGCCATCCTTTAAAGAAAGCGTAATAGCTCACTGGTCGAGCACCCCGGTGCCGATAATCCAACGGGGCTCAAGCATAGTGCCGAAGTTACGGGTGCGTTGTTTACAACGCGCGGTAGGTGAGCATTCCCAACGCAGTGAAGGATTACCGAGAGGAGATCTGGAGCGTTGAGAAGAGACTCTGCCAGCATAAGTAGCGATAAACCAGGTGAGAACCCTGGTCGCCGAAAGTCTAAGGTTTCCTGAGAAAGGTTAATCCGCTCAGGGTTAGTCAGTGCCTAAGGTGAGGCCGAAAGGCGTAGCCGATGGACACACGGTTAATATTCCGTGACCACCAAAACACGATCAAGACCGATGGGGGGACGCAGACCGTAAGCCTGGAAGAGGAATGGTTACGAATTCAGGTGAAGGGAGGACCGGATAGGTAAATCCGCCGGTTCGTCTGCCAGGAAAATCCTCTAAGGAGTGTTAGGTGACTGTACCATAAACGGACACACGTGGACAAGATGAGTATTCTCAGGCGCTCGGGTGATGAGTTGTTCAGGAACTAGGCAAATTAACTCCGTAACTTCGGGAAAAGGAGTGCCCACGCAAGTGGGCCGCAGCGAATAGCATCAGGCGACTGTTTAACAAAAACACAGGTCTCTGCAAAGTCTAAAACGACGTATAGGGGCTGACGCCTGCCCGGTGCCGGAAGGTTAAAAGGAGGGGTTAGTCGCAAGGCGAAGCTCTGAATTGAAGCCCCGGTGAACGGCGGCCGTAACTATAACGGTCCTAAGGTAGCGAAATTCCTTGTCGGGTAAGTTCCGACCTGCACGAATGGCGTAACGATCTGATGACTGTCTTAACAACTTGCCCGGCGAATTTGTGGTTCCGGTGAAGACGCCGGATGCCCGCCACAAGACGGAAAGACCCCGTGCACCTTTACTATACCCTATCAGTGAATTATGGGGCCATCTGCGCAGGATAGGTGGGAGGCTTTGAGACCGGACTCTTGGGTTCGGTGGAGCCAGCGGTGAGATACCACCCTGATGGTTCTGTGATTCTAACCTACTTCCCTTATCGGGAAGAGGGACACTGGTAGGCGGGTAGTTTGACTGGGGCGGTCGCCTCCTAAATTGTAACGGAGGCGCTCGAAGCTGCGTTCAGGTGGTTTGGAAATCCACCGACGAGTGCAAAGGCATAAACGCGGTTGACTGCGAGACCTACAAGTCAAGCAGGTGGGAAACCAGGACTTAGTGATCCGGTGGTTCTGTATGGAAGGGCCATCGCTCAACGGATAAAAGGTACGCCGGGGATAACAGGCTGATCGGTGTCAAGAGTTCATATCGACGCACCGGTTTGGCACCTCGATGTCGGTTCATCGCATCCCGGGGGTGTAGAAGCTCCCAAGGGTTAGGCTGTTCGCCTATTAAAGCGGTACGTGAACTGGGTTCAGAACGTCGCGAGACAGTTCGGTCCCTATCTGTGGTGGGCGCAGGAGATTTGAGAGGGCTTGGCTTTAGTACGAGAGGACCGAGCTGAACCAACCTCTTGTGATGCAGTTGTCACTCCAGTGGCATCGCTGCGTAGCGAAGTTGGGTTAGGATAAGCGCTGAATGCATATAAGCGCGAAACCTTCCTCAAGATGAGATCTCCCAAGCGAAAGCTTTGAAGGGCCGTGGTAGACTACCACGTTGATAGGTCGGATGTGTAAGCGCAGTAATGTGTTGAGCTTACCGATACTAATAGCCCGTTCGGCTTGACCATAAAATTTACTAAGCGCACACGAATCTTTCTGTGTTCTGCTAAGCAAGGCAAATGTACTTTCCGTACCCGTCAATATTCAAGACAAACTCAAAGCTCTCCAGCTTTGGGTGGCCCTAGCGAGAGGGTCCCACCCGTTCCCATCCCGAACACGGAAGTTAAGCCTCTCAGCCCCGATGGTACTGCACGCGCAGGTGTGTGGGAGAGTAGGACGCCGCCCAATACAATTTAATCCAAAGGCCTGATCCCCCCGATCAGGCCTTTCTGCTTCTCCACCCCAACCCCAATCCCCGTCCGCCCGTTGCATCCCGCCCGCAACCCCTATAT
>JADCJL010000289.1 GCA_020247055.1 Acidobacteriaceae bacterium | reverse complement strand
TGACCCCCCCGCTCCTCCACCGCCACCGTCGCCTCATTACTCACCCGCCCCCCGCTCACCGGCCGTAGCCGCACCCCCGCCCCCCGCGGCGCCTCCGCCGGCACCACAAAGTTCACCTGATCCAACCCCGCAAACCCCGGCGCCCGGCCCGCATACACCGGCGTCACCCGCACCCCACCCAACTCCACCGCCACCGGCGTCGTCGCCCACGCCAATCCCCCCCGCTGCTCCGTCGCCCCCAATCCCGTCGCAAACACCGCCATCACCGTCCCCGTCCGCGCCGCGCTCTGCGCCGTGTTCAGCGCCCCCGTCACCGCGTCAATCGCCGCCGCCGCCCCCACCCCCGTCCCGCTCTGCGTGAAAATCGCCGGCGCCGCCGCCTCCACCAGTACGTTCAGCCCGTGCGCTCCTTCAGCGTTCCGCACCTCCAGCCGCACCAACCCCCGCGCGCCCTCCGGCAGAATCGCGTTAATCTGCCCCGGCCCCACAAACTGCAATCCCGCCGCCGTCCCGTTCACCAGCACCCGCACCCCCGCCAACTCCACCGGCAGCGGCAGCGCCGCCGCCTGCCCCGTCGTTACCGCCAACCCGGACCCGTAAATCGAAACAAACATCCCCGGCGCCCGGCTCAACCCCGGCACCCGCCCCGCCGCCGGCAACACCGCCGCCACCTGCGGCCCCGGCTTTACCACCGCCACGTTAAACCCCACCGGCGCCACGTTCACCCCCGCCGTCGCCTCCGGCGTCGCCCCAATCCGCACCTCCTGCCGCCCCGCCGGCACAAAATCCGCCGACCACGCAAACGCCCCCTTCGCCAACTCCACCGTCCCCGCCGTCACCCGCGCCGCTGTCTCCACCGCTCGCCCCTCCCGGTCCTGATAACTGACCAGCAGCCCCCCGGCCGTGTTCCACGAACTCGCCGGCCCCTCGCCCAACCCCCGCCACTCGGCTGTTCCGTCCAAAAACGACCGGATAATCCGCCACGAAAGATGGTCGTCCGAGTCCACCTCGGCCAGGTACGGCGCCCGCGCGCACCCTGGCGCCGCCAACCGCAACAGCGGCGAATTCGTATGGCAGTACGGCACCACCCGCAGCCGGTCCTCGCCCGCCTGAAACCGCAGCGAGGCCGACGTGAACGGCACCAACCCGTCCCCGGTCGCGCTCGCCGCCCCGGCGATGGCGATCGCGTCCACCCCGCGCAAATCATCCCCACCCTGGTTCCACGTCCCCAGGTCAAACAAAAACCGGCTCCCCGGCAGCATCGCCCGCACCTGCGGGTCCACGGCCGCCACGGTACCGAACAAGGCCGCAAAGCCGATGCCAAAATGCGGCGAACCGAGAAATACCGCCTTCCGCACCCGCGGGTTCGCCGGCGGCGCAAACGTCCCCGCCGCGTTCTGCTTGCCGGCCAGGTAGCTGCGCAAAATCAGCCCTCCCATGCTGTGGACCACCACGTCCACCTCCGCCGCCCCGCTCTCGGCGATCCGCCGCCCCAGCGCCGCGCCCATCTCCTCAATCGTCGGCCGCGGCTCCCCGGCCGCCGGCACCGAGCAGTTGTTGAACCAGATCACCTCGCGCCCCGCCGCCCGCAGCTTCTCCTCCAACTGCCCGAACGTCTCCCGGCTCACCCGGTTTTCGCACGGCAGATCCTGATACCCGTTCACGAGCACCACCGGAGGCGCCGCCTGCCCCCATGCCATCCCACCGGCTAACAGGAAAAGAAAGGTACGCATACCCCTTATTCTGCTACAAAAACACGAAAGGCCGTCCTCTGCCAGGACGGCCTCAGGCAACAGCCTCGGGTGTGAAATGGGGGCTTAGCCGCGCGTAACGTTCTCGGCCTGCAGACCCTTCGGGCCCGTCTTGACTTCGAACTCAACCTCCGATCCCTCATCCAGCGCCCGGTATCCATTCATCTGGATCGCGCTGAAATGGACGAAAACATCTTCACCGCTGGACCGCTGGATAAAGCCATAGCCCTTAGCGGCATTAAACCATTTCACTACACCTTTTTCTCTCACTACGAAATCTCCTAATGCAGGTTACTGCTTTGAACGCGCTACCACGGGAAATGGCCAAACCATCGCGGAATCAACACTTTTGCCGCTGCGCTTCCGAAAGTCTCTCATATTGAACACCGAGTTGCAAATCGGTGGTTCACCCGACCAGCTTCCGCACCACCTCGCCGTGCACGTCCGTCAGCCGGAACTCGCGGCCCATGAACCGGTACGTTAGCTTCGTGTGGTCGAAACCGAGCAGGTGCAGCATCGTCGCCTGCAGGTCGTTGACGTCCACTTTATCTTCGAGAATGTTCAGCCCGAAGTCGTCCGTCTTGCCGATCACCTGCCCGGTCCGGATCCCGCCGCCGGTCATCCACATCGTGTAGCCGTTCGGGTTATGGTCCCGCCCGGCGTTGCTTGCGTCCTCCGGCCGCCGGAACTCCGACATCGGCGTCCGCCCGAACTCGCCGCCCCAAACCACCAGGGTATCTTCGAGCAGCCCCCGCTGCTTCAAATCCCGAATCAACGCCGCCGCCGGCTGGTCCGTCGTCCGGCACTGCTTCGGCAGCCCCGTGTTAATCGACGAATGGTGATCCCACGACCCGTGCATCAGCATCACAAAACGCACGCCCCGCTCAATCATCCGCCGCGCCAGCAAGCAGTTCGTCCCGTAGGCGTTGGTCGCCTCCTGCCCGATTCCGTACATCTCTTTGGTCGCCTGCGATTCGCCCGAAAAGTCGAGCAGCTCCGGCGCCGAACTCTGCATCCGAAACGCCAGCTCATAGGAGTGGATCCGCGAGGAGATCTCCTCGTCCCCCGTCACCGCCTGCCGCATCTCGTTCAAATCCCGCAGCGCATCCAGCCGCGCCCGCTGCCGCGCCGCGTCCACCCCCTCCGGATTCTTCAGATACAGAATCGGATCCCCGGTGCTCCGGAACGGCGTCCCGGCGTACGTCGTCGGCAGAAAACCGCTCGAAAAGTTATCCGATCCCCCGCTCGTCCCCGACCCGGAACTCAACACCACAAACCCCGGCAGGTTCTGCGACTCCGAGCCCAGCCCGTAGGTCACCCACGAACCCATCGCCGGACGCCCCACCTGGTTATGCCCCGTAAACAGCTTCAACTGTCCCGGATGGTGGTTGAACTGATCCGAGTGCATCGATCGCACAAAACACAAATCCCCCGCAATCGACGCCGTGTGCGGCAGCAGATCGGCAATGTCCATCCCCTGCGGCCCGTACTTCTGAAACGTCCGCGGACTGCCCAGAATCGTCGCCGTCGGCTTAATGAAGGCTAGTTTCAGGTCCTTGGTCAGCGACGCCGGCAGGCTCTTGCCGTGCCACTCCTGTAGCCGCGGCTTGGGGTCGAACAGGTCCATCTGGCTCGGCGCCCCTTCCATGAACAGGAAGATCACCCGCTTGGCCTTGGCCGGCAGCGGCGGCTGCTTCGGCGCGAGCGGGTTTCCCGCCGCCCCGTAGCCGTCCCGCGCCAGCAGATGCTGCAGCGCCACCATGCCGAATCCGCTGCCGAGACGGCCTAAAAACTCTCTCCGGTTCGTCATCACAACCTACTCCCTGGTAATAAACTCGTCCAGATTCAACAGCACGCTCGCCATCAGCGTCGTGTTGTTCTCGGCTTGAAACCGCTCCAGCCGCGCCCGCTCGGCCGCCGTCGGCTTCCGCAGCAGCGCCAGCTCAAAGGCCTCCTCCACCGTCTTCGCCCGCTTGCCCAACTGCTCGGCCGCCTCGAGAAACACCGGATCGTTCAACAGGTTCAGCGCCTGCAGCGGCGTGTTCGATCGCGTCCGCCGGCAGGCCGCCACCGTCGACCGCGGCGCGTCAAAGTTCGCCAGCAGCGGATACGGCGTCGTCCGCTGATAGTGGATGTAAACGCCCCGCCGGTAGCGGTCCGTCCCCCCGCTCACCTGCCACTTCGTCCCCCCGGCGTAACCCAGCGCCGTCACACCCTCCGGCTGCGGCGGCTTCACGCTCGGCCCGCCAATCCGGGCGTCGAGCAGGCCGGAAACCCGTAGCGCCGCGTCCCGGATCGCCTCGGCCGGCAGCCGCAGCCGCGACTGCCGCGCCAGCAGCCGGTTCTCCGGGTCCCGCTCCTGCAACTCCGGCCGCGCGTGCGAACTCTGCCGGTAAGCGGCCGACAGCACAATCGTGCGGATAATCGCCTTCCGGCTCCAGCCCCGCTCCCGGAACTCGGCCGCCAGCCAGTCCAGCAGCTCGGGATGTGACGGCCGCGCCCCCATCACCCCGAAATCCTCCGACGTCTTCACGAGACCCGCCCCGAACAGCTCCTGCCAGATCCGGTTCACCGCCACCCGGCTCACCAGCGGATTCTCCGGCGCCGTCAGCCAATCGGCCAGCTCGCGGCGCGTCGCCCGGCCCCCGGTCTTGCCGAGCGGCGGCAGAAAGCCCGGCGCGTCCGGCTCAACGGGAATCCCCAGCGTTTTATAATCGCCCCGCACGCGCAGATAGCTCTGCTTCGGCTCCGGCTCCTCGGCAATCGTGTAGGCCTGGCTCAACGGCGGAAACTCCTCGTCGAGCGCGCGCAGCTTCTTGTCGAGCTCGTCAAACTTCAGCTTCTTATAGGCCGGCTGCCCGATGGCGAAGTGGTAGTTCCGCACAAAATGCGTCTCGAGCACCAGCTGCTCCCGTTGGGTTCGTTTCGCAAAAGGCTTGCGCAGGATGCGCGCCCCGTCGCCGCCCTCGGTCAGCTTCAACAGGCAGTCCCAGGCCAAATCCCAGTCGGTCCGCTTGCCCGGCTCGGCCGCCGCCTGCAGCATGTTCCGCTCCCAGTCCGGCTGCAGCGCCCGCACCTGATACTCGGCGATCAGCGCCTCGCGCCGCGCCGTGTACTCCGCCCCGCGGACGTTTTTTTCGCCCGGCAGCGGCGCCTCGATATCTTCTTCCTCCGCGTTGTCAAAAAATGCGTACAGCGAGTAAAAATCCTTCTGCTGAATCGGGTCGTACTTGTGGTCGTGGCATTGCGCGCAGCCCATCGTCAGCCCCAGCCATACGGAACCCACCGTCGCCGCGCGGTCGGCGATGTTCTCAAACCGGAACTGCTGATTGTCGATGCCGCCCTCCCGGTTGGTCAACGTGTTCCGGTGGAAGCCGGTCGCCACCCGCTGCTCAGTCGTCGAGCCGGGCAGCAGATCGCCGGCGATCTGTTCTCGCGTGAACTGGTCAAACGGCATGTCGCGGTTGATGGCCTGAATCACCCACTCCCGCCACCGCCACGCCCACGGCCGCGCCCAGTCTTTCTCATAGCCGTCGGAGTCGGCATACCGCGCCTGGTCGAGCCAGTGCCGCGCCCACTTCTCGCCAAAGTGCGGCGAGGCCAGCAGCCGGTCCACCTGCCGGGCGTAGGCGTCCGGGCTGCGGTCGGCGACGAAGGCCCGCACCTCCTCCGGGGTCGGCGGCAGACCGGTCAGGTCGAGCGCTACGCGCCGCAGCAGCGTCGGCCGGTCCGCCTCGGGCGACATCTGCAGGTTCTCTTTCGCGAGGCGCGCCTTGATGAAATCGTCGATCGAGCCGCCGGCCGGCTTCGAAAACGGCTGATAGGCCCAATGCCTCGGTTGGCTTCGTTTCGCACTCGCCTTGAGTGAGGCAGGGAAGACGGCTCCCGCGTCAATCCAAGCGGCAATCTTCGCCGCCTCTGCCGCCGCCAAGCCCTGCGAACCCATCGGCATGGCCTGGTGACGGCTCTTGGCCGCAACCCGCAGCCACAGGTCGCTCTCGCTGCTCTTCCCGGGTACGATGACTTTGCCACCGTAGCCGCCGGCCAGCGCCGCCTCGGCGTCGTCGAGGCGGAAGCCGCTGGTCTGTTTCCCGGGTCCGTGGCAGCCGTAGCATTTCGCCCGGAAGATGGGCTCTACTTCGGAGTAATCGGCTCCCCGCAGCAGTCCAACACTGATCAAGACAAGGGATAACTTCACATACCTATTTTACGCTGCGCCACCTTCGGCGGCAGCCTCCCGGTACGTCCAGGCGCCCACCGTAAAGTCCCGGTTCATCCGGGCAATGTTCTCAAGCGAGATATTCTTCGGGCAAACCGCCTCGCACAAACCGATGTTCGTGCAGCCGCCGAAGCCCTCTTCCTTGGCCTGGTTCACCATCTTCACCGCCCGGTCGTAGCGCTCCGGCTGGCCCTGCGGCAGCAGTCCGAGATGCGACACTTTGGCCGAGGTGAACAGCGACGCGGAAGCGTTCGGACACGCGGCCACACAAGCGCCGCAGCCGATGCAGGTCGCCGCCGACATCGCCCGGTCAGAGTCCTTCTTCGCCACCGGAATGGCGTTGCCGTCCGGCGCGCTGCCCGTGGGGATGCTGACAAAACCGCCCGCCTGGATAATCCGGTCAAAGGCGCTCCGGTTCACCACCAGGTCTTTGACCACCGGGAACGCCGCCGCCCGCCACGGCTCCAAAAACAGCTCATCGCCGCTCTTGAACTCGCGCATGTGCAACTGGCACACGGTCGTGCCGCGCCGCGGCCCGTGCGGCACACCGTTGATCACAAAGCCGCACGACCCGCAAATGCCCTCCCGGCAATCGTGGTCAAACGATACCGGCAACTCGCCCTTGCCGATCAGCTGCTCATTCAACACGTCGAGCATCTCAAGAAACGACATATGCTCGCTCACGTTGTCCAACTCGTACTTCACCATCCGCCCGGCGTCGGAAGGAGACGCCTGCCGCCAGACGTTGAGGGTAATCTTCATGCTGCTGCTCATGGCTGTTCCTAATCCCTTACTTGTACGACCGCTGCGATGGCTTGACGTACTCAAATGTCAACGGCTCTTTGTTGAGAATCGGAGCTTTACCCTCGCCCGCGTACTCCCAGGCGGCGGCGTAAGCGTAGTTCTCATCGTCGCGCTGCGCCTCGCCTTCAGGCGTCTGGTACTCCTCGCGGAAGTGCCCGCCGCAACTCTCCTTGCGGTCGAGCGCGTCAATGCACATCAACTCGCCGAGTTCAATGAAGTCCGCCACCCGGCCAGCTTTTTCGAGTGACTGATTCAGCTCCTCGCCGCCGCCGAGCACGTTCACGTTCTCCCAGAACTCTTTCTTGAGCGCCCGTACCTTGCCGATCGCCTCTTTGAGCCCCTTCTCGTTCCGGGCCATGCCGCAGTAGTCCCAAATGATCTTGCCCAGTTCGCGGTGGAAGCTGTCCACCGTCCGCTTGCCCTTGATCGATAGCAGCTTCTTGATGCGCTCGGTCACGTCGGCCTTGGCCGCCTTGGCTTCGGCGTGGTCGCTCGTCACCTTATCGAGCTTGGTCGAGGCCAGATAGTTGCCGAGCGTATACGGAATCACAAAGTAGCCGTCAGCCAAACCCTGCATCAGCGCGCTGGCTCCCAGCCGGTTGGCGCCGTGGTCGGAGAAGTTCGCCTCTCCCAGCACGAACAGGCCCGGAATGGTCGACTGCAGCTGATAATCCACCCACAGCCCGCCCATCGTGTAGTGGATCGCCGGGTAGATCCGCATCGGCACTTCGTACGGGTTCTCGCCCGTAATCCGCTCGTACATCTCAAACAGGTTGCCGTAGCGCTCCGCGACGGCGCTTTTGCCGAGGCGCTGGATCGATTCGGCGAAGTCGAGATAAACACCGAGGCCGGTCGGCCCCACGCCGCGTCCGGCGTCGCACATCCGCTTGGCGGCGCGGCTGGCCACGTCACGCGGAACGAGGTTGCCGAAGCTCGGGTACTCCCGCTCGAGGTAGTAGTCGCGCTCGTCCTCGGGAATCGACTGCGGCGGCCTCGTATCGCCCACCTTCTTCGGCACCCAGATCCGGCCGTCGTTACGCAGCGACTCCGACATCAGCGTGAGCTTCGACTGGTAATCACCGCTCACCGGAATACAGGTCGGGTGAATCTGCGTGAAACAGGGGTTGGCAAACAGCGCCCCGCGCTTGTGCGCCCGCCAGATCGCCGTCGTGTTCGAGCCCTTGGCGTTGGTCGACAGATAGAAAACATTGCCGTAGCCGCCGGTGCCGAGAATCACGGCATCGGCCATGTGCACGTCGAGCTTACCGGTAATCAGATTCCGGCTCACGATACCGCGGGCCTTGCCATCGATCACAATCAGGTCGAGCATCTCCGTGCGGGTGTGCATGTCGACCTTGCCGAGCGAAATCTGCCGTTCGAGCGCCTGGTAGGCCCCGAGCAGCAGCTGCTGCCCCGTCTGGCCCCGGGCGTAGAAGGTACGCGAAACCTGCGCCCCGCCAAAAGAGCGATTGGCGAGCGTCCCGCCGTACTCCCGGGCAAAGGGCACGCCCTGCGCCACGGCCTGGTCAATGATGTTGACCGAGATCTCGGCCAGGCGGTAGACGTTCGATTCACGCGCCCGGAAGTCGCCGCCCTTCACCGTGTCGTAGAAGAGCCGGTAGATCGAGTCGCCGTCGTTCTGGTAGTTTTTGGCGGCGTTGATGCCGCCCTGCGCGGCAATCGAATGGGCCCGCCGCGGCGAATCCTGGAAACAGAAGCATTTGACGTTGTAGCCGAGTTCGGCCAGCGTCGCCGCCGCCGCGCCACCCGCCAACCCCGTGCCCACGACAATCACGTGGTACTTCCGCTTGTTGGCTGGATTCACCAGCTTCATGTCAAACTTCGCCTTCTCCCACCGCGTCTCAATCGGCCCGGAGGGAGTCCGTGAGTTGAGTTCCATAATCTACTTCACCAATCCCGTCAACACCGCCAATGGAATCGAAATGTTCCCGGCGGCAATCAAAAACGCAAAGGCCTTCGCTCCGAACTGCAGCCGCGGGGTGTAGCGCGGGTGGTTGAAGCCAAGCGACTGGAACATGCTCCACACCCCGTGATACAGGTGCAGACAGAGCAGGCTCATGGCCACGATGTAGAACGCGGAGGCGTACCAGACCGAAAAGCCTTTGACAACGTTGTCGTGCACGCTCAAGTACTTATAGTCAGGATGCACGGTACCGGTCGTAAAGTGCAGAAGGTGATAAACAATGAAGAGGCCTACGATCGGCCCGCTCCAGTACATGGTCCGCGAAGCATAGCTGGAGTTCAGGTTGCTGTGGCGCACGTAGCGGACCGGCCGCGCCGCATTGGCCGCCGTGGCCAGCTGAATGGCCGACCAGATGTGCAGCCCTACGCTCGCCAGCAGCACGAGGCGGGCTCCCCAGAGCAACTCCTCGCTGGCGTGCAGCAACGCGCCGTAGCGGTCAATAGCGTAGACGCCATCCGCTCCCGCCGGCAGATAGATCTGCAGGTTGCCGGCCATGTGCCCCAGCACAAAGCCCACCAAAACCAGTCCCGTGACGGCCATGACAACTTTTTTGCCGACCGGAGCCTCATAAAAGCGCGAAACCCGCGCCAAACTACTAGCCGTAGCACTCATCGCTTCTCCATTATATGTGATTCGCCTCCCAGCCACTTGTTGCAAGATTGCTCAGACTCCTGCGCATTTGTCCGATAAATTTCGGGAGGAGATTCGATGCCTGCTGAGCCTACGCCTGTAATCCCGGAATGGAGCTACGATGACAAGCCCGTGCTTCTGGCGGTCGACGCGGGTTGGCAGGACTGTGATAGCGGTTTGGTCTCGCCGCTCGCCGAAGTCGAATCTATGGTGCATCTTTGGATTTCAAAGTACTCTTCGCCGACAAAGCCATAACGGACCTGAACCGAATCATCGAATACTACGCCGCGGAATCGCCGCGCTCAGCGCAAACCGTCGGAGAGGCGCTGCTCGCCCACATCCGCTGCCTCGCCGTCATGCCGATCATCGGCACCCGCTTGGCGAATCGTCCCAACGTCTTCAAGCTCTACCATTCGCCCTACGCGGTTTTCTACCGGGTGAACTACAAGGCAGAGACGGTAGACGTGCTGCACGTCTACCAGGGAGTCCGCCAGAAAAACGCTACTCCGGCCTTGAAACCGCCCAAGGCGTAGGGGGAACCCCGTCCCGCCGGTTTTCCGGAAGGGCTTCCTCCCGGCCGGAACTTCCGGCCGGAACTTCCGGTAGGACAGCCGCCGCATCCCCCGTACCAAGCAATTCCCCCGCTACACCAACGCCTCCGGCGGCGCCGTGCCCACCATCATCGCCACAAAACCACGTTCCGCCTCATGCTGCAGGACGTAGATCGCCTTTCCCGCCGGGAGCAGAATCGGCTGGCCGGTTGCCTGGCGCGCCGCCGGAATCGGGTACCGCTGCCCGCCATCCAGCACCACCCATCCCCCGCCGTCATTCTCCAGCAGCAGCGCCACGCCGCCCGGCTCCCGCCACGCCGCCGCCACGAATCGTCCGGTCCCCGCCGCCTCATACCGCTGCCCGGGCCCTGCCGCCGCCGCTCCTAACCGGCGTTCGTAGGTGCGGATCGCCGCGCCGCTTCGGAAATGGCCATACAGAACGCCAGTACCCATCCACTGCGACAGCGCCAGCGACTCCAGCGGCAACTCCGCCTCCACCGGCTGCAGTCCGCCGGCCGCCCGGCGCGCCACCCAGCGCCCGCCCACCTGCAGGTACAGCGTTGGTGCTCCCTCCTCGGCCGGCCATAGCGCCAGAGCCTCCGTCGGCGCCGCATCGAGCGGCAGCAACCGGCTCTCGCCCGGGCCCTCCGCCCCCAGGGTCACCAGCGCCAACCCCGGCCGGTTGTCCGCCAGCTGCCCCGTCAGCATCGCCATCACCCCGCCATGATGCTGGTGCAGCGGCGGGTCGATCAACCGTGCCCCCGCCCGCAGCCCATGCCGGACAAAACGCGGTTCGCCCCCCCGGCCACCCGGATTCACCTTCACCGCCCCCAGCTCTCCGCCCTCCTCCCACAGGGCGTACTTGCTGAAATGCATCGCCTCGATGTCGTTCAGATGCGCCAGCACCGGTTTCGCCCCGGCCTTCCGCGCCGGCCGGCCCAAACGCACCGCCGTCTCCACCGCCCCGGGGTTGCGGCGGCTCGCCACCTGATATAGCCACTCCTCGTTCCCCCGCTCCACAACCACGGCAATGCTGCCCAGCGTCTCGCGCTCCTTGGCCCCGCCAAACCATCGGTACGAGACGTGCCCCAGCGCAGCCGGCGCCACGCTAAACTCCACCGTATTCGTCGACACCGTCTCCGCCTCTCCCGCCCCGTAGCGATACGAGACGCTTGCCGCATACGGACCGGCGGGCAGCGCCGTCGTGTACTGCGACAGGTTGAGCTCGGCCGTCCACTGCCGCCCCGCTTCGACGGCCACCAGACCACCCACCTGCGACAGCGGATGCACATGGAACAGTCGCATATAGTCAGCCCCGGTTAGCTTCCAGTTCTTGGGCTTCGCCGGGTCTTTCGATTGCAAATGAATCGTCGTCCGGTCGCGGTTCAACTCCGGCATGTCCAGCGTGATGGCCCTCTCCACCCGGATGCCCAGCCCGAATACAATCTGTTCGCCCACCAGCGTCTGGGGCCGGCGGACGGTCAGGGTCAGTGCGATTGGTGGGGGAAGTGCGATTGGTGGGGCCATGGCAGTTTAAGTGTAACGGTTAGGCAGCGCCAGGACGTCCCAGCCCCGCAGTCGCAGCAGGCATTTTCCGCAGTACTGCTTAATGAGCGTACGCGCATCGTCCGGCGCGGAGGTATAACTCATCGTGCACTTCAGGTTGGCGGCGTCGTGATGGTTCGGGTTGGCGCTGTTGGCCGAGTGCGTGGGGACAGACTCGTCGACGTAGGCATGATGATACAGAAAACGGGCGTGGCCGCCTTCGTGCGCCACGTAGTCGTTGATCTCGCAGTTGTTGTCCAGATTGGTCGTCACCGCCCCCGCGCAGTGCACGTAGCCGCGCCCGGAGACGCGGAAGCCGTGATAGAACGGATTGGCGGCCGGCTGGAACGAGGCCGTCCCCGCGTTCCAGTCCTGCGCCGTAATCGGGTCGGCCATCCGGTAATCAAACAGCACATACCCCTCCGGGCTCGTCTTGCGCGCCTCGTCGTGGATAACCTTAAGCAGTGCGTTCGTCACGTGGTTGCACCAGGCCCGCACCACGTTTCCGCACTGTTGCCAGTATTGCGCCGCCGTCATCCCCGGCGCCTGGGACGGCAGTACGCCGCCATAAATGCAGGTCGGGCTGTAGTTCAGGTTCGAATGCGTTACCCCCGCCGGCCGGTGGCTGGCCGGCATGGCCATAATCGTATTGCGGTACACCGCATCGGTCACCACCGCCGCGTAGTTGATCTCCCGCAGCGGCCGCCCGTTGTTTTCCACCTCCAGAAACGCCTGCCGGAACAGGTCCCGGATAATCTCCCAGTTCGGCACGCCCGACGGTCGTTCCGTATTCGTCGGAACGCCCATCGGGCAGTAGGCGGAGATCCGCGTGCGACGCCACACCGTCCACCGGCCCGTCTCCCGGAACAGCGTCACCCCGGCCGCCCGGTGCTGCTCGTCGAGCGTTGCCTGATTCGGCAGCCCCTCAAAATTCAGCCCCGCCCGCACCTTGGCATCGTCGCCGCCCTTGAAAGAAAAACGGAAGTACACCCCCGCGCGCCCCCTCCGCTGCGGGAACTCGCTGGCGTGGTCCCATGCCTTCACCATCGCCTGCGGAACGTCCCTGCCCTCGCGCGTCTGCTTGTCGTAGCGGTCGATGCGAAACGGCCGCAACTCGGAGTTGGCGCCCTCGGGAAACATCGCCCGCACCGTTGCGGCCAGCGTCGCTCCGCGCGCACCGTCAAAGGTGTCGCGGCAGTTGTCCCCGTCCGCGTCAATCCGCGCCGCCCCGGCCACGGTGCCGCTTGCTCCAATCTCCCGTGCGTGCTGCACAAAACTCCGCGCCAGCGGGTTGGCGCGGTCCCCCGCCTCGGGAATCACCGTCGCGTCCTCGGGGCTGTCGGAGGTCTCCCAGCCTACCGGCGCCTCCCCCACGGCCTCCGGCGCCGCCACCCCGGCGTTCGCCTTGTTCAGCAGCTTCACGATCGCTTCGAGCGCGATGTACGGGCGTTCCATCTTGTCCTCGGTGTGCTGCTTCCGGTTGAACGACAGAAACTCCGGCATCGTGCCCGTCACAAAATCCATCTCCGGGTCGTTCAGAAAGTTGTCATAAACGTAGAACTTCGCGTCCTCGGTCAGCGGATTCTTGCCCGCCTCGAAGATCTCCCGCCGCGGCGCCGTCCGCAGCGCCGCCAGCGTGTCGTCGTCCACGGTCCCGTTCACGGCCAGCCGCGTCTGCGTGCCCACCTGGTAATTGGCGCGCTGAAAGCGGCGCAGCGCGTTCCGCGAAATCCCGCCCAGCGTCCCGTCCACCGGTCCGGAGTCGTAGCCCAGTTCGTTGAGCCGGTACTGCGCAAACTTGGTCCTCTCCGCCTCCGGAGGGGCCTGTTCGTCGGCGGTGTGACGGCCCAACGCCAACTCCACCGAGTGATACAGAATCTTGAACTCCTTGACGGAATCCGCCAATCCCGGTGAGGACAGGCGCACCCGGAACGGCCCCATCAGCGGCGTGGCAAAGCGGCCATCGCGCGCGCCGCCGCTGATGCGCCCGTCCCACTGCACCGTGTGCTGATTATCGGCCGCCTCCGCTCCCGTCAGGTTGCGCGTGTGGATCACCCGGGGTTCGTAGTGCTCGGCCTCAATATCCAGCTTCACCACCCGCCCTGCCATCCCGTACAGGTCGTAGGTGATGTCCAGGCTTTCGGCGGAAGGCGCAAAGTGGTCGTCCACCGCCAAAAGCCGGATCACCAGCAGCGCCGGGTCGATCCCCTCGCACGGCGACTTCACCACCAGCCGGTGGTAAAAGCGGCAGGCAAACGTATCGGCTGTATCTTCAAACTCCCGCCGTGCGGCCTGGTTGGCCCGGCGGTTTTCGCCGTCGGACCAGAACCGCTTGCGGCACCCGCCCCCGCCCTCTCCCGTCCGTGGGCACGGCCACTTCGCCGCCGCCACCACCGTGCCCGCCCGGAACAGCAGCACCATCACGCGCCGATTTGGGCCGTTCTCGGAGTTGCGCTCTGCGTGGTTGGCCGGCTGGTCCAATCGCTGCCGCTCCTCCTCGGAGAAAACGCGCACGGGGTTAAACTCCGAACAACCCTGGAAATCACCCTTCCCGCCCGCGTCCTTGCCGCCCCCCAGAAACTCGCTCTTCTCCATCTTTTGCGGCCACAGAAAACTCATGTAAGCCGCAAAAAGCTTGGCGCGGGTTTGCGGCCCCGGGCTGCCGTCCCTGGTGAGGCCGTTCTTTTCCTGAAAGCTTTCCACCGCCTGTTTGGTCGTCGGGTTCATCGAGCCCGTCACCGGCCCCGGGTTTTCCCCGAGCGCCGTGAGCATGTGCTGGATCGAGTAGATGCCCCAGCCCTCGTTGGCGCCGTGGGCGTTGTAGAGCCGCTCCCACCGCGCCGCCTCATGGGTCAGAATGGCGTAAATGGCCTCGGCCCGGTGGTCCGACAGGCGTTTGTTGAAGGTGTCATCCCCGGTCGGGTCGGCGTGCCCGAACACCGAAAACGGGCTGCCGGCGTGCCCTTCGCGCAGCCGCTGCAACTCCCGAAACTCACTCCGCGAGTCCGGCAGAACAAACGAGGATCCAAACTCGAACCGCGTGTCGTTGATCTTCCAGCACGCCACCGGCGCGAGATCCAGGCGGATCGTGTTCTTCTCCTTCCCTGTTGTCGTAGGCG
>JADCJL010000288.1 GCA_020247055.1 Acidobacteriaceae bacterium | reverse complement strand
GGTGCTTTTTTGGGCGTTTTGGCGGTTGATTTCGGCGCGGCGGGCCTTTTTCTGTTCGGGGGTGAGTTGGTCGGGCATCTTCAAGCTCCTGGGGAAAAAGAAAACGCCCTGACGGGTTGAGCCGGTCAGGGCGCTGGGTTCCTTATCTGCTTGGACTATAGCATGGGGGGACCAAATTTCCGGGGGTGGGGCGGGGGCGAAAAATGGGGTTAACTGATTTATAATGAAGGGGATAAAATTTATTTTCTTGACCTGTGAATGCTGTTTCTGGGGGCAGGCAGTGCCCTGACGAACGGGGTTGTTCATTGCCATTCCCATGTTAGTGTTATATCCTCACAAAGAATTCGGCCCGTCCGGGAAGGGCAAATAGGTCATTCTCAACCGTGAATCAAGAACCCAAGCCAGCCGTCTCGCTGGAGCCGACATCCGGCAATTTGATCGCACATGACGGCCCAGCGGGCGTGGTGGTTTTTCTGGTGGCACTTCCGCTCTGCCTCGGCATCGCGCTGGCATCGGGTGCGCCGCTGTTTGCCGGCATCATCGCCGGGGCGGTCGGCGGGATCCTCGTCTCGGTTCTCTCCGGTTCTCAGGTCAGCGTGAGCGGCCCGGCCGCCGGTTTGACGGTGATTGTCGCCACGGCGATTGCGGATTTAGGCTCCTACCAAACCTTTCTCGCTGCCGTAGTGCTGGCCGGGGCAATGCAGTTTCTGTTCGGCGTGGCCCGGCTGGGTCTCATTGCCGACTATGTGCCGAACTCGGTGATTAAAGGGATGCTGGCCGCAATCGGGCTAGTGATTGTTCTAAAACAAATACCCCACGCCCTGGGCCGCGATACGGACTTCGAGGGCGATTTTGCTTTCTTCGAAAAAGGCCAAAGCAATACCTTCACGGATTTGGCCGAGGCGGTGTTCTCGATGCACCCGAGTGCGGTGGCGATCTCTCTTGTGAGCCTGCTGCTACTTGTGTTTTGGGACCGCCTGGTGGCCAAGACCTCACGGCTCCTGCAGTCTATTCCCGGTCCGTTGATGGTGGTCGTATTCGGGATTCTCGCCAATATGGCGCTGGGTATCTTTTGGCCTGAGCGGCAAATCCGGGAGGCCGAACATATTGTTTCGCTGCCGGTGGCCACGTCGGTGCAGGCGTTTTTCGCTCAGTTTGTGCGGCCGGATTTCGGTGCTCTCGCCAATCCCAAGGTCTGGATGGTGGCGGCTACGCTCGCGCTGGTGGGGAGGCTCGAAACGCTGCTCTCGCTGGAGGCCGCTGACCGCCTCGATCCGTTTAAGCGGATCTCGCCGCCGAACCGGGAGTTGCGGGCGCAGGGGATAGGGAATCTTGTGAGCGGGTTGCTGGGTGGGCTGCCGATTACGAGCGTGGTGGTCCGGACCTCGGCCAACGTCTATGCCGGCGCACGGACCTGGATGTCGTCGTTTTTGCATGGTTTGCTCCTACTGGGGGCGACGCTGTTGATTCCGACGGTGTTGAATCTGACACCGTTGTGCTGCCTGGCGGCGATCCTGATCGCGATTGGCTACAAGCTGACGGCGCCGAAGTTGTACGTGGAGATGTACCGGGCGGGATGGGATCAGTTTTTGCCGTTTGTCGTGACAGTGGTGGCGATTGTGGCTACTGATCTGCTGAAGGGCGTGGTCATTGGCTTGGTGGTAGGAATTTTTTTTGTGATCCGCATGAATCACCACGATGCGATCACGATGGTCAACGAAGGGAATCACTTTCTGCTGCGGTTTAACAAGGATGCGTCCTTCGTGAACAAGAGCGAGTTACGGACAAAGCTTCGTTCGCTACCTGACAACTCGCATGTAATTCTCGACGGAACCCGAGCGATGTTTATTGACCGGGACATCCATGAAGTCATTGAGGATTTCCGCAAGTTAGCGCCTTATAAGAACGTCACGCTGGAAGTCAAGAAGCTGTAGCGGAGAGGACGCACCATGGAAGCCTACAAGAAATTATTGCTGGGAAATCGGGCCTGGGTCAGTGAACGGTTGGCGGCGCAGGCCGATTTCTTTCAGAAGAGCGCCTACGATCAGAAGCCGGAGTTTATGTGGATTGGCTGCTCCGATTCCCGGGTTCCGGCCGAGGATGTTACGGGGGCGCAGCCGGGCGAGTTGTTTGTTCACCGGAACATTGCCAATCTGGTGATTCACACTGATTTCAACATGCTGAGCGTGCTGCAGTACGCCATTGAGGTGTTGAAGGTGAAGCATGTGATTGTGTGCGGTCATTACAACTGTGGGGGTGTTTCGAATGCGATGCGCCGGCAGGATTTGGGGCTGATCAACAAGTGGCTGCGGCACATCAAAGATGTCTACCGGCTGCACCATCGCGAGTTGGAGACGATTGACGACGCGCAGAAGCGGTTTGACCGGCTAGTGGAGTTGAACGTAGTCGAGCAGGTGCAGAATCTGGCGGAGACTTCGATTGTGCAGAAGGCGTGGCAGGCGGAGAACCGGCCGGTGATTCACGGCTGGGTGTATGATCTGCGGACCGGCTATGTGAATGAGATCGCGACCATGCGTCCAGGTGCGAAGATGGATGACATCTACCGGTTTGAGTGGCCGGTGGTGGAAGCGGGTGACGGGCATTAGCCGGCGTGCGGGGCGCTTTCTGCTCCGGTGCTCGCCGGGGGGCGGGGTTTGTCGACCGGAATAGGCTCTTCATCCGCGACGGCGACGCGGGATGGGGATGCTGACTCAGCACTCTCCGATGATGATGGGCTGAACAGGTGTCCTGCCGGCGTCCGAGCCGTTTGACTAAGTCCACGCTCGTTCATCGTGAGGCCGGTAGCCGGAAGAGGGCCGGAACAGCGGGGACGGCTGTGCGGATCGCGCAGTCAGTAGTTCGGTCGATCGTATCCATCGCCGCTGCGCTGGAGGATGGCCGGGATGGTGACGACGGTGTGATGGTTGGGCGTGCAGTCGCCGCGCATCCGGCAGACATGCTGGTTGCACCAGTTCCGGTCGGCATCCCCGACCTAGAAGGTGCGTGTGCCGGTGATGATGAGCAGCGGGATTGCGCCCGAGACGCGAACGCCCGTAGTGCCCGCCGCGCCGGAACCAGCGGTCGCTGAACCGGGCGGAGTAAAGAGTGGTCTCCTGCGAGCCGCGTTGGCTGGTGATTTCGAGGGCCCGTTCGATGACCGGCCGGGTAAGGCTATGGATGACGACGCCCATGGCGTTACCGCCGTCGAGGGAGCGGAAAGCGCCGGGGTTGACTTCGCTGATGGGTAGGGCGGCCCAGTTGAGTTGTCCGGTGCTGACGCCGGACGGCGTGTCCTGGAACCCTCTGCCGCGATTGTAGTAAACCCCATTGACCAGGTCCACGCTTTGGTCGAATAGCTGTCGGTTCCCGGGCTCTGGGCCGCGGCCAGCGCTGCGCCCAGGAGGGCGACCGCCCAGTGCCGGAGGAAGAATATGGAGTTCGTCATCGTAGCACTGGTACCGGTTTCGCATTACGGCTCGTTTTGCTGGCGCGGATGGGTGTGTATAGTGGAACAACGATATGGATAGCTTTCCGGTGGTGGAGGTGAGCGGCAGCGCGTTTGCGATGGGCGAGCAGCACGGCCGGCAGGCGGCGGCGCTGATCGGGCGGTATCTTGAATGGATCGACCGGTTGACCGGGAAGCCGCGGGAGGTGCTGCGGGCGAATGCGATGCGGTTTGTGCCGGTGATCGAAGCGTTCAGCCCTCTTTACATGGAAGAGGTGCGGGGACTGGCGGCCGGCGCCGGGATTCCGCTGGCCGATGCGATGCTGTGCCAAACGCGCGCCGAGGCGGCGCAGCAGTGGGAGGGCGGATGCACGGCCCTGGCGATCACGCGGAGCGGGACCATCGATGGCCGGGCGATTGCGGGGCAGAATCAGGACCTGGAGAGCGAGTACGAAGCGGTGGGGATTGTGCTCAAGGTCCGTCCCGATGATGGGCGGCCGCGGGCGGTGATGTTCACGTTTGCCGGGCAGTTGGGCTATGCGGGGGTAAATGAACATGGCTTGTGTAACTTTGTGAACGCCCTCTACAACTTCCGCTGGCAGCCGGGATTGCCCACGTATCCGGTGCGACGGGCGCTGCTCGAGCAACGGTCGGTGGGGGATTGCGTGGAGCTGCTGCGGCGGGTACGGACGTGTTCGGCGGTGAATCTGGTGCTGGCGGACGGGGCGGGGGCGATTGCGGATGTGGAGGTGCGGCCGGAGGGGGTGGCGGTGTTTGCCGATGACCATGCGGACCGCCGGCTGCATACCAACCACTACGTGACGGAGTGTTTTGCAGGGTTTACGGACCGGACGCTACCGGATTCCGAGCCGCGGCTTGAGCGGGTGCGAGAGTTGGTGGGGGAGCGCTGGGGGCGGATGGCGGTGGAGGCGATGAAGGAGATCCTGGCAGACCACGCCGGGGGGCCGGGCGGGATTTGCCGGCACGGGGAGGCGGCGCTGCACTCGGTGGCGGGGTACATTGCCGAGCCGGAGGCACGGCGGCTGCATGTGCGGCGGGGGTATGGGTGTACGGGGAGTTGGCGCGTTTATCCGGTATAGGGGTTACTCGTCGGTGGGGGCGGCGGGAGCGAGGCGCAGGGGCTGGCGCTCCCAATAGGTGAGAGAACGCCACGCCCATTCGAGAGGGCCGAAGCGGTAGCGGGCGAGCCAGAGGGGGCTGAGGGCGAGGGAGAGGATCCAGAGGGCGAGGACGACGAAGTAGAGCTGGTAGCGCTCGAGGCGGTTGTAGAGATTGAGGCCGTAGCCGTAGAAGACAAAGCCGTAGGCGAGGGAGTGGAAAATGTAGTTGGAAAAGGCCATGCGACCGACGGCGGCGAGGCGGCACTGGAGGCCGGCGAGGGCGCCGGACTGGCAGAGGAGAAGGACGAGCGCGACGTGGCCGAGGGTGGTGGCGACGCGGGTGGACTGGAAGGTGGTGAGTATAAAGACAGAATCGAGCAGTTCGAAGTTCTGCCGCCAGGCGAGCCAGAACGAGACGGCGCCGAGGGGGAGGCCGAAGCCGTAGCCCCAGGCGAGCAGCTTCCAGTAAAGGGCCCGGGGGTGGGAGGCGGCGAGAAGGCCGAGTTGGGCGAAGGCGATGCCGATGAGCATCATGGTCAGAATGTCCAGATCGAAGAAGTAGAACGGCCGGGAGTGCCATTCTTTCATGACGGCGGCCCGTTTTTCGAAGAGGTTGGCGTAGGTGCCCGTGTAGCGGGCGACCTCGTTCCGGAGGTCCTCGGGGGTAGGCTGGAGGTCCTTCCGCAGCGTTTCCCAAGCCTTTTTAGCCTTGCTCTGCTCTTCGGTGAGGGGCTTGTGGGCGGCTTCGGCCTGCTGGGCTTCGAGGAAGAGGCGGTGCGTTTTCCGGAGGTCGAAACCCTTGGCGATCTCCGCGCCGGTCATGATGGTTACGAGGACGCCGGCGGCGATGAGGAGATGCCGGGGCCGGGCGGAGTGGAGCGGGAACAGGACGAGGCCGAGGAGGGAATAGGGGTAGAGGATGTCGCCGTCCCAGATGAGGAAGGTGTGGAGGACGCCGAGGAGCATGAGCCAGAGGGTGCGGCGGTAGTGGATGGCGATGGCGTGGGCGGCGTTGCCCTGGGCGAGGCCGCGCTGGATCAGATAGTAGGAGCCGGCGCCGAACAGGAGGGAGAAGGTTCCGCGCATTTTCCCTTCGAAGAGGACGTACTGGAGGAAGAAGGCGAGGAGGTTGGGCCCGGTGGCGCCGCCGGCGACGTTGGGGTTTAAGCCCGCGGCGAGGGGGAGGCCGGAGAAGACGATGTTGACGAGGGCGATACCAAGGAGGGCGGCGCCGCGAAGAACGTCGAGCGAGGAGAGGCGTTCGGAGGAAGCGACGGGGGCGAGAGTGGGGGGTGTCATGCGGGGTGTCATGGGGGTGTGGGGGAGGGACGCTTCCGGGAGCAGGAAGGCGTAGGCGAGAGGGAGAACCTCAGGATAGACGAGCGCACGGCCGGCGGCAAGCGCTCGGACGGTGGCGGCCAGCAGAGAGCTTGGGTCACAGGACGGGAGTGTTTATGGCGGGCAGGAGGAGCTGTGCGGAGAGTTAAGGGGATAAAAAAGGACGGGGAAGAGGGGACGCTGGGTGCGTCTCTCTTCCCCGCCCGGGGTACGGAGGGAGGGTTCGTTGGTTACCGGCAGGCGGTGGGGACGGTGGTAGTGGCCGTGACGGTCCAGCGTCCGGCGGAGGTACAGCGGCCCGAAGCGCCCTGGCCAACGCCGTACTCGGCGAACGCCTTATAGAGCATGCAGCCCCGCGAGGTCGGGCCGCCCGTGGCTCCGCCGGCCTGCTGGACCATGCCGTCGCGCATCTGTTCGTAGCGGGGCGCGGCGGGGATGTACTTCATGCCGCCGACGAAATCGCTCAGGAGCTGATCGACGGACTGTCCGGCCGCGAGATATTTTTCGCGGGCGCGCCACAGGATAGCGCCAAACAGTTCGCCGTTGTTGTGGACGGAGGTCCCGGTGAGGTTGTTGTAGCGGAGCGGGTAGTTGGTGTAGCGGTAGCGGCGGATGCCGTTGCTGTTGTTGTAGGAGTACTCGCCGACGACATCGTCGCCGTTGAGGAGGATGGAAACGGCATCCGAGGCGCCTTCGCCGATGGCGCCGGACATGCAGCCGGACATCGAGCCGATCATGCGCCAGGTGAGGCCGTGGCCGAACTCGTGGAAGACGATGTCGCTATCGACGTCGCCATCGCGGTTGGGCACGGTCCTGTTCCAAAGGTACATCTGCATGCGGGGGCGGGAGCCGTCGGCGGGGGTGGAAAAGTTGGCATTATTGGTGCCGCTGCCGTCCTGGGCTTCGGCGCTGACGGAGTCGAGCGCGAAGCCGCCGCGCCCGAAGTTGCTTTCCTGGAAGTTGCCCTCAACTTCGTTGAACCCGGCGGTGTAGAGCTTGTCGTGAACGAAGTTGACGGAGTAGAAGAGATTCTGGATGGCCACCTGCTGATTGGGGGCGGCGGTGGGGGCCAGAGAGAGGTTTGCCGCGGCGGTGAAGTTGCCATCGGTGATGGTGGCGCCGGCGGCATCAGGGGTATTGTTGGCGTCGCGGTCGAGGTAGGCGTAGGCGTTGTTGCCGGCGAGGCGGAACTGGGACTGGACGCCGGCGGTGCGGCCGTCGGCCGAGACCCAGCCGTTCGGGGAGGCGGTGGTGCTGGTAGGGCCGGCGAGGGTGACCTCCGGGGTGCCGACCGTGATGCCGCCCAGGCTTACCGTCGGGTGTTCCGGGAAGACCCGATAGGATTCGTTGGCGGTGCGGAGTTCCTCCTGGAGGACGCGGCCGCCGTTGCCGATGACGGTGTGCCAGAGCTGGTTGCCCTGGTTTGTCCAGGTTTCGACGAGCCAGCCGGTTTGCAGCGCGCCGCCTTCGAGCGGGACGACGACGCGGATGGCGGTGGGGTCCTGGTGAAAATAGGTATTGCCGGAAGAGAAGCGGGCCGTCCCGTTGGTGTCCGAGACGAGGCGGAACTGGAGGCGCTCGCCGGGGAAACGGCGGACGGCGGCGGCGGCGATGGCGCCATCGGCGGTTATGGTGGAACGGGCGGCCTGGCCGCGTGGTTCGACAAGCTGGTCGATCAGATGAACGAGTTCGCCGGAGCCGTTGACGGAGGCCTTGGCGTAGGCGCCATAGACGGGAAGCCCGTCGATGGACTGCGAGAGCCTGAGATGGGTGAGCCCGGCGGCATCGCGGCTTTCACTCCGCAGCAGGAGTGAGGCGAGGGCAGCGGCGGACCGGCCTTGCCCCCGGAGGAAGGTATTGACGGCGGCGCGCGCGGAGGGATGAGGGCCGGTGAGGGCTTGGCCGCGAGTGGTGGCGAAAACGCGAGCGGTTTCGCCCGTGAGGTTGGCCATTTGATCCTGGGCGAAGGCAGCGGCACCTAAGCCTATGGCGAGAAAGGAGTACCTAAGAAGACGCATGTTAACCCTCAGATTGCGACAGCAATTGTGAAATACGCAGCACCATGAGTATAGACGGCTTTGTTGCGTTTCGATTCGCTCTAAGTATTTTTTAGGAAAACTTTTCGCCTCCCGATGGTGTCGTCTGAACTTCGAGGGATTATGCGAAATCAAACAAACTATAGGGGGTTGAGTACTAGATTGTTGGCTCCGGGCTGCCAAATCTGCTTCGTTTGCATCCGGGTGGCCTCTCTGACGCCACGTGGTACAGCCCGCACATCGCGTGTCTGTATTCTGTGCTGGCGTACTCGATTTGTCATACAGAGCTTTGCTGGCCGCCGTCAATCCCCGCCGCATGCGCCCGCTGTCGAGAGGATGTCTGGCAGGAGTCAATGCGCGGGCGTTCTGACGGAGTAAGATAACCAGATGCAACGATCGGTATGGCTTCTTCTGGCCTTGGGCCTGACTTCGGGAATGGGCTGGGCGCAGCCCGCCGCGGTGCTCCCGCCTGAGCGGGCGGCCCGCATTGACAGGCTGCTGCAACAGTACGTGGACAAAGAGCAGATTGCGGGCGCCGTGGCGCTGGTGCTGCGGGACGGCAAGCCGGTCTACGAGAAGGCCGTAGGCTGGAGCGATAAGGACGCGGGCCGGAAGATGACCACCGGGACGCTGTTCCGGATTGCGTCGCAGAGCAAGGCGGTGACCAGCGCGGCGATTATGGCGCTGGTGGAAGACGGCAAGGTGGGCATCAACGAGCCGGTGGGGAATTTTATTGCCAGCTTCAAGAAGACGATGGTGGCCGAGAAGGATGACAACGGCGGGGCGCGGATGGTGGCGGCGCGGCGGCCGATTACGATTGCGCAGCTGTTGACGCATACGGCGGGGATCTCTTACGGCCGGGAGCCGCACATTGCGCCGCTGTACGAGGCCAAAGGATTGGGCCCGGCGGCGGGTAACGGCTGGTACACGGCGGATAAGGAAGAGCCGATCTGCGAGACGATGGAGCGGCTGGGGACGCTGCCGTTTGTAGCGCAGCCGGGCGAGGCGTATGTGTACGGCTACAACACGGACATTCTGGGGTGCGTGGTGGAGAAGGCCTCCGGGATGCCGCTCGATGAGTTTGTGCGGAGTCGGATCACGGGTCCGCTGGGGATGAAGGATACGCGATTCTTCGTGTCGGCGGCGGAGAAGGATCGGCTGGCGGTGGTGTATGCAACTGGCGCGGAGGGTAAGGCGGTGCGGGCGGCGGAGGGTTCGCGTGGGCAGGGGCATTATGTAGAAGGGCCGCGGAAAAGTTTTTCAGGCGGGGCGGGGCTGACGTCGACGGCGCGGGACTATGCGCGGTTTTTAGAAGCTATCCGGCGGGGTGGTGCGCTGGACGGGGTGCGGATTCTGGGGCCGCGGGCGGTGGGGCTGATGACGACGAATCAGTCGGGGACGCTGCATTCGACGACGGGTTTGGGCTTTGGATATGGCTTTCAGACGATTGACCGGTACGGGGCGAGCGGGCTGGCGGCGGTGGGGGCGTTTGGGTGGAGCGGGGCGTACGGGACGACGTATCAGGTGGATCCGAAGAGCCGGATGGTGGTGGTATTGATGATTCAGCAGATGCCGAACGGGACCGATATTCAGGCCAAGTATCTGGCGTCGGTGTATCAGGCGCTGGTGGATTAGGGGCTTGTGTTAGCGGGGTGATCCGATGGCGTAGAGGGCGTTCTCCGTGCGGAGGTAGAGGCGCCCCTCGTCGAGGGCGGGGGTGGCATAGATAGGGGAGTCGAAGTCGTTAACGGCAAGAATCTCCCAGTCGCCGGCGGCGGACAGGACGACGACTTTGCCGTGTTCGCTGGCGATGTAGACCTTGCCGGCGGCGGCGACGGGCGACGAGTAGTAGTCCTCCAGGGCCCCGGTGAGGCGGCCCTGCTTGAGGACGCGGCCGGATGGGGCGTCGAGGGTGGTGGCGATGCCGCCGCTGCGGATGAGGAAGACGACGTCGTTGAGAACGAGCGGGGCGGGGACGTCGGGGAGCGATTTTTCGTAGCGCCAGCGGAGGTGGGTCGAGGTGACGTCGCCGGAGCCGCCGAGGCGTATGGCGAGGGCACCGTTGCGGGCGGCGCGGCGGGTGCGGAAAAAGGTCCATTCGCGTTCGTTGAGGAAGCCGTCGCGGTCGAGGTCGATGGCGCGCCAGGAGCCGGTGGGTTGCCAGGGCGCGGGGAGTTCGGGCTGAGCGAGTTTGCCGTCTTTATTGGCGTCGGCGGTGGCGATGACGGTAGAGAAGGGAGGCAGGTCGACCTGCTGGCCGGGGTCGTTGCCGACGGTCCAGCCGTTGAAGTAGAGGGTATCGCCGGCGATGACGGGGGCGGATTTGGGCTGGCAGGTGAGGCCGCGGGCGAACCAGAGGGTTTCGCCGTTGTCGAGAGAGTAGGCGGTGAGCTGGTAGGAGCCGGGGGCGATGACCTGGACGGGGCCGCGGGCGGGGCGGTAGAGGAGCGGGGTGGCGTAGCCGTTGATGACGTCGCGGGGGACTTTCCAGGCGGTTTTGCCGGAGTGGGCGTGGACGGCGAGGATGTAGGCGTCGGTGTCCTGGTCGGCGACGAGGATGAGCTTGCCATCGGCGTAGAGGGGGGAGGCGACGATGCCGTGCTGGCTGTTGAAGGGGCCGAGGGGGAGTTGCCAGAGGGGCTGGCCGTCGAGGGTGTAGGCGAGGAGGCCGAAGTCGGCGAAGAAGACGTAGACGTTTTTGCCGTCGGAGCTGGGGGTGGGGGTGGCGCGATGGTTGAGGGAGTGCTGGGCTTCGCGTTTGGGGGAGCGGAGGGCGCGGCGCCAGAGTTCGCGTCCGGAGGACTGTTCGAGGCAGATGGTGAGGAGGTCGTCGCCCTGGGCAGCGGTGAGGAGAATGCGGCCGCTGACAATGATGGGGGAGGACTTGCCGGGGGGGAGGGCGGTTTTCCAGAGGACGTTTTGGGTGGGGCTGAAGTGGGTAGGGAGGGCGGGACAGCCCGGGCAGAGGCCGGCGCCGCCGGGGCCGCGGAGTTGGGGCCAGTCGGCGGCGGTCAGGGTAAGGGTGATGGCGTAGAGAAGGGCGGTGCGCATAGGGCGGAACTCCCGAAGGAACTATACCCCCTTTGACATGGGGGAATAGCTGTGACAAAATCTCGCCCCAGTATATTCTCTCCTCGTCTCCGAGGGAATGACTGCCAGATGGATCGAGTATCTTATACCCTTATCGCGGGAGGTTTGGTTATGCTGTCACTCCGCACTTTGGCGGGAATGTTGTTTGTGCTGAGCGCCTGTCTTGGACAGGACTATCGGGCGCGGGTCCAAGGTTTGGTGACCGACGCGACGCAGGCTTCCGTGGCGGGGACGAAGGTCTCGCTGCGCAACGTGAACACGGGCGTCGAGACGACGCGGCAGACGGATGCGACGGGCCGTTATATCTTCGACTTTGTTGAACCCGGGACGTACACGATCACGGCGGAGATGCCCGGCTTTGCGAAGGCGGCCAAGGATAATCTACTGGTGCAGACGCGGGCGGACGTGACGGCGGATTTTACGTTGAATCCGGGCACGGTGGTGGAGTCGGTGGACGTGGCGGGCACGGCGGTGCAGCTACAGTTCAACAGTTCGACGCGGGACCTGACGATTGACCGCAAGCAGTTGACCGATTTGCCGGTGAAGGCGCGGAATCCGTTCACGCTGGCGCTGCTCGACCCGGCGGTGGTGAACCGCTACATCGGCTTCGACCGCAATCCGTATTTCATGTGGTCGTCTTCTTCGATCGACGTAGGCGGCAACACTTCGCGGCGCAACGACCTGCTGCTGGACGGGGCGCCGCTGCAGATTGGCCCCAAGGGTTCCTACGCGCCACCCATGGACGCCACGCAGGAGTTCACGGTGCAGCAGAACTCGGTGGACGCCGAGTTCGGGCATTCGGCGGGGGGCATTTTGAGTCTTTCGATGAAGTCCGGCACGAACCAGATCCATGGCACGGCTTCGTACTTCGGGCGGAACCCGATGTTCAACGCGGTGTCGAATCCCTTGAACCGGCGGCCGAACCAGATCCGCAACCACATCTACGGCGGCACGATAGGCGGCCCGATTGTGAAGAACAAGCTGTTCACGTTCGGCACCTATGAGGGCTGGAGCACGAAGGAGCCCCTGAACGCGCAGCGCACGATGCCGACGGACCTTGAACGGAACGGGAACTTTTCGCGTTCGTTCAACGCGCGGGGCGGGTTGCGGACGATCTACGACCCGTACACGACACAGTTGATCGGCGGCGGTGCGTCGGCGCAGCGGACGCCGTTCCCCGGCAATATCATTCCGGCGAGCCGGATTGATCCGACTTCGGCCACGATCATGAAAGACATCTGGGGGCCGAACGGCGCGGGCGACGACATCACCGGGCTGAACAACTTCCGGCTCGGCTACTTCTGGACGGTGAAGAACTGGAATTTCGCCAACCGCACGGATTACAACTTCAGCGATAAACTTAAGTTTTTTGGCCGCTACTCGCAGTTCGCCACAACGCTTGACCAGGCGAACTACACGCCGAATAACTCGGCGGCGATGCCGAACGACAACGGCGGCCTGATGAACGCGCGGAACATCGCCGGGGAGATGGTCTACACGATGAACGCGCAGACGGTGATCAACTTCCGCGGCAGCTTCGCCGAGTTTCAGGATAACTACAACGCTCCGGCGCAGGCCGTGGGCGTAAGCGGCCTCGATAAGTTCTGGCCGGGGAACAAGTGGTACCAGAATTATATCGGCGAACAGCCGGCCGTTTACTATCCCGGCGTGAACATCAGCACGGTGGGCGGCACGTCTTCCTACGGACGCTCCGGCTACTGGTTCCAGGAGCCGTCTAGCCTGAACTTCAGCGGGAAGATGTCGCGTTTTCAGGGCAAGCACTACCTGAAGGCCGGTTCGGACATCCGCCTGCATCAGGCGCATGGCCAGTCGTTCAATTTCATGAACTTCAACTTCCTGCCCGGGCCGACGTCAAGCACGCACCTGTTGAGCGACCCGCTGAGCGGCGATGGCCACGCGACGTTCCTGCTGGGCGTGCTGGCCGACAACTCCGTAGTGAACAGCCAGCCGCTGCAGCATCTGCGGCTGAACTACTACTCGTTGTTCTTCCACGACGACATCAAACTAACCCGCAACATCACCATCAACGCGGGCCTGCGCTGGGAGTACGAAACCGCGCCCTGGGACGAGACCGACCGCCTGTCGCGTTACCTTGATCTGAAAACCGCCAATCCGGTGCTGCAGAGCGCCCCGCCCGTGATGCCGGCGGAGTTGGCCGGCGTCGCTAAACCCAACTTCAACGGGCAGTGGATCTACAGCGACAGTCAGAACCGCCGCTGGTTCCCGATGCCGAAAAACATCCTGCTGCCGCGGCTCGGCATGGCGATGCGCGTGAACGACCGGACGGCGGTGCAGATTGGCTGGGGCCGCTACATGGTGCCGCCGCAGACCGTGATCGGCACGATCAGCCGCATTGCCAACTACGATGGCTTCAGCGGCTCTACCGCGGGGTTGCCGCTCGTGGATGGTATTCCGCAGAGCCAGTTCTCCAATCCCTTTCCGGCCGGGCGCAATCCGCTCGTGCCGGTGGTGGGCCGTGGCTTCGGGGTGAACACCAACCTGGGTGGCACGGCGACCTTCGCCGCGCAGAACTTCCAGCCCGGCATCAACGACCGGCTGAACTTCAGCCTGCAGCGGGAGCTGCCCGGGCAATTCAAGGGCGATTTCACTTACTTCGTCAACCTGGGCCGCGACATGGAGTACACGCGGGATTTGAACCAGATTGATCCGCAGTTCCGGTTTGGTTCGCAGGCGGCCTTCTATAATCAGGCAACGACGAATCCGTTTTTTGGCTACTCGACGCCGGATAAGTTCCCCGGGCAGCTGCGCAGCCAGCGGACGGTCACGCGGCTGCAGTTGCTGCGCCCGTATCCACAGTACGCCGGCATCCAGCAGCAGTTTACGCCGGGTATCGATAACCGTTACCAGGCGCTGCAACTGCGCATGCAACGGGCTTACGCCAACGGGTTGAGCATCCTGTTTGCCTATAATTACAACCGGGAACGCAATACGTTCTTCTTCAACGATGTAGACCAGTACAACGATAAGTTCACTTGGCTGACGTCGAACAATCCGCGGCACCGGACGACGCTGGCGGGGACGTATGACTTGCCGTTTGGCAAGGGCCGGCGCTTTCTGGCCGGGGTGCATCCGGTGGTGAACGCGGTGTTTGGCGGGTGGTCGACGAGTAACTTCCTCTACATCCGTTCGGGCGAGTTCCTGCGGTTCCCGGGTGCGTTGGTGGACGGCGACCTGAAGATCAGCAACCCGGGTCCGGGAGCGTGGTTTAATCAGGCGGCGGTGAAGCCGCTGCCGGCGTTTACGGTGCGGAACAATCCCTGGCAGTACGAGGGGATTACCGGCCCGGGCTACTGGAACCTTGATTCGACGCTGGCCAAGGAGTTCCGGCTGACCGAGACCAAGAAGATTGAGTTGAAGATGGAGGCCTACAACCTGACGAACAGCTTCTGGTGGGGCAACCCGACGATGACGGCGACGGCGGTGGGGACGCCGCAGTTTGGCCGGTCGTTCATTCAGAACCCGGAGACGCGGGGCCGGGAGTTTCAGTACAGTTTGAAGTTTATCTTCTGAGGAACGCGCACAACGGACTCGCTTCGGCCCGGCAGGAGGGGCGCGTTCCTCGCCCTTTGGTGCCGGGCCTCCGCGGCCTGTGCGCTTTTGAGGAACGCGCACAACGGACACGTTACGGCCCGGCGGGAGGGGCGAGTTGCTCGCCCG
>JADCJL010000287.1 GCA_020247055.1 Acidobacteriaceae bacterium | reverse complement strand
TTCATGGGGGAGACCATGTTGCGGCCGGGGCTGCCGCCCCACATGGGCCACTCTTTATCATCGGCCAGCAGGGATCCGGCGAGCAGAGAGAAAGCGCCGACGGCGGTGAGGAGAAGAGTCGTTTTTGTCCGCATGAGTTAGTTCCTGGTTACCTTGATGTTGTCGAGGGCCACTTCCACGGGAGCGTCGGCGTAGAGGCCGGCGGCGCCCTGGGGATTGGCCAGGGCCGGGGGATCGATCCGTTCGAGGGTCCATTCGGCGGGTTCCGGTTCGCCCTTCACCCAGGCCTTGCCCTGCACCTTGACGCTTTTGTCAGCCAGGGTTTCGACGCGCAGTTTGAGGCTATACCAGGTGTCCCACTTCCAGGCGAATTTCTTACTGACGGTGCGGTCGGTTTCCGGCTGCCAGCTTTGCAGTTCGATCTTTTCGGCATTGCCGAACAGGATGAGATTGTAGCGCTGCGCGACGAGACCGACGTCGCCCATCTGGCGCCGTTTTTGGGTAGACCGGACGTCGCCTTCGACGGTGTAGTTGGCCATATTGACGGGGCCGAAAAAGACGCGGGCACGTTTGGTGGCGGGATTGTCGGCGAACTTGATGAGAGCTCGGTTACCCTCTTCCTGCCGCACCTCAAACTTGGTGTTGCAGTTGATCCACTCCATGGGTACTTTGCCGGGAGCGACCTTCTCAAAATCCCAGGCCCAGTTGAGGGGCGGGACGATACGGGCGCGGGCCGTGCCGGTGACGCCGCCGACGGTCGCCTTGAGCAAACCGGCCTGGGCGGGGGCGCCGGCGGCGGCGGAAAACTTCCCGGTGGGGGCGATTTCGCCCTGAAGGCCTTCGAGGGCCCAAGTGGCTTTCTCTTCGCGGATGAAGTTGCCGGCGGCATCGAAGCTGCGGACGCGGAAGTTGGCCGATTCGCCGGGTTGGAGCGTTACTTCGGCCGGGACGACCTGCACGAAGGCGACCGCGGCGCCGGCGGGGGCGTTGCGGGGACCGGGCAGCGGGACCCGGGGGCCGGGCTGTTTTTTGCCGATGGCGTAGGTGCCTTTGGTGGTGACCAGGAAGATGCGCCCTTCGCTCACGGCGGCCGAGCCGAGCACCTTTTCGCCTTCGTCATCGCCGGTGGCGCTGGTGGACTGGGGGAAGGTGACTTCGCTGAGGGTTTCGACGCGGTCGTTATGGGGTTTCAGGATGAAAAACTTGCCGTTTTCGGTGCCGACGTAGAGTTTGCCGTCGGCGAGGACGGGCGAGGCGCGTTGAATGGTGCCGAGTTGATGTTTCCAGATCTGGCGGCCGGTGACGACGTCGAAGGCGAACAGATTGGCCGAGTTGTCGATTTGGATGAGGCGGTCGCCGTCAATGATGGGCGAGGAGAAGCCGAGTTGGAGGCCGGGGAAGTAGAACTTGGCCTGCTCCTTCTTGATGGGGCCCTTAAGGGTAGCGTCGATGGCGCTGAACAGTCCCATTTCGCTGGTGTCGAGGTTCTCTTCGCTGTGGGAGATGTAGGCGGTGGTGCCGTTGACGACGACGCCGGTGTTGATGCCGCGCTTCGATACCTCGTAGCGCCAGGCGGGCACGCCGGTTTGCGGTTGGATAGCGTGGGCGTTGCCGTCGCCGCCGCCGGCGATGAGGAGGCGGACGCCTTTCACGTCGACGATGTTGGTGGGCGAGTAGGTGGTGTCGTAGGGGCGGCCGCCGGGGGCGCTGATGTAGACCAGCTCGCCGTTGCGGCGGTCGAAGGCGAAGAAGCGGTGACCGGCGCGGGAGTACTGCCCCCAGCCGGTGGAGACGCCGGAGACGATGACGAGGTCGCCGTCGATGGCGGGCGAGACGGTGCGGCCACCGTGGGTGGTGACGAAGCCGAACTCTTCGGCGAGGGGGCGCTCCCAGAGCAGTTTGCCGAGCCGGGAGTAAGCGGCGAGGGTGCCGTGGACGCTGAGGACGAAAACGTTACCGGAGAGGGGGTCGACGGCGGGCGAGGACCAGGCGGCGCGGTGGGGCGGGACGTCGCTTGAATAGAGATTGATGGGCTGGCGCCAGAGGGGTTTGCCGGTATCGGCGTTTAGACAGACGAGCAGTTCCTGGAGGGTTTTGCCCTTGCCCTGGGTGGTGAGGAGATAGAGATGGTCGCCGTGCACGACGGGGCCGGAGCGTCCCCCGATGGGTGCTTTCCAGGCCAGATTCTGGCCCGCGGGCGACCACGCGGCGGGGAGATTCTTTTCCGGGCTGGTCCCATCGCGGAGAGGGCCCCGCCAATCCAGCCAATCGCCGGCGAAGAGGGTCGCCGCCAGGCCCATCCCAAGGAGTATGCGCTGCATAGACGCCTCCATTCTATCTCTATCGCCCGGCTCTATCGCTATCGCCCGGCGTTAGCGGATGACTTCCCAGGCGAGGTGTTCGAGTTCGGGGGCGATGAGTTTGTTCCAGGCCAGTTGGACGGCGTTGGGCGAACCGGGCGTGGAGATGACGAGTTTGCCGCGATAGACACCGGCGGTAGCGCGGGAGAGCATGGCGGCGGGGCCGACGACCTCGTAGCTGAGCATGCGGAAGATTTCGCCGAAGCCGGGGAGGGTTTTTTCGAGGTGGCGGCTGAGGACGTCGTAGGTGGTGTCGCGGGGGGCGATGCCGGTGCCGCCGTTCCAGAGGAGGATCCGGGCTTCGGAGGCGGCGAGTTCGTCGAGGACGGCGGCGACTTCGAGGGGTTCGTCGCGGATGAGGCGGTAGGCGACGGTCTGGTGACCGGCGGCGGCGATCTGTTCGCGGAGCCATTGGGCGTTGACGTCGGTCTGCTCCGTGCGGGTGTCGCTGACGGTGATAAGGGCGATTTTGACGGGGCCCTGGGCGTGGGCGATCTCGCGGTGCTGGTTGGTAGTTGCCGATCCGGTGCTCATAGGTTCAGGATAACTGGGGAGGGGAAAAATGGAACTGTTTCGTTTGGACGGAAGGCGGGCGCTGATCACGGGCGGCTCGCGGGGGTTGGGGGCGGAGATGGCCGAGGGATTGGCCGAGGCGGGGGCGAGTGTGCGTCTGCTGGCGCGGCGGGAGCAGTGGTTGACGCCGGCGGTGGAGGGTTTGCGGGCGCGGGGATTTGATTGTGAGGGGATGCTGTGCGATGTGACGGACGCGGGGCAGGTGGAGGCGGTGGTGGAGCAGTTTGGTCCGATTGACATTTTGGTGAATAACGCGGGGGTGTCGTGGGGGCAGCCGGCTGAGCAGATGCCGCTGGACAAGTGGCGGCAGGTACTCGATACGAATCTGACGGGGGCGTTTTTGTTTGCGCAGGCGGCGGGCCGGCAGATGATGGCGCGGCGGCGGGGGGTGATCTTGAACATCGCCTCGATTGCGGGGATGCGGGGATCGATGCCGCGGGGGATCCACGCCGCGGCGTACACGGCGAGCAAGGGGGGGCTGATCGCCCTGACCAAGGAGTTGGCGGCGAAGTGGGCCGGCTACGGAATCCGGGTGAACGCGATTGCGCCGGGCTATTTTCCATCGCGAATGACGGAGAGGATCCTGCCGGGGATGCAGGAGGATCTGGCGCGACACGTGCCGCTGGGGCGGGCGGGGCGGGCGGGTGAGTTGAAGGGGGTGGCGGTGTTTCTGTGTTCGGACGCGGCGGGTTACGTAACGGGGCAGACGCTGGCGGTGGACGGCGGGGCGACGGCGGTAGGACTGTAGATGGCAGAGTACCTAAGTTGCAGGTACTTTAGTTGGTGAGGGGGGGAGCGCCGAGGGCGAGGCGCTCGAGCGCTTCGCCGGTTAGATCGTAGTAGAGGCGGCCGGATTCGCGGGTGGCGCCGAGGCGCTGATAGAACTGAATGGCCGGGGAGTTCCAGTCGAGGACGCTCCAGTGGAGAGCGCCGTAGTGGTGTTGGCGGGCGTAGCCGGCGGCGAAGGCCATCATCAATTTCCCAAGTCCCTGACCCCGGCTGCGGGCGCGGACGAAGACGTCCTCGACGTAGATGACGGGAGTGCCGCTGTAGCTCGAAAAGCGATGCTGAAGCATGAGATAGGCGACCGGTTCGCCGTCCCAGAAGCCGAGGAAGACCTCGGCGATGGCCTTGGCGCCGAAGACGTAGCGTTCGAGGGCGGCGGGGGAAATGGAGACCGACTCGGCTTTTCGCTCGGCGGTGGCCATCTCGCGAATCATTTGGAGGACAAGGTCCGTGTCGGCGGAGGTGGCGCGGCGGACGGTTAAGAGATCTGCCATAGATACCCCTTCAGGGTACTATGCGGGACCATTACTTTTTCGGGACCATTTTAGGTAAAAGATACTAGGAGAGTATTGCGGGGTACCCTGGGTCCCCGATACTATGAACCAGACCCGTCACCATGATTCCTTTTCGCTCCGTGGCCCTCAACGTCGTGATTGTTTTTGCGACGCTGGCAACCAGATTGGTCGCTGCTCCCTCCGGTAGGGTGTTTCCCGTCGGGGATCCGCCGTGGGTGATCGTTGTTTTCCTGCTGATGATTGCGGCTACGGCCGCTGGACTGTGGCAGTTCCTGAACGTGGTGTGTCGTGGGGGGCAATCGAGCCGAAAGGCCGGGCTGCCTCCGGAAGATACGCTGAATGCGGTGATTGTCCGCGACAGTTCCGATGCGATGTTTACGATTAACGCCGCGGGATTGATCCAGAGTCTGAATCCGGCCGCCCGGCAGCAGTTCGGCTACACGATCGAAGAGATTCGGGACAAGAGTATTTCGGCGCTGATTCCCCCCCCGGCGCGAGGCCGTCAACGCGCAAACTACATGGCCAATCCGGGGACGCGGGAGTTGTTTGGGGTCCGGCGGGATGGCAGCCGTTTCCCGATCGACGTCAAGCTGGATGAACTGACGTTTGCCAACGGGAGCCTGATGGCCGTCTCGGTGCGGGATATCTCGGCCCGATATGCGGCGGAGCGGGAGTTGGAGCGGAGGCTGGCGGCGAGCGAGGCGATTGTGAACCAAACGGGAGCCCCGCTGTTTGTCCTCTCGCGGGACGGGAAGATTGAGCGCATGAACCGGGCGAGCGAGATGTTGCTGGACTTCTCCTCCGGCGAGGTAAAGGGGCAGGCAATTTGGGATGTGGTGGCAACGCCGGAGCGCACCGACGGGCTGCAGAACCGGATGGAGAGTCTGCTGCGGGGGACTTTCCCGGTGAGGTCCGAGATGGTGTTTTCGGCGCGCGATGGCCGGGAGTACACGATGAACTGCGTGTTTACGGCCACGCTCGACGAGTTTGGGGTGATTGACACGGTGATTCTGACGGCGCACGATATCAGCTCTCGAAAGGCGCTCGAGTCGTCGCACCTGCGCACGGAGCGGTTGGCGGCGGTGAGCCGGCTGGCGGGGGGGGTGGCGCATGACTTCAACAACCTGTTGACGGCCATCACCGGCTACAGCGGCATGGCGCTGCAGAGTTTGGACAGCGAGAATCCGATCCGGAAGGATCTCGAGCAGATCAAGCGGGCCGGCGACCGGGGGGCGGCGATCACGCGGCAGCTACTGGCTCTCAGCGGGAGGCATCCGCGGCGGCCGCGGATGCTGAATCTTCCCGATAGCGTGAAGAACGCCGAGCGGATGCTGCGGGTGCTGGCAGGAGAAGCGATCCATCTAGAGATCCAGACGGAGGGGGCGCTGCCGCGCATTGAGGCGGATGCGGCCCAGTTGGAGGAGGCGGTGCTGCACCTGGCGGCATTCCTCTGCGAGAGGATGGCGAAGGGAGGGCGGCTGACCATCCGGACGCAGGCCGAGCAATTGGAGACCGACAATCCGGACAGTGAGCCCCCGCTGCGGGCCGGCGAGTATGCGTTGGTCACTTTAACCGATACGAGTCCGCCCTTGAGCGGGGAGGCGGTTGCGCATCTGTTCGAACCGTTCTTCCCGGCTCGGGATACTTTGCGGTCGAATGGCCTTGGGCTGGCGATGGTAGCCGGTTTGATTAAGCAGAACGGGGGAGCGATTTTGGTGACGGCCAAGCCGGGTGGGGGTAACGTGATTCGCGTCTACTGGCCCAAGGCAGCTGGTCCGACGCTGGTACCGGGAGACCGGCCGGGGCCGCTGTTCGTGGTTCCCAAGCCGCTGGCGCTGGAGGGTACGGAAACTATCCTGGTCGCTATGGCGAACGCCGAAGAGCGGGCGCGGGTTCGGGCGATGCTGGAGCCGGCGGGCTACACGGTGAGCGAAGCGCGCAGTGGTCTGCAGGCGCTCGAGATGGCGCATAAGCAGGAAGGGACGCTGCACGCGGTGGTGACCGATATCACCCTACCGGGCATGTCCGGCGCGGATCTGATCATGGCGATCCGCCATGATCAGCCGGGGGTGCGGTCGATCTACGTCACGAGCCGGCCTTCGGTGGAGATTCTGGCGCAGGGGTTGAGCATCGGCAGCGTGATGCGGCTTGAGGAGGCGACCGATGCCCGGGAGTTGCTCGAGCGGGTGCGCGCGGCACTGACGAACCGATCGATGAGCGTGGGGCGGTAACGGCTTATTGCCTTTCGTTGGGCGCAAGCGGTCAGCGGTTTGACTGCACCGCAGTTTTCAGCCGGAAGCCGGAGTAGAGAGTGCTGATTTCGGTGCTGAGGCTCTTGAACAGAAGCACTTTAGCGGCGAACTTGACCTGGGAGCCCTGGGTGAAATACAGGCCTTCGATCGAGCGGGCCCGGCGGAGGGCAAAACGGGTTCCTTTGTCGACGCGGCCCAGGATGCCAAAGCCCAGACTGATCGTATCGAACACTTCCGCTTCGACCCGCACGAGGTCTTTGCCGGCCTGATCGATCCAGACCTTGCCGCGCACCTTTTCAAACAGACGGGCGCGGAGGCTTGGAGGCTTGTAGCCGGGCCGCGGCTCGCAGGCAAGTACCCATAGCTTCCGGCCGTCCTGGGTATCTTCTCCCACCAGACGGTAGTCGAGCGCATCGGGGAACTCGCGGATGAGGTCTTCGGTTTCGCGGCCCATGATACTGGTGGACCCCGCTTTGCCGGCCTTGGCTTCGGCGAGGCGCCGGCGAATCGAATCCTCCTGACGGCTGGAGTCGGCTTCGCTGAGGGGGCGTCCATTGCGGGAGATGACGCGCACAATCCAGACGCCATCCACGCGTTCGGGCCGGGTGAGGGTGACGGTCTCGAGTTTGAGCCGGCCATCGGATTCAAACTCCTTGCGGGTTATTACCCGATCAAAGGAGTAATCAGCGAGCCGGAGGTCACTTTCGAGCATCCGATCGAGCGAAGTCCGCATGATCGGACGCCAGTCGAGCGGTTGCGCCCAAAGGGGTCCAGTCAAATACAACAAGACAAGAACGCGCATATGCTACTCTTCATCATAGCCCTGCTGCTAGCCTGACTTTGCCCGCCGGCCTTCTCCCGTCCTGTTAAGAGCCGGGGCTCCGCTGAGGAGTTACCCGAACTGCATGACTGCTCCGTTGTGGCGAATCGCCCTGTCGTTTAGCGCCATTTATCTGATCTGGGGCTCGACCTTTTTGGCCACCCGGTTCGCTGTGGAGGTGTTGCCGCCGTTTTTTGTGGCGGGATTCCGCTTTTTTGCGGCCGGTCTGATTCTGTTCCTGATCGGGCGCATCCGCTGCCGGGAGCGATTACGGCGTGATCATTGGATCAACGCGGCTCGGTTGGGACTGCTGTTTTTCTTTTTCTGCCACGGCGCGGTGAGTTGGGCGGCGCGGCATGTGCCTTCGGGCGTGGCGGCGCTGCTGATGGCGTCGATTGCACTGTGGACGGCCGTGGGAGAGCGGCTTTTGCAGACCCAGACCAGGCCGGGGAGGCGAGTACTGTTGAGTCTGGCCGGTGGGTTTACCGGGCTCGCGGTGCTGGTGTTGCAACCCGAGGCGCTGGCCGGTTCGACGCAGGCACGAGCGGCCTCGCTGGCCGTGCTGGTCGGCGCGTTGACCTGGGCGGCGGCGACGGTGATGGCCAGCCGGACCGAGCGGCCGCGGAGCAGTTTTACCAGCGCCGGCATGCAGATGCTGTGCGGCGGCGGCGCCCTGCTGCTGGTGAGCGCGATGGGGCAACGGCCTTCGCTCGGGATGATCACGCCGGTGGCGGCGGGGGCGCTGGGGTACTTGACGCTGGTGGGCGCGCTGGTGGGGTTTCTGAGCTACACCTACCTCCTGGAGCACGTGCCGCCGACGAAGGTGGCTACCTATGCCTACGTGAATCCGGTAGTGGCGCTTTTGCTAGGATGGGCTGTGGCCGGAGAGATTCTGACGCCCCGTTCCCTGATCGCCAGTTTGATTGTGTTGGCCGCCGTGGCCAGCATTGTTCTTTCCCGGCCGGCGACGGCGCCGCAGCGCCAGCCGCTACCGTTACCTCTTCCCTCTGAGCAAGGAGCCTGATCGCCATGACCATTACCCGCCGACACTTTCTTGAAACCTCCGCCATGGCTGCGCTGGCGGCCGCCACGGGCCACGCGGCTGAACCCGGCAAGATGCCGACGCGTGTGCTGGGCGCAACCGGGGCTCGGATCTCGATTATCGGGATGGGAGGCGGCAGCCGCTTCCTCTCCTATAAGAACGAGGACGATGCACTGGCCGCGATGAACCGGGCGATTGACGCCGGGGTTACCTACATTGACACCGCGCAGGGCTACGGCAACGGGCTGAGCGAGACGCGGGTGGGCAAAATCATGGCAACGCGGCGGAAAGAGGTGTTCCTCGCCACCAAGCTCGGGCAGCGGAAGGGCGACGATGCCATGCGGACGCTGGAGGGCAGTCTCAAACGGCTGCAGACTTCGCAGATCGATACCGTCCACATTCACCAGTTGATGGGGGAGGAGGATCTGGCGGCGATCGAAGCCAAAGATGGCGTGTTGAACGCCCTGTACAAGGCGCGGGAGCAGAAGATGATCCGCTTTGTGGGGGTGACGTGCCATACCGATCCGAATATGCTGAAACTGGCGCTTGAGCGGCACGATTTCAACGTCACGCAGATGGCGCTGAACGCGGCGCTGGTAGGCATGAAGCCGGGACCGGCGGGCATGGTGATCAATCCGGATATGCGGCCGAGCTTTGAGACGGTAGCGCTGCCGGTGGCGCTCAAGAAGAAGATTGGCGTGACGGCGATGAAGATTTTTGGGGCCGATGGGCTGGTGGGACAGGTGCCTTCGGAAAAGCTGCTCTACTACTCGCTCTCGCTGCCGGTGGCCGGGGCGGTGCTGGGTATGCCCAAGATCGAGCATATTCTTGAGAATTCGAAGATGGCGAAGAGCTTCCGGGCGCTGGCCAAGCCGGAGATGCGGGACCTTTCCGAGGCGCTTTCCTCGCGCAACAAGGTCGCGCTGGACCGTTACCTGGCCGACCACGTCGATACTTACGCGGTTTAAGCGATTGCGGATTCTGGTAACGAACGACGACGGCTTCGACGCGCCGGGCCTGGAGGCGCTGTGCGCCGTGGCGGGGGAGTTCGGAGAGGTAACTTTCCTGGCCCCCGCCACGCAGCAATCCTACGTTGGCCACCGGGTTTCGACGGCAACTCCGCTGGCGCTGACCGAACTGGGCCCCCGGCGATATCATCTGGCCGGCACCCCGGCCGACTGTGTGCGGGTGGCTCTGCGAGGTCTGGCGGAGGCGTTCGACTGGGTGTTTTCGGGAATCAACCACGGGGGCAACCTGGGGGCGGATGTCTACACCTCCGGCACGGTGGCGGCGGCGCGGGAGGCCTGGCTGCTGGGGGTTCCGGCGATTGCGCTGTCGCAGTTTCACCGGCGGCCGCATCCGGACGACTGGGAGATGTCGGCGCGGTTGGCCCGCCGGGCGATCCGGCGGATCCTCGAAGACGCGGGCCGGGGGACGGGGTACTGGAATGTGAATCTGCCGCACCCGGTGGTGGACCCGGCCATGGTGGCGATCTCCGAATGCGGGCTGGACCCGGGGGCGCTGGATGTGGCGTTTGCGCGGACGGGAAACGAGTTTCTCTACGCCGGGCGATACATGGAGCGTCACCGGGCACCCGGCTGTGATGTGGACCAGTGTTTTGGCGGCGCGATTACCGTGACGCATTTGGACCTGGGGGTTGTGCCCGCCGTCTGTCCGTGATAAGACTACACGATGCGTTCTTTGGGCATCGCCCTCTTCCTGTGCGCCACGACCGCGCTCCCCCAAGACTTTCGATCTACTCTGCAAGGAACGATCACGGACCCGCAGGGCGCCGCCGTGGCCAAAGCGCAGGTGACGCTGCGGAATACGGTGACGAACGTGGAGCGGGCGATCGAGAGCGGCGCGGAAGGCGACTACCTGTTTCAGTTCGTCGCGCCGGGGCAGTATCAGGTGACGGTGAAGGCACCGGGATTCCGGACGCTGGCCCGCAGCGGCGTGGAGTTGGCCGTGACGCAGATTCTGCGGCTGGACCTGCAGCTGTCGCTGGGAGATACGGCAGAGACGCTGGAGGTTTCGGCGAGCGCGGCCACCGTGGAGACGGAGAATACATCGCTCGGAACGGCCATCCGGCAGGAGATTCGCGACAATCTGCCGCTCAAGGGCCGGAGTTCGCTATTTATGTTTTCGCTGACGCCGGGCGTCGTGAACAACCGCTACGGCGAAGATACGCGGCCGAACGACACGATTACCAACGTGCTGTTTTCGGCCAACGGAGCGCCCGTGGCAGCCACGGACGTGTTCGTCGACGGGGTGGCGAATACGGTGAACGTGAACCGGGGCGTCAACATCTCCGGGTGGGTGCCGGCGGTCGATGCGATTGGCGAGTTTAAGCTGGAGGTCGGTTCGCTCTCAAGCGAGTTCGGACGCTCGGGCGGCAGTATGACCAACATCATGGTCAAGAGCGGAACCAACCAACTTCACGGTTCGCTGTATGAGTTCTTCCGGAACTCGAAGTTAGACGCCAACCAGTACTTCGCGCGCGGTCAAGGCCGGAAACTGGCGGCCTTCGGAGCGAACACGTTTGGTTTTGCGCTGGGGGGGCCGGTGCTGCTGCCGAAGATCGTCGACGGGCGGAACCGGACGTTCTGGTTTGTGAACTATGAGGGATCGCGAGAAGGCAACGCGGTGGATTTTGTGGGTTCCTCGCCCACGGCGCGCATGCGGGCGGGCGACTTCGGCGAAGTGCCGCAGGTGATCTACGATCCGTTTTCGGTAGCAACGGTGAACGGGGCGCCCACGCGGACGCCGTTTGCCGGCAACGTGATTCCGGCCAACCGGCAGGACCCGGTGGCGCAGAAGATTCTGCCGTTCTACCCGACGCCGAACCGGACCCCCTCGAACGCGGCGCAGCCATGGGTGAATAACTTCTCCTTCACGGGGAAATGGCCGCGCAATTACAACATGACGGCTGTGAAGATTGATCATAAATTCAGTGATCGCTATACCACCTTCGCGCGGGTCAACTACGGCACGGCCCTACTGATCTTCCCCTTCCAATTTGACGGGTTGGCCACCGACGGGCGAAACGTGGTGAACCGGCCCAACATGGGCATCTCCTGGGGCAACACGCTGCTGTTGAGCCCGCGGCGGACGCTCGACGTGCGGCTGGGTTTTGCGCGGGCCAAGGAGGACAATCAGCCGTGGTCGGCGGGCTTCGACCTGGCTGGTCTGGGCATGCCGTCGTCGTTTGTGAGCACGCTGCAGGCGCCTTCGTTTCCGCAGGTGCGGGTAAATGGCTTCATGAATCTGGCGGGCAGCGGTCTCGTGAACGATCCGGGCATGACGTGGACGCTGCAGCCGAGCATGTCCGAACAACGCGGCAAACACCTGCTGCGCTTTGGCGCCGACCTGCGGCTGCTGTACGGCAATTTCTTCCGGAACCTGTCCGGCCCCGGCAACTACAGCTTCACCAACGCCTGGACAAACGGCCCGCGGGCGGATACGCCGCTGGCGACCACAGGCTTTCCCATGGCGTCTTTCCTGCTCGGAACGGCCAATAGCGGAAGCGTGGACCGGAACACGGGCGTTTCGATTCTCAACCGCTACTATGGGTTCTTTCTGCAGGACGACTTCCGCGTGACCGCCAAGCTGACGTTGAATCTGGGGCTGCGCTATGAGTACGAGACGCCGCGCACGGAGCGCTACAACCGCGCAACGCGGGGCTTTGACGGCGCCAACGGCGGCGCGCTGATTTACGCAAGCGACAAGCAGCGGGGCATCTACGATCCCGACCGGAACAACTTTGCGCCCCGCTTTGGACTGGCTTATTCGGCCAACGCCAAAACGGTGGTGCGCATGGGCTACGGGCTGAACTTCGTGCCCGTGGTGGGCTCGGTGGACGCGGTAGGTTATTCCGTGACGACGCCGATGGTGACCACGCAGGACGGCATCACGCCACTGAACCGGTTGTCGAATCCGTTTCCGCAGCAGTTGGCGCCGATTGGAGCCAATGCCGCGGCGTTCCGCGGACAGAACATCAGCTACGTGGAGCCGAAGGACCGCACCCCGCTGTTCCATACCTGGAACGTCAACGTCCAGCGCGAACTCTTTGCGCGGTCGGTGCTGCAGGTGGGTTACATCGGGGGTAAAGGCACGCGGTTGACGAGCGAGGTTTCCATTGGGAACAACATCAGCGAGAACATCAACCAGGTGGACCCGCGCTTTCTGGCCGAAGGGCAGGAGCTGCTGGCGGTGGTTACAAACCCGTTCTTCGGATCGTTCTCAAGCGGCCCGCTCGCCGGGCGAACCGTCCAGCGGCAGCAGCTGCTGCGCCCGTTCCCGGCCTATGGCAACATTGTGCGGAATCTGCCGGCGTTCGGCAGTTCGAGCTACCACTCCATGCAGGCAAAGTTTGAGACGCGTTCGTACAAGGGGCTGACGACGCTGATCTCCTACACGATTGCGAAGAACCTCACCGACGTACAGCCGTATCAGAACACGTATAACCGCAAGGTGGAGCGCGGTCCGGCCGCCTTCGACGTGCCGCAGCGGCTGACGACCACCGTCAGCTGGGACGTGCCGGTGGGCCGCGGACGGGCCGTCGGACAACAGATGGCCAAGGGTCTCGACGCCGTGATTGGCGGCTGGAACGTCTCGATGTTCAATACGTTCCAGAGCGGATTCCCGCTGAGCTTCGGGCTGAATCAGAACACGCTGTTCCTGGCCGGCGCCGGGGCGCAGCGGCCGAACGTGGTGGGCGATCCGACGGCGGGCATCAGCGGCAGCGTGCAGGACCGCCTGCTGCGCTTCTTCAACCCGGCGGCGTTTGCGCAGCCGGCGAACTTCACCTTCGGCAACGCGCCGGCGCGGGCCTCGTGGCTGCGGAACCCCGGCATGAACAACTGGAACCTGACGCTGACCAAGACGTTCACCATCACCGAGGCTTTGAAAGTAAACCTGCGCGGGTCTTCGTTCAACCTGATGAACCATCCGGTCTTCGCCGGGCCGAACACAACCTTTGGCGTGGCGCAGTTTGGACAAATTGCGAGCCAGGCGAACATCAGCCGTCAGCACGAGGTGGTACTCCGGATCCTGTTCTAACCGGAACGGGACAGTGAGTTGTCAGAGCGGGACCGGCTTGGCTACCGTAGAGTATGCGCCGCCAAGCCCTCCTGGCTCTACTTACCGTTCTCCCCTGCCTGCTGCAGGCCCAGAGCAAGAGCAGCCCTCTTGATAAGTTCCGTCAGTTGGAGGAGATTCTTCCGACCGCCAACGAATACCGCACCGCCTCCGGCGCGCCGGGGCATAAGTACTGGCAGCAGCGGGCCGACTACCAGATTGCCGTCGAACTCGATGATGTCAATCAGCGCATCACCGGCGCCGCAACGATCGACTATCACAACCATTCACCCGACACACTGCACTATCTTTGGCTGCAGCTCGACCAGAACATCTGGCAGAAGCACTCCGATACGCCACTGACGGAGACCGCCCCAGACTTCAAGCGTTTCCCGCTGCCGGTGGCGCGCCGGCTGATGGACGACCCGTTTGAAGGCGGCTACACGATCGGCGCCGTGCGCGATGCGAGCGGACGGGAGTTGCACAAGCACATCAACCGCACCATGATGCGGGTCGATCTGCCGGCGCCGCTCGCCTCCGGCCAGTCGTTTCGGTTTACGCTCTCCTGGGAGTATAAGATCAACAACTCGAAGCGTGTCTCCGGACGCACGGGCGCCGAGTTTTTTAAAAAAGACGGTAACTGGATCTACGAGATCGCCCAGTGGTTTCCCCGCCTGGCGGCCTACAATGACGTGACGGGCTGGCAGCACAAGCAGTTTCTCGGCACCGGCGAGTTCACTTTGGAGTTCGGCGACTACCAGGTGAAGATCACCGTTCCCAACGATCACGTTGTGGCGTCCACCGGGGTATTGCAGAACCCGTCCGAGGTGCTCACCGCGACCCAGCGGCAGCGCCTCGAACAGGCCCGCACGGCCAAGAAGCCCGTGTTGATCGTCACGCCGGCCGAAGCTAAGGCAGCCGAGAAGGGCAAGCCCACCGGAAAGAAGACCTGGGTTTTCCACGCCAAGAACGTGCGGGACTTCGCTTTCGCTTCGTCGCGGAAGTTCATCTGGGATGCGCAGGGCCATAACGTCGGCGGCAACTCCGTCCTGGCGATGAGCTTCTATCCCAACGAAGGCAACCCGCTCTGGGAGCGGTACTCAACGCAGGCCATCATTCACACGCTCAACGTCTATAGCCGTTACACGTTTCAGTACCCGTATCCGATCGCCATCTCCGTCAACGGCCCGGTGGGCGGGATGGAGTATCCGATGATCTGCTTCAACGGTCCCCGCCCACTCGAAGACGGTACTTACTCTTTGCGGACCAAGTATGCGCTGATCGGGGTGGTGATCCACGAGGTGGGGCACAACTACTTCCCGATGGTCGTCAATTCGGACGAGCGGCAATGGACCTGGCTCGACGAAGGGATCAACTCCTTTCTGCAGTATCTCGCCGAGCAGGAGTGGGAGCCGAACTATCCTTCCCGCCGAGGCGAACCGGCCGGGATTGTCGAGTACATGCTCAGCCCGGGCCACGACCCGATCATGACGAACTCCGAGAGTGTGGTGGCGCTTGGACCGAATGCCTACGGCAAGCCGGCGACTGCGTTGAATATTCTCCGGGAGACTATCCTAGGCCGCGAGCTGTTTGATTTCTCTTTCAAAGAATACGCCCGGCGCTGGATGTTCAAGCGGCCGATGCCGGCCGATTTCTTCCGCACCATGGAGGACGCCTCCGGCACCGATCTCGACTGGTTCTGGCGCGGCTGGTTCTACACGAACGAGCACGTCGATATCTCGCTCGAAAAGCTGACCCAGTACACCATCGACACGCGGAACCCCGAGATCGAAAAGCCGTTGTCGAAGAAGGCCAAGGAGGAGGCGCCGGTGACGCTCTCGGCCCAGCGCAACAAGCCGCTGCGCAAGCGCACGGACGACTATCCCGAACTGCTCGATTTCTACAACAAGTGGGATGAGTTCGCCCCGCTGCCATCGGAAAAGAAGGCCTTTGAAACCTACATCAAAACACTCGAAGAGGATGAACAGAAGCTGCTCGACCCGACGATGAACTTCTATGCGGTCGAACTCAAAAACATCGGCGGCGTAGTGATGCCCGTCATTCTCTCAATCGAGTTCGGCGATGGAAGCAAAGAGGAGATGCGGATTCCGGCCGAGATCTGGCGGCGGCAGAGCAGTTCGGTCACCAAACTGATTCCGACACGGAAGGAGATCCGATCGATTACGCTCGACCCGCATCTGGAAACCGCCGACGCCGACCTGAGCAACAACCACTGGCCGCGCAAGCCGGTGAAGAGTAAGTTCCAGCTGTTCAAGGAAGAGCGGGACAGCAAACGGAACCCCATGAACGAGAGCAAGGCCGATGCGGCGCCTCCTTCTTCCGGCAGTAATTAGCGCGGTCTTTGCGACGGCGCACCAGTATCATTTCGCCCACCTCGACGCCAATTGGAACTCGCGCGCCAAGACGCTCGAGGTGACGGTCCGCCTGCACGCCGACGACCTCGAACAGCTTCTGCGGCAGCGGGCGGGCCGGTCGGTCGAACTCGACCGGGACCCGCAAGCCGAGGAGTTGGCGTGCGCCTACACGCTGGAGACGGTCGCGTTTGAGCGCACGCGGCTGCGCTGCCTGGGGATGCAAGTCGCCCGGCACTCCGCCACGCTGTTTCTCGAAGCACCCGCCGAGGCACCGCCCGTCCGCGCTCGGTTCCGGTCGTTCTCCGCCCACTTCGCCGACCAGATCAATACCGTCCAGCTACTGACCGATAATCAGCGCACCGGTGCGACCGTCGCCTTCCTGGCGGCCGACCAGTGGAAAGCCCTGCCGCGGTAGCCCGTTTAATCTTCGCCCGCGCCGTCGGTCGACTCCAACTCGGCTTCAGCCTGCTCGGCCGCCGCCGGCCCGGCGGCGAGCGCTTCGGCCAACACCTGCTGCGCCGCCGCAAACTGATTGCGCGCCACACTGATTTCAAACGGTACGCTCGAAAAGCCCACCGCGCCTTCCACCACACATTCGATGCCGGCCGCGCGCAGAACGCTTTCTACCGCGCGTGCCTCCATCTCCGCCTGCGGGCCATGATAGTTGGCCAGGATCACAAGATCCAGTTCAGATGTATCGTTCGGTTCTGTCTCACCCATGCCCCCACCCTAGCACTGTTTGGGACTGCGCGGGATTCCAGTATGATGATCGACGTGCGACTTCCTCTTCTTGCTCTCCTCTCGACGCTTGCCTTATGCGGGGCCGACTACTTCCCTCCCCCGGACAGCAAAGGCGGCTGGCGTACCCGCCAGGATGCGGCCCTGACGGCCAAACTCGACAAAGTCTTTGACTACGTCCAGACCACCACGCAGCACGGTGGCCTGCTGGTCGTCCACCAGGGCCATCTCGTCTATGAACGCTACTTTGGCCGCGGCCATCGCGAGGCCCTGCCCGAACTCGCCTCCGTCGGTAAAGCGTTCACCTCGCTGGCCACGGCTATCGTCATGCGGGAGCACCCGGCCCTATTCCCGCAAGGGCTCGATACCCGCATCTTTTCCCCCAAGCTTCTGCCCGCCGCCGCCTTCCCGCTGAACGATCCCCGCAAGGAGCAGATCTCGATCGGTCAGGTCCTTTCGATGTCGGCCGGAATCCGCGGCACCAATCCGGTCTACGTCAAAGGCGCCCGGCAGACCTGGCCGCAGCCGACCGAAGACAACGGCCCGTACTCGACCACCGACGGATTTGCCCTCAATCAAACGCTCTGGTGCAACCCGGGCGAATGCTACTCCTACTCGACCGCCTCCAGCCACATCCCCGCCATCATGGTCCGCCACGTGGCCGGCATGGAGATGGAGGAGTATCTGCGGAAACATCTCGCCGGCCCGCTGGGCTTCGGCACCTGGGGCTACGCCATGTACCGGCCCAAGCTCAAGGGCGGCATCGACGCCAACGGGCGCATGCTCCACACCCCCGGCGGCGGCTCCATCGCCGTCCGCTCTACCGACATGCTCCGGTTCGGCTATCTCATGCTCCGCCAGGGCCGCTGGGGCAAGCGCCAGGTGGTCCCGGCCGACTTCGCCAAACTCTGCGCCCAATCCGTCTCCTACAACCCCCACTTCACCCACAGCTTCAACTTCAACACCAACGACGACGGCCACATCGCGGGTCTCCCCCAAGACGCCTTCTGGAAGGGCGGCGCCGGAGGCCACGGCATCTATGTCGTCCCGTCGCTTGACCTCGTCGTCTTCAAACTCGGCGGCAACGAAGGGCAGTACGACCCGGCGCTCACCCGCCTCCCCGTGAAATACTCCTACGACGGCTCCCGCGACGGTTGGAAACCCGCCGATCCAAAGCTGCTCGGCGACTCCTCCCCGAAAACCGTCCAACTCGTCGTCGCCGCCCTAACCGCTCAATAACCGGTAAACCCCTATGCGCCGCCGTGATCTCCTCCCCGCCGCCCTGCTCTGCGCCCCCGTGCTCCAGGGCCAATCCGCCCCGCCCCCCAGCCGCCGCATCACCGTCGGCCTGATCGGCTGCGGCAACCAGGGCATCAACGACCTGAAGCTCTTCCTGGCCGATGAGCGCGTCCAAGTGGTCGCCGTCTGCGACGTCAACCGCCAGTCGCCCGGCTACTGGAACGGCGGCATCGCTGGCCGCGAACCGGCCCGCGACTTCGTCGAATGGCACTACGGCCAGGCCCGCCGCTCCGGAACTTACCAGGGCTGCGCGCTCTACGAAGACTTCCGCGAACTGCTGCGGCGTCCGGACATTGACGCCGTGATCCTGGCGCTGCCCGACCACTGGCACGCCCTCGCCACCATCGCGGCGGCCCGCGCCGGCAAAGACATCTACGGCGAAAAGCCGCTGGCGCTGACGATTGCCGAAGGCCGCGCCATGGTGAACGCGGTCCAGAGCAACAACCGCATCTTTCAAACCGGCTCGCAGCAGCGCTCCGACCCGCGCTTCCGGCTCGCCTGCGAGCTCGTCCGCAACGGGCGGCTGGGCAAGCTCCACACGGTGCTCTGCGGTCTGCCCGGCGGCACGCCCGACTACGGCCAAACCGGCCACCGGCAGGATCCGGAACCCGTCCCCGCCGGCTTCAATTACGATCTCTGGCTGGGGCCGGCCCCCGAAGCCCCCTACGCCCCGGCCCGCTGCCATGTGAACTTCCGCTGGATCCTCGACTACTCGGGCGGCCAGCTCACCGATTGGGGCGGCCACCATCCTGATATCGCCCAGTGGGGCATGGGCACCGAACTCACGGGCCCCATCGCCATCCGCAACGGCCAGGCCACCTGGGCCAAAGAGAAGCTTTGGAACACGGCCACCGACTTCCACTTCGAAGCTCACTACGCCTCCGGCGTCAAGCTCATCTGCTCAAGCCGCGTTCGCCAGGGCGTAACGTTCCAGGGCGCCGACGGCTGGGTCTGGGTCAATCGCGGCGCCATCGAAGCCAGCCCGCTGCAGTTACTCGACTACAGCCCCGGCCCCAACGAGACGCGCCTTCCGCGCAGCACCAGCCACGCCCGCAACTTCATCGACTCCGTGTTCTCCCGGCAGCAGCCCATCGCCCCGATCGAACAGGCCCACCGGTCGATCTCCATCGCCCACCTCGGCAACATCAGCCTCCGCCTCGGGCGCGATCTCGCCTGGGACCCCGTCAAGGAGCGCTTCCCCAACGACGAAGCCGCCAACCGCCTCCTCTCCCGGCCCTACCGCCAACCCTGGACTCTCTAAACGCCGCCCATGCTCTCTCGCCGCGCCCTTCTCTCCCTCGCCGCACTGCCTCTAACGGCCGCGGAACCCGTCCGGCTCATCGCCCACCGCGGTGGGATCGTCGACGAGCAGCACGTTGAAAACAGCGCCGCCTCGCTCAACGACGCCATCGCCGCCGGCTACTGGATGATCGAGGTCGACGTCCGCCGCACCAAAGACGGCGAACCCATCCTGCAGCACGACGACAACTTCCGGCGCTTCTACCACCAGCCCTACCGCGTCGACGAACTCACCTGGGACGAGGTCCGCCGCTTCCGCGGACAGCCCGGCAACGCGGAACCCCTTCACTTCCGCGAACTCTGCCAGCTCTGCCAAGGTAAGGTCCGCCTGATGCTCGACCTCAAAGCCTACGACTGGCCGCCGTCGTTCTACGAGAATCTGGCCGATCTGCTGGCCCGCCACAACCTGCTCGATACCGCCTATCTCCTCGGGGGCCGCAACGCGACTACCCTGCCCCTCACCCGCACCGCCAAGGCCTCCATCAACGCCGCCGGCCTCGCCCAGGCTCTCGCGGCCGGCGAGGACGTCGCCAGCCGCTACTACCTGTTTGAACTGGCCAGCGCGATCACGCCCGAAACCGTCGCGCTCTGCCGCCAGGCGCGCGTGCCCTGCGTGGCCGCCATCAATACCTTTCGCTACACCATGGCCAAGCGCGACGAATGGGAAGGCCCCAAACAGGACGCCGCCCGCCTCCTCGCGCTCGGCGTCACGCATTTCCAGATCGACTCCCGCTACGGCTCGCTGTTCGCCCGTTGAACGCCTACTTCGCGAAAAGCTGCGAGCGATCGGCAAACGCCTTGAACTCCAGCGCGTTGCCCGAAGGATCGAGAAAGAACATCGTCGCCTGCTCGCCCACCTGCCCCTCGAAGCGCACATAGGGTTCAATGATGAACTTCTGCCCGGCCGCACGGAGACGGTCAGCAAGCGCGCGCCACTGGTCGAGTTCGAGAATCACGCCAAAATGAGGCACCGGCACCGCGTGCGAATCCACCGCGTTATGGTGCAGGTCTGCCTGGTGGCCCGGCTTCAGGTGAGCCACCACCTGATGGCCATACAGGTCGAAATCGATCCATTCGTTCGAAGAGCGGCCCTCCGGGCAGCCGAGCAGGCCTCCGTAGAAGGCCCGCGCGGCCGCGAGGTCATGCACCGGAAAGGCGATATGAAAAGGGGTAATTGCCGTCACCCCGCTATTGTAAACGGACCGGCGGCTAGATACTCAGCACGGCGCAGGGCGAGTCCCGCACAATCGCATAGCTGTTTGAGCGCAAGCGTCCCAGCATGCCGGATTCCGTCGTCCGGCCGAGTACCACGAGCTCCGCGCCGACTTCGCCGGCCACCTGCCGCACCACCTTGGCCGGCTCGCCGGCCACGACATGCACGGACGCGGTCACCCCGGCGGTGGCCATATCCTCGCGCAGAGCGGCATCGCGGCGTTTGGCGATCTCGACGCGCCACGTCGGATCCACAAAGTGCCCCGGCCCAACCGCATCGTCCGGACTCGCATGGACGATATGCAGCTTGGCGCCAAACAGATTGGCGACCTCCGCGGCGGCCTTTATCAGGCGGGGCGCCCGCGGATCCACATCAACGGCGAGCAGCACGGACTGAATCTCCCGCTGGCCGCGCCCCTCGTCTATATGGGCGCTGGTCAACACCGGTACTGCCGCATCCGAGAGCACCTTGGCCGCCACGCTGCCGAGCAGGAATCGGCGGAATCCGCCGTAGCCATGCGTGGCCATCACAATCAGATCCGCCCGCTCCTCATTGGCCACGGCGACAATCTCGTTGGCCGCATCCCCTTCGCGGACCACCGTCCTCACCGCGACATCCGCCAACTCCGCCGCGACGAATGGCGCCAGGCGCGAAAGAACCGCCGGACGCTGCAACTCGTACCAGTTCACGGGCGGCGCCATCTCGAGGCCGCCCCCGTAAATCGGAATCGGCGCCAGCACATAAACCACCACCACCTCGGCGCCAAACAGCTTGGCCAAACTCCTCGCCTCGCCCGCGGCCGCCTTGGAACGTTCCGAAAGGTCAACGGGTAGAACGATCTTCTTCATCGAAATCATAATCACCTCTCGCGGAGGCCCTTTGACAGCAGCTTCCAGCGCCTCTAGCATACTCCTCCCAGATGCGGACGGCCGGTTGTTTGTTACCGGGGGTGCGTTACCGGGAAGCGCCGGCAACGTTGCGGTCGCACGTCAGCGTCTCTAGAATCTCCTCCCGCACCTGCTGCACCAAAGCCTCATTCTGCGATGGCAGACTAATCCCCGCCACGGCCGCATGACCTCCGCCGCCGTAGCGGCCCGCCACTTCGGCGAGATTGACCGCGCGAGAGGAGCGCCGCCACGGATTGGTTCCCAAAGAAATTCGCACCCACGCATCGCCCGCCGACACCGTGACCAGATACTCCAGATCCGGAAACACGCAATAGGGCAGAAACCGGTTCGGCCGGGCGCCTTCGCGGCCGCGAACGTCCAGGTACCCCACCGCATCGCGCCGTTCCAGCCGCCGGACCACAAACCCCATCTCCCCCCGCCGCTCTTCGACACACCGGTCCGCCACCGCCCGCAGCGACGGCACCGCCAGCACCTCCTCCATCGACCGGAACCGCAGCCGCCGCACCACCTCGGTCCGTAACTCCTCGCGTTCGGCGTGTTCAATCACCAGCCGCAACCGCGCCGCCGCCGACCGCAGTTCGACGGCCGCTTCCGGGCTCGCGTACTTGGCGCCGTCAATGATCTCCGCCCACTCGATCAGCTCCTCCAGGCCTTCGGCCTGATAGGAAAACCGGTCCCGCAGAAAATCCGCAATCAGGCCGGTACAAGAGGCGCGCGAGGCATCCCAGACTTTCTGCGGCGAACCCTGCCGGCGGAAGTGCGCCTCGTCCTCCGGACTCAGGAACGCCGTCAGATGATGATCAAACCACCAGTCCAGACGGCGGTCAGTGGCATAGCGAAAATCGACAATCGCGTTCTCGTCCCCGTCGAGATCACCGGGCGACCAACCGAAACCGGGTTGGTGCAACACCCCCCGCGGCAACAGTTCGCTCTGCGGGTAATAATACTCCTGCAGGAACCGGCCTAACAACGCCGCCGAGGCCGCTCCATCAAAACAGCGATCGTGGTAGAGAATCCGGATGCGCATGCAGGAGAGAGATCTTGGGCATTGCCGCGCAACCGGGAGCGGCTAACCCACTACGTTACATCGGTATACTCCCAGGCGTCAATCCCCGCAGACGCCCGCGTGGCCGCTGTTTTGCGTCACAATACAGGGTTGGGAAAATGACGCGAGCACTCCGGTTCCTTCTTCCCCTCCTGCTCGCTGCCGGCCTGCTGCCGGCCCAGCCGCTCAAATACGCCCCTTACCGGCCCGGCCAGATTCTCATCAAGCCGAAGCTCACCGCCGCGAGTTCCCTGCTGCAGGCCCTGCACAGAACCCATGGCGCCACCGTGGCGCGCGGCTTCGCCCGCTTGGGCAATATTCAGATGCTGCGCCTGCCGGGCGGAATCAACGTCGAACAGGCCCTGGCCCTCTACCGCGCCAATCCCCTCATCGAACTGGCCGAACCCGACTACCTGGTCAGCATCAATCAAACCCAGACATTCCCGAATGACCCGTCGTTCAGCCAGTTGTGGGGGCTCCATAATACCGGTCAGACCGGCGGTACCACCAACGCTGACATCAACGCCCCCGAAGCCTGGAGCCTCCGCACCAGCGCCCCCTCCATCATCGTTGGCGTCGTCGACACCGGCATCGACTATAACCACCCCGATCTCGCCGCCAACATGTGGACCAACCCCGGCGAGATTCCCAACAATGGAATCGACGACGACAACAACGGGTACATCGACGACGTGTACGGCATCAACGCCATCACCACCACCGGCAACCCCATGGACGACAACAGCCACGGGACCCACGTCGCCGGTACCATCGGCGCCGTCGGCAACAACGGCACCGGCGTCGCCGGCGTGGCCTGGAACGTCAAGCTGATGGCGCTGAAATTCCTGTCCTCCGGCGGCTCCGGCTCCACCTCCGACGCCATCAAGTGCATCGAATATGCCCTCAGCAAGGGCGTCCACATTCTCAGCAACTCCTGGGGAGGCGGCGGCTTCTCGCAGACCCTTTACGATGCCATCAACACCGCCAAAAACCAGGGCGTCCTCTTCGTCGCCGCCGCCGGCAACGCCGGTTCGAACAACGACACCGGACTCACCTACCCCGCCAGCTACGACCTCCCGAACATCGTCGCCGTCGCGGCCACCGATGCCAACGACGCCCAGGCCGGCTACTCCAACTACGGCTATCGCCGCGTTCATCTCGGCGCGCCGGGTTCCACCATCTACTCCACGCTACCGGGCAACCAGTACGGCTCCAAAAGCGGCACCTCCATGGCCACGCCCCACGTGGCCGGCGCCCTCGCCCTCCTCAAGGCCCAGTTCCCCGCGCTCGCCTACGACGAACTCATCCGCCGGCTCCTGCTCGCCACCGATGCACGGTCGAACCTGGACCAGACCACCCTCTCCGGAGGGCGCCTCAATCTCTATCGCGCCCTCGCGAACCTCCAGCGTCCCATCCCCCACTTCACCGCCAGCCCCCGTTCCGGCTCCCCTCCCCTCACCGTCACCTTCACCGACTCCTCGCTCGGCACACTCACCTCCCGCACCCTCAATGCCGGCGCCGGCGGTTCGGCCGTCGCCCTCAGCGGCTCAACGAGCCAAACCTACAACACCTCCGGAACCTACACCGCCACCCTCACGGTCGCCGGCCCGGACGGCACCGCCAGCCGCTCCCAAACCATCCACGTCCAGCCGCCTTACACCACCACAAGCGACACCTACTCCTGGATCGACACCACCGGCCTGACCGATCTCTCGCTGGGCGACGACAGTATTAGCGGCGCCGTCGCCCTACCCTTCTCCTTCCCCTTCTTTGGCGGCCAGTACAACACCGCCTACGTCTGCGCCAACGGATTCCTCCTTCTGGGCAGCCCCACCGGGGGCACCGAATTCGTCAACACCACGATCCCGAATACCACCGCCCCGAACAACGCCCTCTATCCCTTCTGGGACGACCTCGACCCCAGCACCGGCGGCACCATTCGCTACGGAACCGCGGGGGGAAGTTTCGTCGTCAGTTGGGAGAACATCGCCCACCGATCCGACACCAGCCGAACCTACCCGCTCTCCTTCCAAATCGTCATCAACCGCTGGGGAGGGGTCCAATACAACTACCGTGAAGTCCAGTCCAGCCGCTCCGTCTACGGCGGAGGGCGCGGCGCCACCATCGGCATCGAAGACGAATTCGGCACCATGGCCGCGCTTTCGAGTTTCAACACCAACGCCCTCACCAACCTATCCGCCCGCCGCTTCAGCCGCGGCTCGGTCACCCTCAGCGCCACCAGCGCCACCGCCCCCACCAACGGCGGCTCCGGCAGCATTACCGTCACCCCGGCCGATCCCGCCTCCGCCGCCTGGTCCGTCTCCGGACAGCCCGCCTGGCTCGCGGTTGACCTCTCCGCCAACCCCCATGTCTGGACCGCCGCCGCCAATCCCGATCCCAACCCCCGCACCGCCACCCTCCCCATCGGCGACAAAACCTTCAACCTCACCCAGCCCGGCTCGCCCGGCACCGTCTCCCTCAGCCCCGCCTCCGCCTCCGCCCCCGCCGCCGGCGCCTCCGGCTCCATCACCGTCACCCCCACCCCCAGCACCTACACCTCCTGGACCGTCACCGGCAACCCCGCCTGGCTCACCGTCTCCACCACCGGCAACACCGTCAACTGGACCGCCAGCGCCAACAACTCCGTCACCGCCCGCTCCGCCACCCTCACCATCGGCGACAAGACCTTCTCTCTCTCGCAATCCGGCGCCACCGGCTCTGTCGCCCTCAGTCCCACCTCCGCCACCGCCCCCGCCGCCGGCGCATCGGGCTCCATCACCGTCACCCCCACCCCCGCCGACTTCACCACCTGGACCGTCTCCGGCGCCCCCGCCTGGCTCACCGTCTCCACCACCAACAACACCGTCAGCTGGACCGCCAGCGCCAACAACTCCGTCACCGCCCGCTCGGCCACCCTCACCATTGGCGACAAGACGTTCTCGCTCTCGCAATCCGGCGCCACCGGCTCCGTCGCCCTCAGCCCCACCTCCGCCACCGCCCCCGCCGCCGGCGCCTCCGGCTCCATCACCGTCACCCCCACGCCCCCGGACTACACCACGTGGACCGTCACCGGCAACCCCGCCTGGCTCACCGTCTCCACCACCGGTAACACCATCAGCTGGACCGCCAGCGCCAACAACTCGGTCAACAGCCGCTCGGCCACCCTCACCATCGGTGACAAGAGCTTCCCCCTCACGCAGAGCGGCGCCACGGGCACCGTCAATCTGAGCGCCTCCTCCGGCTCGGCGCCCGCCGCCGGCGGCTCCGGCAGTGTCACCGTCACCCCCTCCCCCGCCGCCTTCACCACCTGGACCGTCAGCACCCCGCCCGCCTGGCTCAGCGTCACGCGAACCGCAACTGCCGTCTC